>JBDTXA010000151.1:0-9069 GCA_040006415.1 Rhodanobacter sp.
GGCTCGCTCGGCTGGGTGGCGATGATCACCATCGGTTCGCTGTACGCGATGGCGCCCCGTGCACTGGGCCGGCCGGAGATGTACTCACACAAAGGCATGGAAGTGCACTTCTGGCTGCACATGGTCGGCACGCTGTTGTATGTCGGCGCGATGTGGACCGCTGGCGTCACCGAGGGCCTGATGTGGCGCGCCACGCAACCGGACGGCTCGCTCACCTACGCTTTCATCGACAGCCTGATCGCGATCAAGCCGATGTACGTCATTCGCTGGTTTGGCGGCTTGTGCATCCTCTCGGGCATGGTGGTCATGGCGTGGAACCTGTGGCATACCGCCGCCGACGCCCGCGCCCACCTGATCAAGCCGATCCCGGTGCCGATTCCGGAACCTCATCCCGATCAGGTGCCCAAGCCCCTGCCGGCCATCGGCTGAGGACGACGAGATCATGGCTTACAAACACTTCGAAGCAATCGAGAAACACGCCGGCCTGCTGGGCATCCTGATCGCGATCATGGTGTCCCTCGGTGGCCTGGCGGAGATCACCCCGCTGTTTGTCCAGGCGCATTCGGTAAAAGCTCCTCCGGGGGTCAAGCCTTACGACGCGTTGCGCCTGATGGGCCGGGACGTTTACGTGCGCGAAGGGTGCTATCTGTGCCACTCGCAGATGATCCGCGCGCTCCGTGCCGAAACCCAGCGCTACGGACACTTCTCCACTGCCGAGGAATCGGTTTACGACCGGCCCTTCCAGTGGGGCTCAAAACGGACCGGGCCGGATCTGGCCCGCGTCGGTGGCAAATACACCGATGCCTGGCAGCTGATGCATATGCAGAACCCAAGGCAGCTGGTGCCGGAGTCAAACATGCCGGCCTATCCGTGGCTCGAACACAACAAGCTCGATGCGGCGGAAGTGCAGGCGCGCATGCGCACGCTGCGGATGCTGGGCGATCCCTACACCGACAAGGACATTGCACAGGCGCCGGAGGCAGTGAAGGACAAGACCGAAATGGATGCGCTGATTGCCTATCTGCAGGGTCTGGGCATCCTCAACGAGCCTGCGGCCACCGTGCCGGTGCCCGTCGGCCACGGAGTGTCCCCGCCATGAATCCGGTCTGGGGTCACATCATCGGGGTGGTGACGGTTTTGCTGATGCTGATTTTCGTCAGCATCTGGATCTGGGCGTGGCGCAAGCGGCATCGCGAGACCTTTCGACGCATGTCGGAGATTCCGCTCGAGGATTCGCCCGCTGCAGCGCCTGACCATGCGACGGAATCGACCAAGGAGCAACAGTGATGAGCAGCGGTTGGTCACTTTGGGTGATGTTTCTGATTGTGTTGAACCTGGGTATTACCCTGTTCCTGTTCCTGTGGGCCCCGCGGGTAAAGATTCCGACCCTGCCCGATCACACCAGCGGACATGTATGGGCCCACGGCACGCTGAGGGAAGGTGTACGCAAGCTGCCACAGTGGTGGGTTTGGTTCTCCGCCGCCATGTTCGTCAGTGGCTTTGCCTATCTTGCGTTGTACCCGGGATTCGGCGATCACAAAGGCCTGCTGGGATGGACCTCGCACGGCGAACTGGCGCGTGACGAAGCCTCCAACAATGCCAAGATGAATGAGCTGCTTGTGCGATTTCGGCAGTATCCGGTCGAGCAACTGGCCAACGATCCCGCCGCGCTGCAAATGGGCGGACGTCTGTTCGTCGACAATTGTGCCGCATGCCATGGTCGCGGTGGCTACGGCAATGTGAAGCTGGGCGCGCCCAGCCTGATCGACGACGACTGGCTCTACGGCGGCAGCGGCAAGGACATTCTGGCCAGCATCCACGACGGTCGCAGCGGACTGATGCCGCCTTGGGCCAGCCTGGGCGAGGACAACGTCAAGCATCTTGCGCAATACGTGCTGAGTCTTTCCGGCGCGCCGCATGACGCAGCCGCAGCGGCGGCCGCCAAACCGTTGTTCGCTACCTGCGCCGCATGTCACGGCGCGGAGGGCAAGGGCAATCCGGCGCTCGGCGCGCCGAACCTCACCGATCACATCTGGCTCCACGGCGGCAAGCTGGCGGACATCGAGCGCAGCATCGGCGGCGGTCGCCAGGGCGCGATGCCGGCATGGAGTAAACGGCTGTCCGATGATCAGGTCCGGGTTCTGGCCGCCTACGTGTACCACCTCTCTCATCAGGGCGATGTTGCGCCAAAAAAAGGCCATGACGACTCCTGACCACGACCGCCAGCCAGCGCATCGGCGCTGGTACCGTCAGCCCATTATCTGGCTGGGTGCCGCTTTTTTTCTGGTGTCCATGGCCGGCTGCATCTGGATCATCGTTGCCGGAAGCCGGCACACCGACGAAGCGCTCGAAACCGGGCATACCGTGCTGGGGATGCCGGTTACGGCGCACCGCACGCCTCACACGACGCCGCCGGCGTCACCTGGGACAACCGCGTCCCCGGAGCCATGAATACCAGTGCGGCGTGGGCAAATCCTTCGATCGCTGCCCAGGTAGTTCGTCGGCGATCCGATGGCTGCAGTGAAGTCGCGCTGCGCGTCGGCCCGTTGCAGGACAGGCGCCGGCTGCTGTTCTTGGAGCAGCGCATCCACACGCTACCGGGCGTTCGCCGCGTAGCCATTGATCGCACCGCGCATCGCATTCGGGTGACGTGGGATGCTGACGCCACCTCGCTGCCGCGACTGCTGGAAAGTTTCGAAAATGCCGGCTTCGCCGCCATCCCCTTGCAGCACGATCACATCGCCGATCCGCGCGAAGAGGAGATGCACGGCGCCCTGAAACGACTGCTGGTCGCTGGCATGTGCGCGATGCAGGTGATGACGTATGCCTTCGTTATCTACATCGGCGCGGTCGAATTCGTCGACTTCAGTACACGCAGCCTGTTTCGCTGGCTGGCATTTCTCACCTCGATTCCGCTGGTGTTCTACTCGGCACTGCCGTTCTACCGCGACGCTGCCAACGAGCTGAAGCGCCGCACGCTCGGCATCAACCTCCCGGTGGCACTGGCGGTTGGACTGGTTTTCATCGCCAGCAGCTTCAACACCATACGCGGCCACGGCGAGATCTACTTTGACTCGATCAGCATGTTTGTCTTCGTGCTGCTTGGCGCACGCTATCTGGAGCTGAGATCGCGGCAGCATAGTCGAGCCCTTGGCGATGCGGCGATCGATGCCACGCCGTTGCTGGCCACGCGCCGTCGTGCCGATGGTGAGCTGGAAACCGTGGCCGCCATGAATCTGCAGCCCGGTGACCAGGTGCATGTGGCCGAGGGTCGCACCGTGCCGGCCGACGGCGAATTGCTGAGCCCGCGAGCCAGCCTGGACGAAGCCTTGTGGTCTGGTGAATCGCGTGCGGTCGAACGTCGGCAGGGCGAACACGTCATCGCCGGCAGCGTGCTGCTGTCCGGGCCGGCCGAAATTCGCGTTTTATACGCCGCTGCCGACAGTGCCGCCGCCCATTTGCACGAGTTGTCTGCGCGCGTAGTCCGGGCGGAGGAAACCCAGAGCGACCCCGCCGTCGCCCGCTTTGTCAGCCGAGTGCTGCTGTTGACGGCGCTTACCGCGCTGGGCTGGCTGATGGTCGACCCTGCCCGCGCCTTTGAAGCGACGGTTGCCGTGCTCGTGGTCGCCTGTCCCTGCGCCTTCGCCTTGTCCGCTCCGGTAACCCTCACGCGTGTCCTGGGCAAGCTCGCCGCACGGGGCGTACTGGTCACCCGGTCGCAGGCGCTGGATCGTCTGGCCCGCGCGGACCTCGTCATGTTCGACAAGACGGGTACGCTGGGTGTGCCGCAGCTGGACGCTGGATCAATCGATCCGCGCCGCGGTTTCAGCCGTGAGCAGGTACTTCAGTGGGCGGCTGCGCTGGCGCATGAGAGCTCCCATCCGCTGGCTCAAGCGGTCACCGATGCCGCCCGTGAGCTGGGACCGCCCATGCGCGCCAGTCACGTGCAGGTTGTCAACGGCCGCGGGATGGCCGGTGAGGTCGAGGGCCGGACAATGCGACTGGGGCAAGCCGGTTTCATCCGCGAACTGCAAGCACAACCGCAAGCAACAAGCGACGACGAGGCCCTGCAGCTAGGGGATTCGCAGGGCGTGGTGGCCGTCTTCCACTTGAGTGAGCAAGCTCGCGATACCGCGCTGCACACCATCGCTACGCTGCAAAAAGACGGCATGACGGTACTGATTGCCAGTGGTGATGCCGAGCCACGCGTCGCCGCCATGGCGCAGCGCCTCGGCGTCACCCAATGGGCGTCGCGGCAGTCGCCCGCAGACAAGCTTGCGCGACTGCAACAGGCTGGTGCTGACGGTCACGTCACGCTGGCCGTGGGCGATGGCAGCAACGACGCCCCGGTGCTGGCGGCTGCCGATGTTTCAGCGGCGTTCTCCAGCGGTACCGATCTGGCCCAGTCGCATGCCGATCTGATCATCCTGGATGGCCGTCTGGACGGCCTTCTCGATGCACGATCCCTGGCGCGCCAGGCGCAATCGATCGTGGCCCAGAGCCGCCGCTGGGCGCTGGTCTACAACCTGTGCGCCGTACCGTTCGCCGCACTGGGATTCGTGCCGCCGTGGCTCGCCGCCATCGGCATGTCGCTCAGCTCGCTCATCGTGGTATTGAATGCCTTGCGGGCAGGATCCGGCGGCATCCTGAAGGAGACATCGCCAGAAAGGTTGATACCCGCATGAATATCCTGCTGGTGCTGATTCCCGTAACCTTGCTGGTGATCGTGATCGCGGTGGCACTGTTTTTCTGGGCGGTGAACCATCAGCAGTTTGACGACCTGGACAGTCCAGCCGAATTGCCGCTGATGGATGATCCTCCGCCCAATGCGGCGCCGTCGAGTCAGCCAGATCGTGACAGCGCCTCAAGGACACACTCTGATCAGCACGTCCACCACCCGAGTGATCCAGATCAGGGCTGACATCCTCCGCTCATCGCACAATGGCGGTCGATATCCTCAGCCTACGGGAGTAATGACATGCGTCGACTCATCACGCTCGCCCTGCTTGCCATGTTGTCCACCCCACTTTTGGCCGCCGAATGCGCGACCACGGTGGAAGCCAATGACGCCATGCAGTTCAACACCAGCACGATTACCGTCCCCAAGACTTGCAAGTCGTTCAAGGTGACCCTCACGCACACTGGCAAACTGCCAAAAGCCGCCATGGGCCATAACTGGGTTCTGTCGCACAGCAGCGACGAATCCGGCGTCATCTCTGATGGCATGAAGGCTGGCGCAGCCAACAGTTACGAGAAGCCCGGCGACACGCGCATCATCGCGCACACCAAGTTGATCGGCGGCGGCGAGTCCGATACCACCACGATCAATGTCGCCAAACTGAAAGCGGGCGAGCAGTACGTCTTTTCTGCACCTTCCCCGGCCATGCTGCGCTGATGAAGGGCACCTTGAGCCTGGGCCAGTAAGCTACCCCTGTGCAGCGACGCATCCGGCTGTCATCGCCGGATGCGTTTTGCTTGAAAAGCACCACACAACGCTCCACGCACGGATTTGTCATGTCCCGCATGAACCCACAGTCGCCACTCGATGAAGCAGCGCTTGCCCGGCTGGTCGACCATTTCTACGAAAAGGTGCGGCGCGACGCGCAGATCGGTCCGGTCTTCAACGCCGCCGTGGACGACTGGGATGCACACAAACGACTGCTCACCTCGTTCTGGGCCTCGGTCGCCTTGCGTGCCGGCAGCTATCGCGGTGACCCGATGGGCGCGCACCGGCCGCATCCGATCCGCGCCGAGCATTTTGATCGCTGGCTGGCGATGTGGCAGGAAACATGTGACGAAGAGCTGGACGAAGTCCATGCCGCGCAGATGCTCGAATTTGCGCAGCGCATTGGCCGCAGTCTGAAATATGGACTGGGCCTGCACGAACAGGCGCGGCCCTTGGGCGTGCCGTTTGTGGGCACCCCGTAGAAAAAACCGGTGTGAGATGTTTTCCCGGGGCGGCGACTTCAGCCGCGATGCCCTTGCGTCAGTTACTTGAAAGCAAAAGCATCGCGACTGAAGCCGCTCCCGTAATCAAGCTCAGCCCAGCGCGCTCAGTGCCGCATCGTAGTTCGGCTCGTCAGCGATTTCGCTGACCATTTCGGCATGGATGACCTTGTCGTGTTCGTCCAGCACCACGACAGCCCGCGCAGCCAGGCCGGCCATCGGACCTTCGGCAATCGCCACGCCATAGTCATCGAGAAACTGGCGTCCACGCATCGTCGACAGGTTGATTACCTTGTCCAGGCCCTCGGCACCGCAGAAGCGCGCCTGGGCAAACGGCAGGTCTGCGGAGATGCACAGCACCACCGCGTTGTCGAGCTTGCTGGCCGATTCGTTGAAGTGGCGCACGGAAGTGGCACAGGTCGGCGTGTCGACGCTCGGAAAAATATTCAGCACCTTGCGCTTGCCGGCAAACATTGACAGCGTGGCATCGGACAGATCACCGGCCACCAGCGCAAACGCCGGCGCGGCGGAACCCACGGCGGGGAATTTGCCATCGACCTTGATCGGCTGGCCCTTTAACGTGACTGTGGACATGTTGTAACTCCTGTGTGGATGCGGTTTACAAGTAGAACATGGTCTTGGCAAGAAAGACGATGCCCACCATCAACGCGAGCACGATACGGTGCGTGTGCCTGATGCGACAGACGTCCATCCTGCCGCGGCGCATCGCCCACATGGCGTTGACGAACACGCCGAGTACGCCTAACGCCAGCGCCACTTTGAGTAGCAGCCAGTTACCGAAGCGTGAACCAACGCAGACGGAACCATCGCAACGAATATCGAACAGCATGCCTCCGCTGACGAAGAGCACGATGACCACCACCGGCATGTAGGTCCTTACCCGCGCCATCACGGCCTGCTCAATGCGCTGCACGGTGGTGATGTCGAAGTGCTGGTGCAGAGACTCCAGCACGACCACCTCGAAGGCCACCGCGCCGACAAACACGATGGCGCAGGCCAGGTGCAACAGCACGATCCACGGATAGAAGACAGCCATGCGAATGCCACGAAACGACTTAGATGCAACTATCTTCCGCATTGCGTTCATCGGCCATGACCTGCATCAACCACAACGGCATGACGCCGTGATGATGCAGGCCATCGCGACCGGCCTGCGACAATACGCGCCGACTTCATCCGCGCGGCATTGACTTGAGTCAGTGTCATCGAAGCGCGCACCCGCCAGCATGGCGTTGTCCGGCATTCACTGGCGTGGAGTCGCCGCATGCCCCCCAGTGGATCCATCCGCTTTCCACTGCCGGCGCAGCAGGATCAACACATTGAGGTTGCCCCATGAAATCTGTCGTCCGCAACATCCAGCCGGAGCGCGCTACCGAGCGAGAGTGGGTCAATGAGGCGCTGGCTTGCCTGGCACAAGAAGCGGCGCGCTCGGCCGACACCCACCTGCTCAAGCTCAATTTTCCAGGCTTCCACGGCATCGACTTCTATTTCAAAGACGAAGCCTCCCACCCGAGCGGCAGTCTGAAACATCGGCTGGCACGCTCGCTGTTCATGTACACCCTTTGCAACGGACGGCTGCAAGGCGGACAAGCCGTGGTCGACGCATCCTCGGGCAGCACGGCGATTTCCGAAGCGTGGTTCGCGCGCTTGCTCGGCCTGTCGTTCACGGCGGTGATGCCCTCGGCCACCGCGCCAGGCAAGATCCGTGACGTGGAGGCGCTGGGCGGCATCTGCGATCTGGTCGATGATCCGGCCGATGTACACGCCCGCGCGGCCGAACACGCTGCACGTGGCGCCTGTCATCTGGATCAGTTCGGTCTGGCCGAACGCGCCACCGACTGGCGCGGCAACAACAACATCGCCGAATCGATCATCAACCAGATGGCGCTGGAAGCGCAGCCGGAACCGGCGTGGATCGTTTGTGGTGCCGGCACCGGCGGCACCTCCGCCACCATCGGCCGCTATTTGCGCTACCGCCGACTGAAAACCCGATTGTGCGTGGCCGAGCCGGCCGGCAGCGCCTACGTGCATGGCTGGCGCAATCGCGACATCGACGCCGTGGCGAGCCAGCCCACCCTGATCGAGGGCATCGGCCGGCCACGCGTCGAACCAGGCTTCATCTTCGACGTGGTCGACCATGTGATCGAGGTACCTGACCCCGCCTCGATCGCTGCCGCTTGGTTGCTGGAAGATTTGTTCGGAAATCGCTACGGCGGCTCGTCCGGAACCAACCTGGTCGCCTGCCTGCAGCTGGCGGCGTCGATGCGTGCGCGTGGTGAACGCGGCAGCATCGTCAGCCTGCTGTGCGATCGCGGTGAGCGCTACGCGCAAACCTTGTTCGATCGCGAGTGGCTCACCCGGCATCGGATCGACCTGGCGCCGTGGAATACCGCACTGCGCGCGAGCC
This sequence comes from Rhodanobacter sp., assembly GCA_040006415.1. Lineage (GTDB taxonomy): Bacteria > Pseudomonadota > Gammaproteobacteria > Xanthomonadales > Rhodanobacteraceae > Rhodanobacter. The sequence goes on from JBDTXA010000151.1 coordinate 8,375, forward strand.
TGGCCACGGGCAACTCGCCCACACTGGCATGAGCTCCACCGGGACGCACCAACCAGGCATGGACTATGCCGTGCGCGGCTACGGCCGTTTCGGTCAGGCGTTCGACAAGCTGCTGCAGCGAGCAGGGCAACGCGTCCGCGCCTTTAGTCCGTACTCATCGATCCCCGCAGCTCTGGCTGCTTGTATCTACCTACGGCGCGCGCGTATGCATCACCCGCGTCGCGAACTGCAAGGACGTATCGTATGAGCGCCGTAGAACCCTTCAACATCGTTGAGCCGCGCGATCACACGCTGGATGCCTGTTTCCTAGGACCCTACGGCGAGAATGACGCACTACTCGAGAAAATGATGGTCGAGTTCCTGCGCGACCATGTGTATTGGCGGCGCAATTTCCATCCGGAAGATCCACCGGCCATCGCCACCGGTGCCGCACACCATCCGGACTACATCGCGTTCGAGTCGCGCATGCGGCGCGAGCTGCATCAGCTGTCCGCCGCCCTGAAGAAGTCGGTGCCGTTCCACAGCCCCCGCTACATCGGTCACATGGCTTCGGATCTGCTGCTGCCCGGATTGGCTGCGCAGATGCTGACCCTGCCCTACAACCCCAACAATGTCAGCGAGGATGCCGCCCCGGTCACCGTCGACATGGAAGTGCAGGCCGGCCTGCAGCTGGCGCGCATGCTCGGCTATCCGCA
>JBDTXA010000152.1:0-8879 GCA_040006415.1 Rhodanobacter sp.
TCCAATAGAGTCCTCCGGAATCCAGCGTGAACTGCACCCGCTCGACGCTGCCCGACTGAAAGGTAATCAGCTCTTTGAAGAAGAAGCCTCGATGTCCCTCGATAAAGGCACCGAGCATGGCGTGGTAGAACTCCGGTCTCTGCTCGATCTCAGGCATCGCGACGGATTCCCACACGAGTTCATTGAGTCCGTCGCCCGAATTGGCGTCGCGGACTTCGCGGTCGGAGAGAACGGGAGAATCTCGTCCCATGACTCGTTTCGCCAACTCTGGCCCAAACCAGTGAAGCGGCGGAGTCTTTATCTCGAGAAAGTACTCGTCGCTGACGAGAACGCTGACAACGAGTCCCACGATCCTCGGTCGTTTCTGATGCAGTTGCTCGAAAACGCTGGTGGTCACTGCCGCAGAGCCCAGTAGGTTGCGCCAGGCGTAGCCCAGATCCTCGATGACTGAGCCGTAGCGCGGGCCAATCACTGGGTCTGCGGCAACGATGTCCGTGCATGCGCGAACGTCCGTCGGCTGCATGGGTCGCCAGCGCAGGAACATCGCGATTTTCGATCTCTCGAGCATCCCGTCGTTGTCCTGCCGGACAGCACCCCCGCGCTGTCGAGCCTTCGAATTGTTGCGCGTCGGGCAAGGGCAGATTCAGACGATGCCATGTTGGCGCGATTTGCACCTTACTCCGTTTAAACGAGCGCACGCTGCCCAGGTGATTAGCCCCGGGAAGAACGCCACCGGAGCGGAGGAACTCAAGCGCCAGGCGCTAGCTTTCGCTGCCTCATGTCTCTGCCGCGTTTTGCTTTGCCGGCTTTACCGAAGCGCCGCGTCGGTTCGGCTTGTTCACCTGCGGACATTGAAGCAAGATCGGGCGAGACTTTTTCATCACCTTTCCAGTCGCAACAGGGGCTCGATCCATGTCCGCTGCACATCTCATCAACCTTGGGATACACGTCGCTACCGGAACCGTCGCCCTCGCCATCGGTTTCACCATGCTCGCGAAGACCAAGGGAACAGCCTGGCATCGCCGCATGGGTCGAGTCTTCTGCTATGTCACGCTGGTGGTAAGTGGATCGGCAATCGTAGGCGCGATATTTTTCCGGTTCGTACCCATTTTCGCCGTCCTCAGCATCCTCGTTCCCTATCAACTGATCGGCGGGTGGCGTTCTGTCTACACGAAAGACCGAGGCCCAGCGCTGATCGATGCGGCATGGACGCTGGTAGCGCTCGGGTTGTCCTTGGTTCTGATCCCCATCTTGCTGGCTCACCCCACGAAAGCGCCCATCGTGGTGTATTCGTCGCTTGGGGCGCTGGCAGCCATGCTGACCTACGACACCATCCGATGGCTGTTCCCGCGTCGCTGGTACCGGCTTCTGTGGAAATACGAACACGGCTACAAAGTGATCGCATCAATCTTTGCGATGCTTTCCGCACTTGTCGGCAACCTGGTGCGCATGGGTCAGCCCTGGTCGCAGATTGCGCCGTCAGCTCTTGGCGTGGTGGTCATCCTGTATTTTTTCGTGAAGATTTATCGCCAAAAGCGCGAGGTCAGGTTCACTTACTGACAGTGCGGCTCGAGCCCCGCCGGGTACTCGCTTATGAAACGCGGCTGGGTTCACCTAATCGAATATAAAAATCGAACATGGCCATGTTCTGGGCCAAAGATTGATTGCCCTTTGTGCGCGTTGGGCGGCAACGAAAAGGGGTCAGAGTGGAATGGCACTTACTTAAGCTCGTCATCCCCGCGAACGCGGGGATCCAGTGCCTCCGATCTCCTCAAGCCACTGGATTCCTGCTGTCGCAGGAATGACGGAAATTGGAGTTTTGCGCTTAAGTAAGTGCCATTCGGGTCAGAGTTCACTTCAAGTGGGAGGCTCTGGGGCAAAGTCGATTCTGCCCCTGTTTCGACGCCGCGCTCGCGGAAGTGGGATGTATCGCGCTGCTTCGTTGGGTTGATGAATATCCTTTTGACGGACGCAGCAAGACACCTTGCGCGACTACCCCGCCGACGGCGGGACGCCCGCTTCTCTTGATTCGCGCACGATCGCCAGCCGGAGGTTCCTTTACTCGTTTTGTAGCAAGGCCTCGAACTGCTTGCGCAGACCCTCAACTCTGCGGTGGTTTACGCCGAGATCGGAAAAGCCGATCCGCGAACTCGATTTGACGTCGATGAAGTGTTCTTCCGATTTGATCACGAAGGTCACGTCGTCGACGAAACCGATGGTCGTCTGGAAGGTGGCGTGCACGAAGTTGCCGTCATCTTTTTCGACGGTGGCGTGCTGGACGTTACGCAGCATTTGGGAGAGGGCCCGATGGGCGACGGCAGCACTTCCAGTGAAACGGAAGGGCTCGACGTAGTGAAAGCTGCCCGGAGCGGCCTGCGAAGAAACGCAGTGTGGCGCGGGCGCGCACGCGGTGAAGCGGTCCGGACTCTGCGGCTTGGTGAAGTGGCTGGGGGCTGCGCAACCGGCCACTGCGCATGCTGCGGCCGCGGCTACCAACCATGAAACCGGTGATGAATGACGCATGGTCGCTCCTGCTTCAAGTGATGGACAAGACGTGATCGTGGAGACTGCATCGCCAGAGTGACCCTATCGAGTTCGATGATGGATGCGCTGGACAATAGACATACGGCAGATCGGTCTTGTCGGATGCAGGGAAGCGCGCCGGGGGGCAATAAGGCAAAGCGGACGGAGGGAAGATAAAATCCCTTCGTCCGCTTTGTTCGTCTTGGGATACGCATCAACGCGCTCTGACCCTTCGTCCAAGCGGACGGCCTCGCTGTCGCTCAACTCCCACGTCAGGTATCAATGTTCATGAAATATAGAGAACTGGAAGAATCCGCTCTGAAACTCAACGAGATCTACGAGAAGCTCGAAATCAAGTTGTATGGCCGCGCCTGGACGACGGAAGAACTTACACTTGGGTTCGTAGGCGACGTTGGTGATTTGGCAAAACTGATTCAGGCGAATGCGGGTATCCGAAATATTGATGACTGCCAATCCAAATTAGGGCATGAACTCGCAGACTGTTTGTGGTCAGTTATCGTTATTGCGAATAAATGTGGCATTGATCTGGAGGCGGAGTTCTCTAAAAACGTTGGCGGATTGATGGAGCATGTATCCAGACAGCTCGACACATAGCAATTCACTCGAGCAAAAAGCCGGGTGAGGTTCACTTGGCCGCAATTCGGCTACCTCGCCGTCAGATCATCAGCTTGCGCAAGAGTTTTCGTGCGCATTGGGAAAAGAACGAGGTCAGTTTCACTTGCTGCCTCCCACCGCTCGGCAGCGTTAAAGCCGTGGCGGGTACAACATGCCGCCAACGCGCGAGAGGAAGCCACGTAAGCCTCCAGAGTCCACCGTGACTGGCCGGGATAGAACGATCAAACTGAAGCGCGCTTTCAATACTGCTCTTTAGTGAATCGAACTGGCCGATGTGGGGTTGCCCGTCGAATCTGCCTGGGGATGCGTGGCCCGATCAGTGCTTGACTGCACGCCTCGGCGCAATGTCTCTTGCTGCTGCTGCACGTCTTGCTGCTGTAGTTGACTCTGTTGCTGTTGCAACCGCTGCTGAGGCATGCCTATTGCGGATGAAGGTACCGGTGACGTGGGTGAGCGGACCGGCGTCGGCGTTTTCGGTCTTGACGTGGCGGGTGGGATGGCCTTCTGAACCGGGTGAGGGTTGCTCGGTGTGGAAGGCGCGATCTGGGCGAGCGATACACCTGTTAACAACGTACCGCACATGACAAGCGATGCTGCCAATAGGCGATGAAAAGACATGTCTTGCTCCTGCGGGCGCCCGTGAACCTTGATCAGCGGTCGGGCGCGTGGATCGCCGTCGGCGTATGCATCTCCGTCCCGCAACTACGCCATTGGGCTGGTGAAAAGGCTGTGAGAGAACCGGGATCGCTTCTTGAACATCGGGATTCTTTCAACAAATAAGCCGTCAACCGAACGGGGCAGATTAACTCGTTGAAATATCGAGGGTCGATAACCCTCGCCCGATTCGACTCGAAAGTACAGACTCCGGCAACTGCCGTTGACGTTTGAACTCCGTCGGAAAATAGGAGGCGGCTTTATTTATCTGTCATCAAGGCATTTATCCGCGGTGGCCGCCCCGCCAAGCCGCCCAGCCCCACCACCTCTCGGATTAAAATTTCAGTATCTGCGGCCACTTGCTGAGGGCGGTATGGCGCTGCGCCAAGCACACCCTGCCGCGAGCGCTTCCTCGCGCGAAGCGAAGGTCTCAGTGTGTCCGCTGGTGACGTTGCCTTTCTGCGTCCACAGCTCCCAGCGGCCGTCCTGCGGCCAGCACGGCACAGCGCGTAGCCCTGGGTTTCCAGCAGCGGCACGACAGCCTGAAGCTCGGGCCGAAGCGTGAGCCGTCCGGTTAACACCAGCGGCGTGCCGCAGCGGACCTCGAGATGGCGAGGCATGGCGATCTCTCCTGATCGTAAGTCCGCCCATCCTGACAGCATGCGGCGTGATGGAGGCCTGGACCGACGACGTGCCGGCGAAAAATGGGTCGGGTTTATTTACTGCCGGGGTGCCCGTCCCGTTGCCTGCTGACTGGTCGAAGCAGACACAACAGCGGTGTCGGGTTCACTTGCTGAAAGCTCAGGGCTCCGAGTGAGATCGCCCGGGTCTGACGGACATCTTTGAACGGGGCCATCCGCTGGGAGGCCTCGAATGGTCAAGCGCAAACGCCAGCGGCAACGCTCAGGTGGTGTCGGCACTGTCTGGTGAGCGCCCCAGCAGGCTCCACTGCGCAGTCTCGATAGACGTAAATCACCGGTGTTGCATGTAGTGCGCTCTGCAAGCCGTCACACAAGCGCGGGCGCCACGGCGCAGAGTCATGACGCGGATTCGGCCAGCATGGCTTCACGCATCAGATATTTCTGCACCTTGCCGGTCACCGTCATCGGGAAGGCTTCGACGAAGCGAACGTAGTGCGGAACCTTGTAATAGGCGAGATGGTGGCGGCAGTAGTCCTGTATTTCGGCCTCGCTGGCGTGGCTGCCTTCGCGCAAGCGCACCCATGCGCACACGTGTTCGCCGAACTTCGCGTCGGGGACGCCGAACACCTGCACGTCCTGGATCTTCGGGTGGCCGTAGAGGAACTCCTCGATCTCGCGCGGGTACACGTTTTCGCCGCCGCGGATGATCATGTCCTTGAGCCGGCCGACGATGCTGCAGTAGCCGTCCGCGTCGATCACCGCCAGGTCGCCGGTGTGCATCCAGCGTGCCTCGTCGATCACCTCGCTGGTGCGTGCCGGATCGTCCCAGTAACCCAGCATCACCGAGTAGCCGCGCGTGCACAGCTCGCCGGTGCTGCCGCGGGGAACCACGCGGCCAGCTTCGTCGACCAGCTTCACTTCCAGGTGCGGATGGATTCGGCCCACGCTGTCGACGCGACGCGCCAGCGGATCGTCGGGTACGGTCTGGAAGCTGACCGGGCTGGTTTCGGTCATGCCATAGGCGATGGTGACTTCACTCATGTGCATCTCGCTGACCACCCGGCGCATCACTTCTGCAGGGCAGGGCGAGCCGGCCATGATGCCGGTGCGCAGGCTGCTGAGATCGAACTCGGCGAAGCGTGGGTGCTCGAGTTCGGCGATGAACATGGTGGGCACGCCATGCAGGGCGGTGCATCTTTCCTCGGCGACACATTGCAAGGTCGTCAGCGCATCGAAGCCTTCGCCGGGAATCACCATGCAGGCGCCGTGGGTGACGCAGGCCAGGTTGCCCAGCACCATGCCGAAGCAGTGGTAGAACGGCACTGGGATGCACAGCTTGTCGTGTTCGGTGAGGCGCATCGCCTCGCCGATGAACCAGCCGTTGTTGACGATGTTGTGGTGGGTCAGGGTGGCCCCCTTCGGCGCGCCGGTGGTGCCGGAAGTGAACTGGATATTCACCGCGTCGTCGAAGTTGAGCGTGGGCTCCAGCGCGTGCAGGCGTTCCAGCGCAGCCCCGGCGCCCAGCGTGGCCATCTGCTGCCAGCTGTGCGTCCCGGGCTCGGCCTGCTCGTCAAGCAGGATGACCTCGCGCAACGCCGGCAGTCTTGCCGCACGCAACTGCCCGGGCGCACAACTGGCCAGCTCCGGCGCCAGCTCGGCGAGGATCGTCAGGTACTGCGAGGTCTTGAAGCGACGCGGCAATACCAGCGCGCGACAACCGACCTTGTTCAACGAGTATTCCAGCTCGTGCGTGCGATACGCCGGATTGATGTTGACCAGGATCAGCCCGACCTTTGGCGCGGCGAACTGAAGCAGTACCCACTCGGCCCGATTCGGCGCCCAGATGCCGATGCGATCGCCGCGCTCCAATCCCAGCGCCAGCAGTCCGGCGGCGACGCGTTCGACCTCGGTATGAAACTGGCGATAGGTCATGCGCACGTTCTGCGCTCGCGCCACCAATGCGGGACGCTCCGGGTACGTCGCGGTCACTCGATTCAGCAAGGTGCCGATGGTATCGCCCAGCAGTGGCCGCGAGTCGGCACCGTGCACGTAACTTGGAGTTGCCGCCGTCATTGAAACTCTCCCGTTCTGAGTTGACGCAGGACAGCTACCAGCATAGCGCTGCGGCAGGCCTTCGTACCCGCCAGAAGCGGGGTCCAAAAACGAGGTCTATCTTCGGATTGTGCAGCTGACGAGGCTGTAGCGGAAAGGTAGACTGATGCTGGTGACCAGGCTGTGGCTCATGGGGTTCACACCTTCTATCGGATGCTCAACGCTGAAATGCCGCCCTGGTCACCGCTGCATCATCCGGGACGTCTGCTGTGGATGATGCCAGCCTTCGGCACATGGCAGAGGCACCGTGCCTCGCTACGCTTCACTGACCCTGGAGAGAAACCATGTCCTTGCGCCTTGCCGTTGCCGTTGTCGTTGCCAGCCTCGCCGTCAGCGGAGTTCTCCACGCCCAAGCGCACGCCGCGCCGCTGGCGTGGGTGGCTCGAAGCAATGCTGATTCTCAAGGTTTGCTGAGGGTCATTGCGCGCTTCAGTCCCGAATCCGCCTCCGAATTCGGCCTGATCGGCTTCGATGAAAAGGTAGCCGACCTCAAGCCTGGCGTGGATGCGCGCTCGCGCGCGGCGCTGCTGAGCGAGAAAATCTCACTGCAGCAAAAGCTTGCCTTGGAGAAGGACGCGAACGTGCGCCAGGATCTGCGGATCCTGATCGACGCTGCCGATCAGGAAATTCAAGGAATCGACCTCAACGCGAAGTATCTGCTTCCCTACAGCGACATCGGCGAGCTGATCTTCAGCGGCGAGTTTGCGTTGTTGCAGGACGATGTAGCTGCTGCACGTCGTATGGCTGCATTGAAGCGGCTGCAGTGCTACGTGGGGCAGGCACCGGGATGCACACCCATCACGCAACTTGCCGAAGCCCAGACCACGGCCAGGCTCGACGAGAAGGCACTGCTGGGTCCCTACAAGGGCGAAGTGGAGCAAAAACTTTCCAACACCTCACGTTACCTCAAAGGCATACGCAAGCTGTTCGCCAAGTATCACCTGGACGATGCAAGCGGCACCGCTGCGCTGGCGGCGCTCGACAGCCAGATCACCGCCTACGACGCGTGGGTACGCAGCACGGTGTTGCCGCGGGCGCGAGCCGATTTTCGGCTGCCCGAGGCGATGTACGCGTACAACCTGCGACAGGTCGGTATCGATATCCCGCCGCGCGAGCTGATGAAGCAGGCCGAGCTGGAATTTGTGGAGTTGCGCGGCATGATGCAGGTGTTGGCGCCGGTGGTCGCCAGGCAGGAGAACATCCAAGCCACGGACTATCGCGACGTGCTCAAGGCGCTGAAGAAGCAGCAACTGGGCAGCAAGGACGTGGTGTCGTGGTATCACGAGGTGCTGGGCCGGATCGAGACCATCATCCGTCGCGAACACATCGTTACACTTCCGCATCGCCAGATGCAGATGCGGCTGGCCTCCGAAGCGGAGGCGGCAAAGGTGCCTGCACCGCACATGGACCCGCCGCCGTTCATCAACAATCAAGGCGAGCAAGGCACGTTCGTATTGACCATGGGCAACCCGTCCTCGCAAGGCAAGGCCAGCGAGACATACGACGACTTCACCTTCAAGGCCGCCGCCTGGACGCTTACCGCGCACGAAGGTCGCCCGGGGCACGAACTGCAGTTCTCCGCTATGCTCGAACATGGCGTATCGCTGGCCCGCAGCCTGTTCGCTTTCAACAGCGTCAACGTAGAAGGCTGGGCGCTGTATGCCGAATCGGAAATGCTCCCTTACGAGCCGCCAGCCGGACAATTCGCCGCGCTGCAAGCTAGGCTGCTTCGCGCCGCACGCGCATGGCTCGACCCCATGCTCAATCTCGGCATGATCACAGCCAAACAGGCGCATGACGTCCTGACCCACGACGTCGGCCTTTCTGAAGCGTTGGCGACGCAGGAAGTGAATCGCTACAGCTATGACGCGCCCGGACAGGCCACCGCCTATTTCTACGGGTACATGCGTCTGCAGCAATTGCGGCTGGAAACAGAACTGGCGCTGGGACCCCAGTTCAACCGGATGGCCTTCAACGATTTCGTGATTGGCCAGGGCCTGCTGCCTCCCGTGCAACTGGCCGACGCTGTGCGCACCCAGTTCGTTCCACAGCAAAAGAAGAAAGTGTCAGGCCCAATGTTCCGCTGACACGCGCAGCACGCGGGCAGGTTCACTCAATTCAACATGGACTGTAGAAAGTAGGAAAACAGAGTCAGGTTTACTTACGCTCGTTTGAATTTTTTTTCGTCGCTCAGCTAAGTCCTCCTTAGCTCATTCGACCCATCGAATAACCCTGTTGGAAAACACGCGATGAAAACGATTGGCTTGATTGGTGGCATGAGCTGGGAATCGACGGCGTCGTATTACCGACTGA
>JBDTXA010000153.1:0-8714 GCA_040006415.1 Rhodanobacter sp.
CGCGCAGGGTCTTGTGCGTGGTTGACGTGACCACGTGCGCATGCGGCAGCGGGCTGGGATACACGCCCGCGGCAATCAGGCCAGCCACGTGGGCCATGTCGACGAACAGGTAGGCGCCGATCTTGTCCGCGATGGCGCGGAAGCGCGCCCACTCCATCACTTGCGAGTAGGCAGAGAAACCGGCCACGATCATCTTCGGCTGGTGCTCAAGCGCGAGGCGCTCGACCTCAGCCATGTCGACGAAGCCGTTCTCGTCGACGCCGTACTGCACCGCGTCGAAAATCTTGCCGGAAAAATTGACCTTGGCGCCGTGGGTGAGGTGACCGCCATGGGCCAGGCTCATGCCGAGGATCTTGTCGCCCGGCTGCAGCAGCGCGAAGTACACCGCCTGATTGGCCTGCGAGCCGGAGTGCGGCTGCACGTTGGCGTAGTCGCAGTCGAACAGCTGCTTCAGTCGCTCAATCGCCAGCTTCTCGGCGACATCGACGTACTCGCAGCCACCGTAGTAACGCTTGCCCGGGTAACCCTCGGCATACTTGTTGGTCAGCTTGGAACCCTGTGCTTGCATCACCCGCGGGCTGGCGTAGTTCTCCGAGGCGATCAGTTCGACGTGATCTTCCTGGCGCTGGCCTTCCTCGGCGATCGCCCTGGCCAGTTCGTCGTCGTAACCGGCAATGCTGCAGTCCTTGGGGAACATTCTGACCTCGTGAGGTGATGGGCGGGCAAGTCTGAAAGTGTAGCCCCGACGGGTGCTTGCAGCCAGTCGGCGACGCGCGGTCGGCTCAAACACCAAACCTGATCGGCATCAAGTGTCCGCCGACCTGGCCTTCCCCGCTTTTTGAGGAGGGCTGGATTGTCGCTCTCTCTCTACTCCTGCTTGCAGAGGAGGGTTGGGGAGAGATGGCTCTGTGATTTGCCTGACTACAAGAGCAACCCCCTCCCAGCCTCCCCCTGCAAGCAGGGGGGGCGCAAAATCTGCGAAACCTCCCGCCTCCCGGCCTGACCCGTTCCGGCCCCTTGCTTCACCCGTCCCGCCTCCCAACCTGCCCCGTCGCAGCCAAACCGGTATAATGCCCGGTTTGACGAATTCCCTTTACCGCACCTGCCCTTGCAAGCCGTGCGGCGCATTTCTTCGGAGGTTTCATGCAATACATCTACACCATGAACGGCGTCAGCAAGATCGTTCCCCCGAAGCGCCAGATCATCAAGGACATCTCGCTCAGCTTCTTCCCCGGCGCCAAGATCGGCCTGCTCGGCGTCAACGGCGCGGGCAAATCCACCGTGCTGAAGATCATGGCCGGCGTGGATACCGACTTTCAGGGCGAGGCGCGCGCGCAGCCGGGCACCAAGATCGGTTACCTGGCGCAGGAGCCGCAGCTCGATCCGGAAATGACTGTTCGCGAAGCAGTCGAGGAAGGTGTGGCTGAGATTCTTGATGCGCAGAAGCGGCTGGAAGAGGTCTACGCCGCTTATGCCGAGGAAGGCGCGAACTTCGAAAAGCTGGCTGAAGAGCAGCAGCAGCTGGAAAATGTGCTGGCTGCCAATGATGCGCATGCGCTCGAGCGCCAGCTGGAAGTGGCGGCCGACGCGCTGCGCCTGCCGCCGTGGGAGGCCCTGATCGGGCCGCTGTCCGGTGGTGAAAAGCGCCGCGTGGCGCTGTGCCGTCTGCTGCTGTCAAAGCCGGACATGCTGCTGCTGGACGAGCCCACCAACCATCTCGACGCCGAGTCGGTGGACTGGCTGGAGCAGTTCCTGCACGACTACCCGGGCACCGTGGTGGCGGTCACCCATGACCGCTACTTCCTCGACAACGCGGCCGAGTGGATTCTGGAGCTCGATCGCGGTCGCGGCATTCCGTGGAAGGGCAACTACACCGATTGGCTGGAGCAGAAGGGTGAGCGCATGGCGCGCGAAGAAGCTTCCGAGAAGGGTCGCCAGAAAGCGCTGGCACGCGAACTGGAGTGGGTTCGTTCGGCCGCCAAGGGTCGTCAGTCCAAGGGCAAAGCGCGTATCAACCGGTTCGAGGAGCTGAACTCGGTCGAGTACCAGAAGGGTAACGAGACCAACGAGCTGTACATTCCGCCGGGTGAGCGTCTGGGCCAGGAAGTGATCGAGTTCAAGAACGTTTCCAAGCAGTTCGGCGATCGCCTGCTGATCGACGACGTGTCGTTCAAGGTGCCGCCCGGTGCCATCGTCGGCGTGATCGGCCCCAACGGCGCCGGTAAATCCACCCTGATGAAGCTGATCACCGGCGTCGAGAAGCCCGACAGCGGTGAAGTGAAGCTCGGCCATACGGTGCAGCTGGCCTATGTCGACCAGTCCCGCGACGACCTCGACCCGAAGAAAAACGTGTGGCAGGAAGTGTCCGGCGGCGCCGACATCATCACCATCGGCCGCTATGAGTTGCAGTCGCGCGCCTATATCGGCCGCTTCAACTTCAAGGGTACCGACCAGCAGAAACTGGTCGGCAGTCTGTCCGGCGGTGAGCGTGGCCGCCTGCATCTGGCCAAAACCTTGATGCAGGGTGGCAATGTGCTGCTGCTCGATGAACCGTCAAACGATCTGGACGTGGGCACGCTGCGCGCACTGGAAGACGCGATGCTGGAATTCCCCGGCAGCGTGATGGTGATCTCGCATGACCGCTGGTTTCTCGACCGCGTGGCCACCCACATCATCGCGTTCGAAGGTGATTCCCACGTCGAGTTCTTCCCCGGCAACTACAACGAGTACGAGGCGGACAAGAAGCGCCGCCTTGGCGAAGAGGGCGCACGCCCGCACCGGGTCAAGTACAAGAAGCTGGCGTAATGGAGCGGGGAACAGAGAACGAGGAACATGAAGGGGGCGGCGCGCCGGTAGTATTCGTTTCTTCTCGCGAACGCCGGTCTTGCGAAGAGCATCAGGCTGCATCGCGGTCTGATGTTCCCCGTTCCCCGCTACAACATCCCTCGGAGACCACCGATGCACTTCATGCAGTCACTGCAGCAAGCCTGGAAAAGCAACGACTCGCTGGTTTGCGTGGGCCTCGATCCCGAACTTTCGAAAATCCCTGCGCATCTGCGCGATAACACCGACCCCGTGTTCGCGTTCTGCCGCGAGATCGTCGACGCGACGGCGGACTTGGTTTGTGCATTCAAGCCACAGATCGCCCACTTCGCTGCCTTGCGCGCCGAAGACACGCTGGAACGGTTGATCGCGCACATTCATGCGAAACATCCCGGCGTGCCGGTGATCCTCGATGCCAAGCGCGGCGACATCGGTTCCACCGCCCAGCACTACGTCACCGAGGCCTTCGAGCGTTTCGACGCCGATGCGGTGACGCTCAATCCATACATGGGCCGCGATTCGATCCAGCCCTTTCTGGACCGCGCCGACAAGGGCGTGATTCTGCTCTGCCGCACCTCCAACCCCGGCGGCGCCGACTTTCAGTCAATGGATTGCGGCGGCCAGCCGCTCTATCTGCGCGTCGCAGAAACCATCGCACGCGACTGGAACACCCACGGAAATTGTGCGCTGGTGACGGGCGCAACTTGGCCCGATGAAATTCGCCGGGTTCGTGAGCTGGTTGGCGACATGCCGCTGCTGGTCCCGGGCATCGGTGCCCAGGGTGGCGACGTCGAGGCGGTGATGCGTGCCGGTTGCACGGCGGGCGGCAGCGGCCTGATGATCAACTCGTCGCGCGCCATCCTCTACGCCGGCCATGACAAACACTTTGCACAGGCCGCACGCACGGCAGCCAGTGATTTGCGGCAGACGATCAACCGCTACCGCTGAGCAAAGATCGTTCGGCCCGCAACGGCGTTAATCGAAGAGTAAGCCGACGGCAACCGGAGCCTGTTCCCTACACCGCGCCTGCGGTTGTTGGCTATCCTTTCAGCTGATTGAAAGCGCGGCGGCCAACGTTTTGTCGCACGCAGACTGAAATGCGCATTTGACTGCGTTTCACACACTCCGGGGATATCCATGATCATGCGCTCCGCACTTCTGGCGCTTCTTGCCAGCGCCAGTCTTCAGCTAACTGCTGCGGAGCTCCCGTACACCACATCCCAGCGTGAGAAGGCCACCAGTTTTCTGGTGATCTCGCCAATCTTCAGCCAATTATTGGCTTTCAAAATGCCGCTCATGTTCCACGTGGTCAACGAGGAAACCAGCGCGCATGGCTACATTCGAGAGGCTGTACCAAACGGCGAAACTGCAGATCAGTGGACGCAGATGATTACCGTCACCGGTTACAAAGACGTAGCAGCCAATCCAGGGCCGCCTCCCGCGGTGTTGATCAATACTATTGCCGGCAATTTCGAGAAGGCCTGCCCCGATACGATCAGCATCGGCGACCTCGGAAAAACGCTGATCGACGGCCGTCCCGCGGGGCTGGCTTTTGCGGCATGCGGCACTGTAAGTGACGGAGCCCAATCGCATAGCGAAGCAGCTGTCATCATGGTGATCAAGGGTTCAAAGGACTACTACTCGATCCAGTGGGCCGAGCGAGGACCCGCCCAGTCAAGACCGGTCGCGTTCGACAAACAACAATGGGTGGGTCGTCTCCAGCAGTTGATGCCCGTTTTTCTCTGCGCCAAGGTTCCGGGAGAACAAGCGCCCTATCCCAGCTGCACGTCGCGCCTGCCCAGCGGCGACTAGCTCGGCCGCACCATCGGTGAAAAAAGCGCAGCCAGGGTCGCGGTCGCTACGTCACAGCTTTTAGATTCAATTTTTTTCAAACCACGATTCCATCTGGCGGCTTGGCGGTGGTGCCGACTTGGGCGCGAGCCCGCTGTGTTGCGTGCTTCATTGGGATGAACTCATCGGAGCGTTGTCGCAACCACTGCAATGAGAATGGAATGCGAGTTCCCGTTGCACCGTCACCCGCGCTGTCATTTTGGCGAAGAAGGTATAGAGGATTCCCTTAGAAAATGTCTGAACAAGCCGTTGTTTGGCATCCCAGCGGCTTGTTCAGAGTGTCCTTAGACGCTATACGATTTACCGGACAAATTCCCCTCGCTTTCAAAAGCGGCAACCTGTAAATGGTGCTGTCCACGGGTGACACCGCGGATCGTAACGGCGTGATAGCGAACTCGGCGCGCAGATTCTTCCATGCCGGCGCCGATGAGGATTTCCGCGACGGCAGGCTCGGTGACACATTAGGCACTGCGCGAATTCATCCATCGCTTACGTCACTGACGGCTGCCTGTTTTACGGCGCTGGATACGGCGTCTTGTCCAGCAACTTCGCCAGGTGCGCCGCATTGCTCGCAAGCGTATCGATCGCCTGTTTCACTTTCTTCGGCGTCTGCTCGAGATCCTTGTAGTCGACGCTGCCCATCGCCTCGCCGACCCAGTACGCCGAGCTGCCGCCCGGGATGGTGAAGCCGACATCGGCCAGCGCCTGGTAGATCTCGGCAGTCACGTGGTGCGCGCCGTCCTCGTTGCCGACAATGCCGACCATCGCCACCTTGCCAAAGGTCGGGTAGCGGCCTTGCTCATCGATATCGCTCAGTACCGCATCGAGGCGTTCGAGGATCCGCTTGCTGACGCTGCTGGGCTGCCCCATCCAGATCGGCGTGGCGATGACCAGGATCTGCGAAGCCATGATCCGTTTGAGGATCGCAGGCCAAGCATCGCCTTCGCCTTCGTCGGCCGAGACGCCCGCCTTGATGTCGTGATCGACGGCGCGCTCACAGGAGGTCTCGACATCATGCTTCGAAAGCGCCCGCAGCATCTGGTCGAGAAGTTTCTGCGTCGATGATTTCTGCGGCCCCGACTTCAAGGTGCAGTTGAGTCCGAAAGCGGCAAGAGACATCGCGATAAACTCCGAGCGTGGAAGCGGCGAGCGTGCGCGATGCAAGGTGCACGCCGTGTCTGTGCTGCGACAACATCGCATTCACAGCACAGACGCCGCCGCGACTTTCAGGCGTCGGACTTTGAGGCGTGCAGCATCTTCACCTTCAAATCCAGTGCATCGGCTGCATCCAGCAGCGCGCGGGCAAAGCTGCGCACTTCGGCCGGACGCAAGGCGTACCAGTTTCCGGACTTCCCATCGGCCACGTTGCGACCGCTGCGGGACACGCAATGCGGCCTGAAAATCACCATGCCAGTCAGCGATTCCGAACTGATGTCTGCGGAAACAATCTGCAGGTGCGTTTCGTCTTCTTTCTTCACCAAACCTCTCCCGGGCGGACATCCACCCCTCTCCAGCTTACGCTACCGCGAGCTGAGCGGTTGTTCGACCGTCCGGTGCGCCATACGCACCGGTTCACTCAGCAGTGGCCAAGGTGCAACGGATGTCGATTGAAGCGGTGGACGAACGCATCAGCTTTTTCCGCAGCCAGCGATCACACAGCGTGGAAACCCAGCACTCGACCGCCGCGCCTAGAAGCCAGCACAACGGCAGCGTCAGCGAATACCACAGCAAGCCAAAACGGAAGTGACTACCGCCGAGCCGGAACAACCACACCACCGGCGTCACCACAAACATGTGGGTGAGATAGATCTCGTAACTGAGCCGGCCCCAGGAACGCAGCCAGTTCAAGGCTCGCCACGAATGCCAATCGTCAAGACGCTGCCGTTGCTCGCAAGCCAGCAGCAGGCACAGCGCCGACACCGCCAGCAACAGCATGTAGCCATCGCGCAGCAGTTGATACATCACGGCGCCATCGATGGTGGCAGCCAGCAAACCGATCATGCCCAGCCATCCGAACAGGACGGTCGCCCGCAAGGGCAGCGTGCGCAAACGGGACGCCAGCAACGCGCCGAGCACACCGATGGCGATCGCCGACATTCCGGGCAGATAGGCCTTTTCCTGCCAGATCTCGTTGCCGCGCAGGGCGGCGTGCGTCCATGGCATCGAGAGCGCCAACAAGACCAGCAGCGGCACCAGCACCCAGCGTCGCCGCGTCAGCAGACACACCAGCGGGAAGCCGATGTAAAACACTTCCTCGATCGACAGCGACCACAGCACGTCCCAGCTGCCCGGCAGGTAGCCGGTGTGCCCTCGTACCAGTTCAGATGCAGCCCAACGGCCGCCCACATGGCACCAGGTAATGACTGACCGGGGCGGCTGATGACGTAATCCGGCACCGCCAGCAGATGCAACACGACAAGCACGACAAGCAGCACCAGCAGGCACGGCACGATGCGGGCGAAGCGGCGCGCATAAAACGCCCGCAGGTCGATGCGCTCCAGTCCACCCCAGCGCTGCACCGCGTTGCCGGCAATCAGGAAACCGGAGATGACGAAGAACACGAACACGGCCTCGTAGCCGTTGTAGTTCAACCGGCTCAGGAACCAACTCGGCAGCACGTCAGCCAGCGCAGTCTTCTTCAGCGGAATCCGCAAGCCAAGGTGATTGAGGATGACGAACAAGATCGACAGGCCGCGCAGCAGATCAATGCCGGGATTGCGTGGCGATTTCGCTGGGGGCTGTTGCGCCGCGTCGTCCATCGACGTTGGCATGGCTTCCATGGCTGAAATCGGCGGTCCCTTGGGTCAAAGAGCAGCATCGTCCACGCAGACGCATCGCCGCATCAATAGCGGTCTGCTGGAGTCACTGGCTGACTTCCACGCCGCGCCAAAATGCTACGCGATCCTTGATCTCGCTGGCGGCGTCTTTCGGTGTCGGGTAATACCACGCGGCGTTGGCATTCACTTCGTCGCCGACAATCACGTCGTAGTAGCTGGCTGTACCTTTCCACGGGCAGACGCTTAGGTGGTCGGTGGGGCGAAAATGCTCCCTGCGCAGTGCGTCGGCGGGGAAATAATGGTTGCCCTCGACCACGACGGTGTCGTCGCTGTCGGCCAGCACGGTGTCTTTCCAGATCGCTCGCATGTCAGTCGTCTCCTATGTCCCGTCCGGGGAAAAGCACGTCGGTGTAACCGAACTTGGAAAAATCGGTGATCCGTGTTGGGTACAGCCGTCCTATCAGATGGTCGCATTCGTGCTGCACCACGCGGGCATGAAAACCTTCGGCAGTGCGCTCGATGCGTTCGCCCTTCGGATCAATACCTTCGTAGCTGATCATCGAGTAGCGGCTGACGGCGCCGCGCAGACCGGGCACCGAAAGGCAGCCTTCCCAATCTTCTTCCATGTCCTGGGTCAGTGGCGTAATGACCGGATTGAGCAGGACCGTCTGCGGCACTTCCGGCGCCTCGGGATAACGATCGGAATGCTCGAAGCCGAAGATCACCAGTTGCAGGTCGACCCCGATCTGCGGCGCGGCCAGACCCACGCCGTCGGCATCGTGCATCGTCTCGAACATATCGGCAACAAGTGCGTCCAGCTCGGCCGTGCCGACCATTTCTGGCGGCACGATCGGGGCGATACGCAGCAAGCGGGAGTCGCCCATTTTCAGAATTTCGCGAATCATGCTGACCTCACCTGGCGTTGACTACCTCTTTCCTGCGGTCGCTGCCGCCCTGACACAAGGCCTGCCAGCCCCGGCGTTCAGCGACTGGCAAACACCTTCTTCAGTAATTCGGTGCTGCGCGCAGCCGGATTCTGGCGAATCGACTGCTCCTGCGCGCCGATCTCGGTGAACAAGCCATCCAGTGCTTTTTCGGTAACATAGTCGTCCAGGTCGAGCGCGTTGTCGTTTACCTTCGATGTGCCCCCGAACGATCCCAGTGCACCCAGCGCACCACCGAGTGCACCGCCGCCGCTGCCGGAAGTAAACGACTTGTACTTCTGCGTTACCCCGACGCTGTCGGTGGCCCTGGCCACGATCG
>JBDTXA010000154.1:0-8609 GCA_040006415.1 Rhodanobacter sp.
AAAAGCAAGAGCATCGCGCACAGGGTGCGCTCCTACAAAAGCAAGAGCATCGCGCACAGGGTGCGCTCCTACAAAAGCAAGAGCATCGCGCGCAAGCGCGCTCCTACAAGAGCAAGAACTTCGCGACGGAAGTTGGCGCTTCTACGAGCTGGAGCGTCACGGCTGAAGTCGCTCCCACGGGTGCGCGGCTAACACCGCCCCTGCGCGAGCTGGCGCACCTTTAGGCTGGGAGTGAACAATGCAGGCTGGCGCAGATTACGCGCAACAGTTCGGCTTCTTCCACGCTTACCTGTCCGTCGGCATGGATGGCACTGGCCAGACTCTGCACAAGCAGCTCCTTGGCCGTCGGCATCAGACCGTCCAGATCGTCCAGCGCGCGCTCAAACGGTGCCTGCCAGACGGCCGGCGGTGTCGACCAGCGAATCGCCTCGCCGGGGAAGGCATGCTCCATCGCCAGCAACCACGCGCGGCGCGCCGCTGCCTCATCCGAACAGCCGCCTGCGGCCACGATTGCGCAAACCAGGATCACGCTGTCGCGACAGGCAGATAATTTCTTTCTGCCGTCGATCGGTGCGCTGCGGGGACGCTGCGCCTCTCGCAACTGCAGCTGCAGCAGCCGGGCCAGGCAGTACTCGTTGAGATCGACCCGACCATCGGCCCGTACAAGACTGTCGAGCGTGGCCAGCAGGGTTTGTTGACGCTCTTCCGGCAATTGCTTCAAGGCAGGAAATGCCAGTGCGGCCAACGGAAGGCGCAGGATGGGCGGCAACTGCTCCAATGACGTAGCCATGGCCAGTACCGCATCCCGAATGTCATCCCCGAAGGCATCAGCGACGATGCGCCGCTGAATCGTCTGCAGCTCGGCGTTCGTGGATGAGGCCAGGGCCAACACCACGGTCAGCGCAGACTCTGGTTGCTGAGCAGCCGTCATCAGGGAGGCGGGTATGGCTTGATGCGTTGCAGCCGCTCGCTGAAAGCGGTGGGGGTCCTGGGTACGCTCCGCCGCGCCGGCGGCGGCCATCGCCAAGGGCAACACAGGCGGAAATATCGACGGTATGACGCGCCCCGGCGCAGCCGGTGGCGTTACCGCTGCATCCGGCGTGTCCGCCGAACCGTCGGCTGCGTGCTGCATCGACTCGGCCAGTCGAGTCAGTTCCTCATCGCGAAAGCCCGGTTCCAGCGCGCGGATTCGCTCCAGCAGCGGTGGATGCGTGGCAAACAACGCATTGAACTTTCCCGCTTCGCCAAACAGCATGTGGGCCACTTCCTGCTTGTTGGCCACCTTCAGTTCGGAACCCTCGCTGAGAATCGCGATCTTCTTCAAAGCCCCGGCAATGCCGTCAGTCTGACGAGTGAACTGCACGGCCGAAGCATCGGCCAGCGATTCGCGTGAACGTGCTACCGCCGCCTGGATCAATCGGGCGAAGAAGTATCCGATGTAGCCGACCACGATCAGCGCCAGCCCGATCATCCATACCTGGCCACCGCCGCCATCGCGCCGACTGCTGCGCCCCCCACCAAACCAGATCACCCTGCTACCCACGATTGCCAACACCAGGATGCCGAACAGCAGACCCATCAGCCGGATATTGAGCCGCATGTCGCCATTGATCACATGGCTGAACTCGTGCGCGATCACGCCTTGCAGCTCGTCGCGGTTCAGGTTGTCGAGACAGCCCTGTGTGACGCATACCGCGGCATCGGACGGTGAGTAGCCGGCGGCGAACGCGTTGATCCCGGATTCGTCAGCCATGAGATAGATGTCCGGCACGGGTACGCCAGCGGCAATTGCGACCTCCTCGATCACGTTGCGCAATTGGCGCAGCTGCGGATCACTCGTATCCAGCGGCACCACGACAGCACCGACACTTTCGGCGACCTTGCTGCCGCCACCGGACAGACTCATGATCCGGAACAATGAGCTGAGCGCGATCCCGCCGAGCACCACCAGGCTGCTGGTCAGCAACAATGGCAAGTTCGACTGAACCGGCTCACCCTCCAGCGATCGATGGCCCATCGTGAACCAGACCACGGCATCGATGGCCAGAACAATCGCGGTGACGGCCAACACGAACAGCGCTACCAGTCGTCGACTGCTGCCGCGTACTCGCGCCTGTTGCGCAAAGAAATCCATGGAAACTCCGGTGTCCGAGCGTCAGCGTCGCGGAAATCTCCGCGAGGCGGTGACAGTCAGTTGAAGGACACCTTCGGCACGTCACGAACGGCCGGATCCTCTATTTTCAAGGGCTCGGCCGCAACAAAGCCGAAGCTGTTGGCCACAAATGAGGCAGGAAAGACTTCGCGCTTGTTGTTGTAGGTCAGCACGGAGTCGTTATAGGCCTGGCGTGCAAACGCGACCCGGTTCTCGGTCGATGTCAGCTCCTCGGAAAGTTGCATCATGGTCTGATTTGCCTTGAGATCAGGGTAGGCTTCCTGCAGCGCGAACAAATGACCGAGTGTTTGGGTCAAAGCATTTTCGCTGGCACCCAATTCCTGCATCGCCGCCGGATCACCAGGGTTGGCCTTGGCGCCGGCCAGTCCACTCACCGCAGCATTGCGCGCCTGCACCACGGCTTCAAGCGTGCCACGCTCGTGGGCGAGATAGCCCTTGGCGGTTTCCACCAGGTTCGGAATCAGGTCGTGGCGGCGGGTGAGCTGCACATCAATCTGCGCAAAGGCATTCTTGAAGCCGTTGCGTGAAGTCACCAGTCCGTTGTAGATCGCCACGAAGTACAAGACAATCAGGACGACAATAACCAAAAGAATGATCATACCCATCGCAAAGCTCTCCACCCTGAGGCGCATCCTCACGCCGGAATCCCATAAGAATACCATGCAGTTTCATAAGATCTTTCTGCTGATTGCAGGCGCAATCGGCCTGGCATGCGTGCCGGCTGTTGCCACTCCTGCCACCTCCGCCCCAACCGCATCGCTGCCCTCCACCAGTGTTCGCAATACCCCGCAAAAGTTGCCGCCGGCACGAGTCAAGCAGACGATCGCCGACTACAGGCGCTGGTTGAACCGCCTGGGAGAGCGCAAGGCTGTCGCGGGCCTCGTCACCGCGGTGGTGGTGAACGACAAAGTCGTCTTCGAGGGCACCGTTGGCTACGCCGATGCGGCCACCAAACAACCCGCCACTCCCCATACCGTCTTTCGCCTTGCCTCCCTGTCGAAGGCGTTTGCCGCGACGCTCACTGGTCTGCTGGTAAACGACGGAAAACTGGACTGGGACACCAAGCTGATAGACGTGCTGCCGTACTTCAAGCTGAAGGACGTCCAGTCCGCCTCGCAGGCAACCATCAGCGATATCCTCGGTCAGCGTCTTGGTCTGCCGCGCAATACCTATGACGGCATGCTCGAGGATGACGTCTCCTATGAGGAGCTGGTTCGGAAGCTGGACGAAGTCGACATGTCCTGTAGCGTGGGCCAGTGCTACGGCTATCAGAACATTGCTTTCAGCATGATCGGCGACGTGGTGCTCGCCCGCACCGGCGACTTCTTCTATCACCAGGTCGACAAGCGCATTTTCTATCCATTGGGGATGGCGACAGCCAGCTACGGTCGTGCAGCCCTGGAATCGAGCAAGAGCTGGGCCCGCCCTCATCACGCCTCAAGGCGCGGCTGGATTCCGTTCGAACCCAACGAAGTCTATTACCGCATCGCACCAGCGGCGGGTGTGAACGCCAGCCTGCGCGACATGGAGAAATGGCTGATCGCGCAAATGGGCGGGCGTCCCGATGTCCTGCCAGGCGCCTTGCTGGACGTGATTCACACTCCAGGCGTAAGGACCCCGAGCGAGATGCGCTCCACTCCCTGGCGACGCGGAAGGTTGACCGACGCGCACTACGCATTGGGTTGGCGGATCTACCAATACGGCGGCGAAACGCTGATCTATCACGCCGGGGCGGTAGCGGGTTATCGCACCATGATCGGGTTCTTCCCGAAGTACCATGCCGGCGTCGTCACCCTCTGGAACTCGACCGGGCCGACACCCAGCGGTCTCATGCCCATGGTGTTTGACGGCCTCCTCGGGTTGCCGCATGTCGACTGGGCCGACATCGAGGGAAGCGCCAAAAAGCCGGCCCGGACAGTCCGCCACCGCCGCTCAAAACGCCATAAATAGCAACAAAAAAGGGTGGTGCATGATGCACCACCCTTTTAACGCGTGAACCTACCGCACGGTCAGAGCTTGAATTCGATTCGCTGCTGCTTGTTGCTCGATACAGCCGTTCCATTCTTCATCGCGGGCTTGAATTCGTACCGCTCGACGGCATCGATAGCCGAACGATCGAAAACATGGTGAGGCTTGGCGTCGACGACCTTGATATCACTCGTGCTGCCATCAGCATCGACGGTAAAGGAAACCACTACCCAACCCGCCTGGCGCGCCCGCATGGCCGCCGTGGGATAACGCGCTCCTACCGCTTTCAGCAAAACTGAATTGGATGTCTTGCCGCCGGCAGTCGCACCGGATGCCGTATCGGCAGTCGATCCGTTGACCGGTTGCGCCGGGGCGGACGCCGTTGCCTGCGAAGCCTGACGTTGTGCAGCGCGAGCAGCAGCTTCCGCTTGCTGGCGCTCGGCCAGTTGCATCCCCTGCTGTTCGGCCAATTGTGCCGCAGCCAGTTTGCCGGCATCCGCCTTCTTGGAAGCGAGCTCCTGTGCCTTCTGCTGATCCAGGGCGAGTTGCTGCTGCTTGTCCAGCGTTTTACGCTGAGCATCCAGTTTGGAGCGCAGGATGGTCAGCGTGAAATTGGTGGGATCCGCTTTGGCAAGCAGATCGATCTGCCGCTGGGCTTCACTGAAATCGCGTGAATTGATTGCCTGCTCCGCCGAAGGTGCAGCGAACGGAAACGTCTCGCGCAAGGCATCTGATGCCACCTTGTTGCCGGGATCCTTCTCCAGCACTCGCAGGTAGAACTCGAACGCGTTGTTGCCGGCAGGCGCAAGATAGCGCTGCTCGTTCATGGCGCTGCGCGCCTCACCAAGCAGCTGATCGATGTCCATGCCTGCCACATTGGCCGGCGGTGGCGCCGTCCGAGTCGCGGTCGATACCGGCGTGGACGGATGTCCACCCGAATCGGCCATCAACAGCTCCTGGTGCGGCTTGATGATGAGGAACCATGCACTTGCAGCAAGCAGGGCGATGACGACAATGATGGCAATGACGATGGGCTTGATAGCCCCACGCGCATGCCGGCGTGTAATAGGTAGATATCGGGTATCCATGGTCTCTCACTGAGTGTCGACAGATACCCGCGCTTTTTCCCCCTGTCGAGCCTTAGGAGCGACGAATCCCCCGGATTCGCCGCGGCGCGGATAGGATAAAGGTAACTCCAATGACCCACCACGGCAAATCCTGGCTGATGCCCTGAACGTTGCCAGCCCGAACTCGTTTATCGGCATTCGTTACCGGATAGGCGAGATGTCATATTTAAAAAGGAAAAAGCGAAACCCGGCAACCCGATAGCTCAGTCAGAAAACGCAGGATAAATACCGCTATCCCAAACGAAGCGTCCCGGCCAGGCCGGGACGAATGTTCTCGAAGTGTTCCCTCCGCGCTGGGCACCGCAGAGGGAGAAGTCGATTGCTTTCTTATCAGATGTCGCTTGTTGCCTTTGATCTACTTCTTGGCCTTGGGATTCTTGGCCTTGGAAGCTTTTGCGGTCTTCGTAGCCTTGACCACTCGAGCCGGAGCGGCCTTCTTGGCCGGCGCCTTCCTGACAGCCTTCTTTACCGCGACCTTCTTTGCGACCTTTTTCACGGCAGCCTTCTTGGCTGCTGGCTTCCTGGCGACCTTCTTCACAGCAGCTTTCTTGGCTGCCGGCTTCCGGGCGACTTTCTTAACGGCAGCTTTTTTCGCTGCGGGCTTCTTCGCAACCTTTTTCACAGCCGCCTTCTTGGCAGCTTTCTTTACGGCAACTTTCTTGGCTGCCGGCTTCTTGGCGGCAACCTTCTTGACGGTGGATTTCTTGGCAGCAGCCTTTTTGGCGGCCGGTTTCTTTGCGGTGGATTTCTTGGCAGTGGCCATAGTTCGTCTCAGCTCCTCATCAGTTGGCAGTGGTTGCCCAGTAAAAGCGTGCAGGAACGCTTCGACCAACAAGTCGCTGTTGGTAGCGTGCCGAAGATTGTTCACTTGACGGTGGGTGCGCAAATCCGAAAGTCGCCGCAAGACATGCAGCGGAATCGAGACGGTGATCTTGCGTACTGCATTGGCCTTTTCACCGTGCTCGACATAAGGCTTGATGAATTTTGCTGTTGCCATAACGCGCATTCCCCGTGATCTGTTGCGAAAGCTATCCCTGAAGATTTCAGCTGTCAATTGATTTTAGTCATGAAATCAAACCGCTCCTCCCTTCCTGATCGGACCGGAATGCCGCTGCAGCAAGGCTTGCCGGGCATACGGGCCATAATCAATCGGACGTCCATACGTCCAAATGATTTTTTATGAAAAATATCGACATGCCTTGAAACCATTGCTGCACAACGTTTCTGCGGCAATGCGCTCATGCTGGATAAAAATTTTCGTCACACACCATGCATTTTTTCGATGAGCAGAATGCGGTTGGCCAAGCCGCATCCGACACATGAACGGAACGCGACTGAAATCTTTTCGCAGACCGCTCGGCGTGCCCCGAAAACTATCCTCGCCCCGTCTGTCGGGCAGTCGAGCGGTCACCGAATCGAGGTCGGCGGCGCCCGACACTCTTCGCCGACGCTGGCGCGCATGGGATGTTTTTTCGATCGATGCATCGACGGTGACGTGCCATCGGCGCACCCACATCGACACGCCCTGATCGAACAACACGATGCGGAATGTCGCGAGGAGCCGACGCGAGTCGATGTTGTTCGCCGCGGATGGGCGTGATGCGAACCACCGGTCACACCGATCGTTCCGCCGCGCCGAACCGCACGCGGCGAACAGTCACTCCCAAAACAGTGCCGGCCGCACTGGGCGGCCGGCAACGTCACGCGCGATGGTGGAGGACTCAGTGGTCTTCGTTCTCGACCAGCGCTTCGTAGTCGTTCGCGTCGAGCAACTCGTCGAGTTCGGCGCGATCACTCGGACGCACCAGGAAGATCCAGCCCTCGCCGAAGGCGTCTTCGTTGATGATCTCGGGCTTGTCGTTGAGCAGCTCGTTGACCTCGACGATCTCGCCGGAAACCGGCGCATAGATGTCCGAGGCGGCTTTCACCGACTCCACCACGGCCGCGCCGGTGCCCGCCTTCACGGCCGAACCGACTTCCGGAAGTTCGACGTAGACCAGATCGCCGAGC
This sequence comes from Rhodanobacter sp., assembly GCA_040006415.1. GTDB lineage: Bacteria > Pseudomonadota > Gammaproteobacteria > Xanthomonadales > Rhodanobacteraceae > Rhodanobacter. The sequence goes on from JBDTXA010000154.1 coordinate 7,279, forward strand.
TGGTCCTGCGCATGGTCGGAAATGCCCACGCGGACCAGGCCGTCGTCTTCGACGCGGGCCCACTCGTGGGACTTGAGGAATTTCAGATCGCCGGGAATCTCGCTCATGATCGTGGTCCAGTCGTTTGATGTGAGTCAGGGTACAGGCGGTGATTCTAGCCACATCCGCCGTGGGGAAATTGTGCAGCGGGCGCCAGTGGCTCAGATCCCCGCGCAGGGCTTGCCGTCGCGCACGAACGGATACTTCACCAGCCGCACCGGCACCTCGCGACCGCGAATGTCCACGCGCACGTCGCCGGGATCGCCGGCCGGGATGCGCGCGAACGCCACCGCCTTGTTCAGCGTCGGCGCAAAACTGCCGGACAGGATCTCGCCCTCGCCGTTGGCGGTCAGTACTTTCTGGCCGTGACGCAGCACACCCTTGTCGTCCAGCACCAGGCCCACCATCACGCGCGGCACGCCGGTTGCCTTCTGCTGTTCCAGCGCCGCGCGGCCGATGAAGGCGCGCCCCTCGTCCAGTGCGATGGTCCAGCCGAGGTTCGCTTCCCACGGCAGCACGCTCTCGTCCATGTCCTGTCCGTAGAGGTTCATGCCCGCTTCCAGTCGCAAGGTGTCGCGCGCACCGAGACCGGCCGGCGCGACGCCGACGGCTACGAGCGCCTCCCACAGCGCGACGGCATGTTCGCCCGGCACGATGATCTCGAAGCCGTCTTCGCCGGTGTAGCCGGTGCGGGCCACGAACAGCGGCATGCCGTGCGGTCCCTGGGCGGCGGCAGCGGCAAACTTGCCCAGCTTCTCGATACGCGGACGGTCCACATCGTGCAGCAGACCCAGTACTTTCGCGCGCGCATTCGGCCCCTGCACCGCGATCATCGCGAACTCGGGGCGTTCCTTCACCTGCACGTCGAACGCGGCAGCCTGCCGCTCGATCCACGCCAGATCCTTGGCGCGGGTGCCGGCGTTGACGACCAGCCGGAAATGTTCCTCGCCGAGGTAATACACGATCAGGTCGTCGATCACGCCGCCGTGCTCATTCAACATGCATGAGTACAGCGCCTTGCCATGCACCTTCAGCTTGTCGACATTGTTGGCCAGCAGGTGGCGCAGAAATTCACGGGCACGCGCGCCGTGCAGGTCGATCACCGTCATGTGCGAGACATCGAACATGCCGACGTCGCGACGCACCGCATGGTGCTCCTCGATCTGCGAACCGTAGTTGATCGGCATGTCCCAGCCGCCGAAGTCGACCATACGCGCGCCGAGCGCACGATGGGTGGCGTTGAGTACGGTCTGGTCGGTCATCGCGGAGGCGCCTTGCGGGGGAAGTCCTGC
>JBDTXA010000155.1:0-8388 GCA_040006415.1 Rhodanobacter sp.
CGGCCAGAACGGCGGCCAGAACAACACTCAGAACAATAGCGCCCGCGAGCCGCGCGAAGGTCGCGGCCGGCGTCGACGCAACGAGCGTGGTCCCAACGAGCGTGGTGGCAGCGAGCGTGGCAACAACGAACGTAGCGGCAGCCCGCAGCCCGCTCGTCCACAGAACAACAACCCGCGCCACAATAATCCGCACGGCCTGCCGGTGGATGACGACAACGCGGATCCGGGCAGCAATGACCGGGTCATCAATCTGACCGAACTCAAGCGCAAGAACGCGCCACAGTTGCTGGAGTTCGCCGAGTCTCTGGGCGTCCACGAAGGCATCGCCCGCGCCCGCAAGCAGGACGTGGTTTTCAATGTGCTCAAGGCGCATGCCCGCTCCGGCGGCGGCATCTGGGCCGAAGGCGTGCTGGAAATCCTGCAGGACGGCTTCGGCTTCATGCGTTCGGCCGACGAGTCCTATCTGGCCGGTCCGGACGACATCTACGTGTCGCCCAGCCAGATCCGCCGCTTCAACCTGCGTACCGGCGACTACATCACCGGACGCGTACGTCACCCGAAAGAAGGCGAGCGCTATTTCGCCATGCTGCGGGTGGAGACGATCAACGGCGATCCGCCGGAAGCGTCCAAAAACAAGATGCTGTTCGAGAACCTCACCCCGCTGTTTCCGCGCCAGTCGTTCAAGCTCGAGCGCGGCAATGGTTCCAGTGAGGACATCACCGGCCGCATCCTCGACCTGATCGCACCGATCGGCAAGGGTCAGCGCGGCTTGATCGTCTCGCAGCCGAAATCCGGCAAGACGATGATGCTGCAGAACATTGCGCAGGCGATCCAGTACAACCATCCCGAAGCGCACCTGATCATGTTGCTGATCGACGAGCGTCCGGAGGAAGTGACCGAGATCGCCCGCACCGTGCGCGCCGAAGTCATTTCCTCGACCTTCGACGAGCCCGCCGTCCGCCACGTGCAGGTTGCCGAGATGGTGATCGAGCGCGCCAAGCGTCTGGTCGAGCACAAGAAGGACGTGGTGATCCTGCTCGACTCGATCACTCGTCTGGCGCGTGCCTACAACACCGTGGTGCCCAGCTCTGGCAAGGTGCTCACCGGTGGTGTCGATGCCAACGCCCTGCAGCGCCCCAAGCGCTTCTTCGGCGCGGCACGTAACGTCGAGGAAGGCGGCAGCCTGACCATCATCGCCACCGCGCTGACCGACACCGGCAGCAAGATGGACGAGGTGATCTACGAGGAGTTCAAGGGCACCGGCAACATGGAAGTGCACCTGAGCCGTCGGATCTCCGAGAAGCGCGTCTACCCGGCAATCGATATCAACCGTTCCGGCACCCGTCGCGAAGACCTGTTGATCGATCCCGATCTGCTGGCCAAGATCTGGATCCTGCGCAAGCTGCTGCATCCGATGGACGAGCTGTCGGCGATGGAGTTCATGCTCGACAAGATGAAGAACACCAAGTCCAACGACGAGTTCTTCAACTCGATGAAGCGCTGAAGACAGGGCCGGCCATGCCGGCCCTGCTTTTTCCACCCTTCTTTTCCGGGACGATAGAATCCGGCTTGGCTGATTCAGTACAGACCAAGAAAAGGATCTTCGTCATGGACAGCCCTCGCCCTTTGCCGTCCGGCAGCCATACGAACAACTTCGACGGACTGCGGTTAGTCGCGTCACTGATGGTGCTGATTTCCCATCAGTTCGTCTTCCTTGGCATGCACGAGTCCACACTGGCGGAAGGCATGACACTCGGCTCCATCGCGGTGGCGATGTTCTTCGTCATGAGCGGCTATCTGGTCACCGAGAGCTGGTTCCACGATCCTCACATTGTGCGTTTCGCGATGCGCCGTCTCCTGCGCATCTGGCCCGCGCTGATCATCGCCACCCTGGTCATAGCAATCGCCGGCGCGGCGGTCACTTCCCTGCCGCTGCATGACTACTTCGGCCACGAAACGCACCGTTTCATTACTTTCAACGCCCAGCTGCGTACTTACTACACGCTGCCCGGGGTATTTGCCACGACGCCGGCAAATGCCAGCCTGTCGGCCGTGAACGGCAGCTGGTGGACGATTCCACTCGAAGCAAAATGCTATGTGTACCTGGCCGTGCTCGGCGCCATCGGCCTGCGGCGGCGAGTTTTTACCCTGATTGCCTTGGTGGGCGTGGCGGTCATGTACGTCAAGACGCTACCCGGACATTCCCAGCCAGACGCCTTCAACAACATCTGCTACTTCTACACGGCGTTCTTCCTGGCCGGCGCCGGCTCTCGGCAGTTCATTGTGGAGATCCGACGTCACCGCCTACTCATGGTCAGCGGCATAGCAGCGTGTCTGCTGACTGCCGCGTTGCTGCATCATGCGCGACTGGCGCAATGGGCCGTGCTGGTTCCGCTGACCTTGTGGTTTGGACAGCAAAGCACTCCAGGACTGCGATCCGCCGCCCGCTTCGGCGACCTGTCGTATAGCGCCTATCTCTATGCTTATTTCGTGCAGCAGCTGACCGTGCACCTGTGGCCGACGGCGCCTTCCTACCTTGCGACCATCGCTGTTGCCGCCATCGCCACTTTGCTGATCGCGTGGTGCTCATGGCATGCCGTGGAAGCACCAGCGCTTTCGCTGAAACGGCGACTTCGCAGCTGGTTTCCCGACTTCGCCCCCTGACACGAAGCCGCTGTCCAAGATCTGAATCCCGCGCAAGCTGCTGCATCCGATCGACGAGCTGTCGGCAATCGAGTTCATGCTCGACAAGATGAAGAACACAAGGTCGAATGACGATTTTTTCAATTCAATGAAGCGGTGAAGCGTCGGGAATGGGGATTCGGGATTGGTAAGAGCGGAACGGTTTTCCGATCCGTTGCCACGAAACTTGTGGGGGCTGGATGATGGCGTTCTAATCGAACAGGCGTTCAAGGAGGATCCGAGCATGCTTTCGCGTCTTGCACTGCTATTGCTGGGCACGGCCCTGTTTACTCAAGCCGTCGCCGCTACACCGATGCCGCCACTGCGCGAGATTTGCCGTCAATCGATACCGACCATGCGCGAGACGTAGTTGAAAGGCGCCTATGACGCACCGCCTGCCGTCGCCAAGATGATGGTCGACGTCATCGACGGCAAGCTACCGCAGGTGCGTCAACAGCTGCAGCATATGAAGCCAGCTGACGCGCGACGGTGGCGTCAAAGCGCGATGGTCGCGGCGGCTTGGAGCGGGCAGCCCGCCGTGGTGGATGGGCTACTCGACGATGGTGCGCACGTCGGTGGCACGGGCTGGATGCCACCATTGAAACCGGAGTTCTTTGAACAAGAAGTCGACGGAATGAAACACGATTCTCGTTTCGGCGCAGCCGGAGTTAGGACACTGATGGCTTCGGGTACGCTGAGTAATCAGGGCACATCCGACATGATCGCCCTGGCAGGAGCCGTTACGTGCGGGGACGTCGCCACACTGGACGTGTTACTTCGCCATCACGTCAATGTCGCCCAACGCGAGGCACCAAACGTCGTTGACGCGCTGACTGAAGCCACGATCGATGGCGATGTGCCCGTGGTGCAGCGCTTGCTCGATCACGGCGCGGATCCCTGTGCATTCGATCGGCGCGCCGCCGAGTACCAACTCAAACACCCGGCCAGAGCTACCCACACGCTTGCGCAGATCGGCGCCCATGCCGAGCTTCCCGCAGCCCTGGTCGCTCGCCTGTCCTGCCCGGCAATGCTTGCGAGACACTGAGCTCGCCGCGACTTGATCCCGCGCGCGACGCGATCCAGTCTGTGCTGATCCAATAGGCTGTTGGGCCCCGCATCCCAAGACGCCCCTTTTCGTCGGCTTGCATCGCCCCCATAGTGTCGGCTTACCTCGCGAGGCTTCGTCTGTGTCCATACCCAGTACCGTCAAGGGCACGCCCATTGCGGGCCGCCAGCAACTCATCGATTACCTCGCCGCGGGCGAAAAGCCACGCGAGGCGTGGCGCATCGGCACCGAGCACGAAAAATTCGGCTTCCGTACCGACGATCTGAGGCCGCCGCCGTTTGAAGGCGAGCGCGGCATCAAGGTTCTGCTTGAAACGCTCGCCACGCGCTATGGCTGGGAGGTGTCACGTGAAGGCGAGAACCCGGTGGCGTTGTCGCGCGATGGTGCCTCGATCACGCTGGAACCGGCCGGTCAACTGGAATTGTCCGGCGCCATGCTGGAAAACGTGCATGAAACCTGCAGCGAGGTGAACTCGCATCTGGCCGACGTCCGCTCGGTGGCAGACAGCATGGGCCTGGGTTTCCTCGGCATGGGCTTTCAGCCCAAGTGGCGCCGCGACGAAATGCCGTGGATGCCCAAGGGCCGCTACAAGATCATGCGCGAATATATGCCCAAGGTCGGCGATCTCGGCCTGGACATGATGACCCGCACCTGCACGGTTCAGGTCAATCTGGATTTCTCGTCCGAAGCAGACATGATCAAGAAGTTCAGGGTCAGTCTCGCCCTGCAGCCGATCGCCACCGCGCTGTTTGCCGATTCACCGTTCACCGAGGGACGTCCAAACGGCTATCTGTCGTACCGCTCGCATATCTGGACCGATACCGATCCACACCGCACCGGCATGCTGGATTTTGTCTTTGCCGACGGCTTCGGCTACGAGCGCTACATCGACTACATTCTCGATGTGCCGATGTACTTCAGCTTTCAGGACGGCAAGTACATCGACCTGGCCGGCCAGGACTTCAAGCGCTTCATGGCCGGCGAGCTGTCGATGTTACCCGGCACGCATGCCAGCATGAAGGACTTTGCCGACCACCTCACCACCGCCTTCCCCGAAGTGCGGCTGAAGCAGTATCTGGAAATGCGTGGCGCCGACGGCGGCCCGTGGAACCGGCTGTGCGCGCTGCCGGCCTTCTGGGTCGGCCTGCTGTATGACGACGAGTCGCTGGACGCGGCATGGGACTTGGTCAAGGATTTCAGTCGCGAGGAACGCCATGCCCTGCGCGATGGCGTGCCGAAGCACGCACTGAAGTTGCCCTTCCGTGGCGGCACCGTGCGGGATCTCGCCGAGGAAGCCTTGAAGATCGCCGGCAACGGTCTCAAGCGCCGCGCACGTCTCAACCGCAACGGCGCTGACGAAAGCGTCTTCCTCGATCCGCTGATCGAGATCGTTCAAGCCAATCAAACCCCTGCCGAACGCAAGCTGGAATTGTTCCACGGTGCCTGGAACGGCAGCGTCGACCCGGTGTTTCGCGAGTTTGCGTACTGAAGGAGTGACCATGCAACGCAGCCTGATTCTCACGCTGGCCATGCTTCTGGCAGTTCCGTCGCTGGCGTCAGCGGCGGCGGACCTGGCGCCTGCGCCACAACTCAGTCAGACCGAGTTCGATCAGTGCCTCGGTGGCCTGCGCCACGACAGCGGCTTCAAGGCCATCAGCCCCCATACCTGGCGGCAATACACCGCGAGTCTGGCGCCGGATGGCAGCGTGCTGCCGAAGCTCGACAAGCAGCCGGAATTCACCCTGCCAACATGGGACTACATCGCCATGCTGGTCGACAAGGAGCGCGTGACCGATGGTCGTGCGGCCTATCAAAAGTGGCTGCCTCAACTGGGCAAAATCCAGCAGCGTTACGGCGTCGATCCTGCCATCGTGGTCAGCGTATGGGGTGTCGAAAGCAATTTCGGCAAGAACACCGGCGGCCGGCCACTCGTGCAGTCGCTGGGCACGCTGTCGTGCTTCGGCCGACGGCAGGTTTTTTTCCGTGGCCAGTTCGCGGCGGCTTTGAAGATCCTGCAGAACGGCGACATCGCGCCGGACAAATTGAACGGCTCCTGGGCCGGTGCGTTCGGCCAGACCCAGTTCATGCCCGGCACGTTTTTGACCACGGCGGTCGACTTCGACGGCGACGGTCGTCGCGACCTAGTCGACAACATACCCGATGCACTAGCCTCCACCGCCAACTTCCTGCATCGCGCGGGTTACCGCAAAGGCCAGACGTGGGGTATGGAAGTACAACTGCCGGCAGGCTATAGCGGCGACTCTGGACGCAAGAGCAAGCACGATGTGGCCTACTGGTCCGCGCGTGGACTGAAGCAGACCAACGGCAAATCATTGCCGCGCACCCTGCCCGATACCGGCCTGCTGCTGCCATCAGGAAGCAAGGGTCCGGCGTTTCTCACCGGAAAAAACTTTGACACCATCTACAGTTACAACGCCAGCGAAAACTATGCGCTCGCCATCGCCCAGTTATCCACTCTGGTCGACAACGACAAGGCCGATATCCACTTCGCCACGGCGTGGCCGACCGACGACCCAGGGCTCTCGCGCGACGAGAATCGCGAAGTACAGACGCTGCTGCTCAAGCGCGGCTACGACATCGGCGCGGTAGACGGACTAATCGGAGGCAACACACGTGACGCGATCCGCGCCGAACAGCAAAAGCTGGGCATGACAGTCGACGGCCGTGCCGGCGGAAAATTCCTCGCCGCACTGCGTAGCCAGCCGGCCAAGTAAACCTCAGCCCGCTGCCACCATCGACCAGGCAATCGACTCACCAGCGCGCAGCGGTTTGCAGCTTTCGTCGGCCAGTAGATAGTCGTCAGGTACCGTCCACGCCTTGCGCTCAAGCGCGATGCGATCCTGATTCCGTGGCAGGCGGTAAAAATCCGCTCCATGGAAGCTGGCAAATCCTTCGAGCCGCTCCAGTTGCCCGGCCTGCTCGAATGCCTCGGCATACAACTCAATCGCCGCGTGAGCGGTATAGATGCCCGCGCAACCGCACATCGACTCCTTCGCTGACCGCACGTGCGGCGCACTGTCGGTACCAAGGAAGAAACGCGAACTACCGCTGGTGGCGGCGTGAACCAGCGCTTCACGGTGCGTCTCGCGCTTGAGAATCGGCAAGCAATAGTGATGCGGATTGATACCACCTTCGAAGATGGCGTTGCGATTCAGCAGCAGGTGATGGGCGGTGATCGTTGCCGCCATATGCTCCGATGACTGGCTGACGAACTCGACCGCGTCGCGAGTGGTAATGTGTTCCAGCACCATGCGCAAAGCCGGGAACCGTTCGCGCAACGGCATCAGGTGACGTTCAATAAACACGCGCTCACGATCAAAGATATCGATGTCCGGATCGGTCACTTCGCCATGCAGCAGCAATGGCAATTCATGACGCTCCATGGCGTCCAGCACGTCGTAAACCCGCGATAAATCACGCACGCCCGACTGCGAATTGGTGGTGGCACCAGCGGGGTAATACTTCACCGCAAAAACGCTGTCGCTCTCCTTGGCGCGAACGATTTCCTCGACCGGCGTGCTCTCGGTGAGATACAGCGTCATCAGCGGCTGGAACGAGGTATCTGATGGCAGTGCGGCAAGAATTCGCCGTCGATAGTCTTCCGCTGCCGCCACCGTGGTCACCGGCGGCTTGAGGTTCGGCATCACGATCGCCCGACCGAATTGGCGTGCTGTGTGGGCCACGATCGAGGCCAGTGCGGCTCCATCCCGGAGATGCAGGTGCCAATCGTCGGGGCGGGTAATTTCTAAGCGCGTGGGGCTCATGGCTGGCGAACTCGTGTTGCGATTTGAGATGGCAATGGTATCGCGCGCCGACTCCGGACCTGCACATACCGAGTAGTCATCGTAAAAAGTAGAGCGTTTCGTCCTCCTGCGGAGGGCGAGTCACTTTCTCTCGCTTGCCCGAGAGCAGAGTAACCAAAGAGAGGGGCACCCCGTTTACGCGCTTTCCGAAAAAGCTCGGAAAGTACGCGACCGGCCTCCGGGGATTCATCGACAGTCCATCGGGCAACCGCTCCTGCGTTACCTCAACTCGTGCATCCATGCACTCGCCCTGGGCTGACGACAAACTGGTCCGCATCCATGCGAAACACCCTGCGGGCTTTTCCTCCGCCCGTCCGCCTCTGCAGAGGGGAGTGGACATCAACAGCAGCGCGTAAAAACGCTCCAGAGCAAAGAACTCTTCACTTCGCACGCTGCAGCTATTTTGCTCTGGTCGTTGCCGTTACCGTTGCTTTAGATCTTCAACCCCCTTGTGAGGCGGTGAGTCGTGGACGACAGGCCCGAAGGGGAGTCGACATGGATGTCGGCTCCTTTTCGCCAGGGCAGGAAGCCCTGTCGAAAAGCCCGGCCGCGACTCACGGACTTGTCGGGCACAGCCCGGCAAGCGCCGAGGAGGGTGGCCTTCTCTTTGGTGACTTTCTCTTGGCCACTCAAGAGAAAGCCACTCGCGCGCCGCAGGCGCACGAAAGCTCTTGCTTCAACGAGGCATCGGTAACCGAGCACGTAGAACACGGGTAAATGAACCCAACCCCTTTTCCATTCGGTCGGGCTCCGTGGGTTTGTCGACAGTCCATCGGGCAACCGCTCCTGCGTTACCTCAACTCGTGCATCCATGCA
>JBDTXA010000156.1:0-8351 GCA_040006415.1 Rhodanobacter sp.
CTCAACCTCAGCTACTGCATCACCAGCAAGCGCAAGCTGGCGCAGCTGGTCAGCGAGGGCTTCGTCGATGGCTGGGACGATCCGCGCATGAATACGCTGCGTGGCCTGCGCCGGCGTGGGTTCACGCCGGCCGGATTGCGCCTGCTGATCCAGCGCGTCGGTGTCAGCAAGCAAAACAGCGTGATCGACTATTCGGTGCTCGAAGGCTGCATTCGCGAGGATCTGGATTCCACGTCAGCTCGTCGCATGGCCGTGCTCGAACCGCTCAAGGTGGTCATCACCAACCTGCCTGAAGATCATGCGGAAACCCTGCAGTTTCCCAATCATCCAAAAGACGAAAGCTTCGGCACCCGCGAGGTACCGTTTTCACGCGAGGTCTGGATCGAGCGCGAGGATTTTGCTGAAGTGCCGCCGAAAGGCTTTCATCGCCTGAAGCCGGAGGGAGAAGTCCGCTTGCGTGGCGTAGGCATCATCAAATGCGAGCAGGTGATCAAGGACGATGACGGCAAGGTCGTGGCATTGCATTGCGCGCTCGATCCGACCACCCGCCACGGGATGCCCGGCGCCGATCGCAAAGTGAAAGGCACCATGCACTGGGTCAGCGCACAGCACGCGGTGGCAACCGAGGTGCGCATCTACGACCGCCAGTTCACGGTATCGGCACCGGACAACGAGGACGATGGCAAGAGCTGGGTCGAGCATGTGAACCCGGATGCCAAGCGCGTGGTGCAGGCGTGGCTGGAGCCGGCGGCGGCCAGGGTCGATCCGGAGCAGCGGTTCCAGTTTGAGCGGCTGGGTTATTTCGTCGCCGATCGCGTCGATCATCGCGCCGAGGCGCCGGTGTTCAACCGTACCGTGACCCTGCGCGATACCTGGGCGAAACAGTCCGGCCAGTAACGGAGCGACAGCATGCTTCCCTTGCAGATCCACCTGACCTTGCCACCATGGATCGGTGACGTCGTCGACGATACCCGGCGCTATGAAAATGATGAGGATCGGGTCGGATTGGCCATCGAACTGTCGCGCCAGAACGTGGATCGCGGCGGGGGCGGGCCTTTCGGGGCCGCGGTCTTCGACCTCGACAATGGGCGGCTGATTGCGGTAGGCGTCAACCGGGTGGTGCCGCAAAGCTGCTCGGTGGCGCATGGCGAACTGATGGCGCTGATGGTGGCGCAGCAACGCCTGAGCCGTCATCGCCTGAACGAGACGGGGGGCCGCTATGCGCTCGCCACCAGTGCGCAACCGTGTTGCCAATGCTATGGCGCCAGCGTGTGGGCAGGGATCGATGAATTGCTGATTGGCGCTCGCTCCGGAGATGTCGAGGAATTGACCGAGTTCGACGAAGGCCCTCTTCCCGCCGACTGGATCGGGGAGCTCGCGCGTCGCCAGATCGTCGTGCGTCGAGACATTCTGCGCAAACAAGCGTGCACGGTATTGGCCGACTACGGCGCCACCGGCACGGCATATTGAGCCGCTGGCGCGCCGCGCTTCCGCTGGCCCTGCTGTTGCTGGCCGGGGTCGTGTTGTTCGCCTCCGGCTCGCTCGACCAGCTCAGCCCGCAACAATTGGTGGTGCACCGCGCCGACTGGCACGCACAGATTGTCCAGCATCCCTGGCTGTACCGGCTTGCTTTCATCGGCTTGCTGACGCTCGCCGTGTCGACCGGAATTCCGGGAAGCATCGTGGTGATCTTGGCAGGCGGTTTCGCTTTTGGCGTGCTGGAGGCCACCCTCAGTTCGTCGGTGGGCTTGACCCTGGGCTCGCTGATCCTGTTCCTAGCCAGCCGCTATGCCTTCGGCCCGGGCCGCCGCCAGCCACCTGACTTCGTCGCCAGGCTACGCCACGGCTTCGAACGTCATCCGGTGAGTTACACCCTGTTCCTGCGTTTCGTGCCGGTGGTGCCGTTCGGCGCGGTCACTGTGGCACTGGCTTGGCTACGTTGCCCGCTCTGGCTGTTTCTCGGCACCACTTGGCTGGGCGGCACGGTCACGTTGATCTTCGAGGCCTCCATTGGCGCCGGCCTTGGCAGCGTGATGAGCCACACCGACAGTTTCGGCATCGGCCTGTTCATGCATCGCCAAGTGCTGCTGCCGCTGGGCGCGCTCGCCCTGCTCTCACTGCTTCCGTTGCTTGTGGAACGCCTGATGCGGCGACGGGGCTCCGGACCCCGAGCCCACCGTTAGCCCTAGATCCTAGGACCACCCTCACCGACTGAACTGCCAGCTGTCAGCTTCGCCATTTCGCGCTAGGCTCAAACCAGCAGCAAAATCGTTTCGGAGTGATGCCGGTGATCCAGGCGAGGAGCGGCAACATGGTGGTTCGCCTTTGGCGGCGTGCATCCCTGATGCAGCGCATGGGCTTTGTCGCCTTTGCGCCAACTTTGATCACTGCCGTCCTGCTGGTGACCATGCTCACCCGCCACCAACTTTTGACCCTGCAGGCGATGGGGCGTTCGACGGCCGACGCCATCGCCACCCAGACCGCGTCGATCGCCGCCGAACCGCTGCGCGGCATGCAACGCCGTCAACTGACCCACATCGCCCAATCAACGGCTGGCCTCCCCAGCGTCGCGCATGTGCAGATCCGCGCCGCCGATGGCGAGATTCTGGCCGACGTCGTCGGCAGCACGGAGAACCAGCGGGCCGAGCACTTGACCGTGGTCCGCGACGTGATCGACCGCAGTGCCACAGCACAGCTGCCGCTTGGCTCAGTCTTGGTGGAAGTGAGTCTGGGGGAGGCGATTGCCGCCCAGCATTCCAGCCTGCGCAACGCGATCATCGCGCTGCTGATCAGCCTGCTGCTGTCGGTGGTGATCGGCTGGCAGGCGGCGCGCTGGATCAGTGCGCCGCTGCGCCGCCTTGCACGCGCGGTGCACGAGCTGGGTCGCGGCGATCGTCGCGTGGAAGTGGCCATCTCCGATCATACCGAGATCGGCGAGCTTCAACGTGGTTTCAACACCGCCGCTGCCGCGCTGTTCGACCTGCAGCGGGGCATGAAACACGAGGTAGAGCAAGCGACGCTTGAACTGGCCCGCAAGAACTCCGCTCTTGAGGCGGCCAGTGTCGCCAAGGCCCGCTTCCTTGCCGCCGCGTCGCACGATCTGCGTCAGCCACTTTATGCGCTGACCCTGTTTTCGTCTGCCCTCGCCGTGGACGAGCACGACCCCGTGAGGCTCGATCGCATTGCGCACATTCAGGAGTGCGTTCAGGCGCTGGATCACCTGTTCAGCGAACTGCTCGATCTTTCACGCCTGGAAACCGGCGCGATGCAGGTGGAGATCAGCGAATTTCCGCTCGATCAGGTCTTCGACGAAGTCAGTCGAAATTTCCGCATGCTCGCCGAGCAGCATGATCTGCGCTTGCAGGTGCGCAGGACGGACCGATGGGTGCGCTGCGATCGCAGCATGCTCGCGAGGATTCTCAACAACCTGGTCAGCAACGCGTTGCGCTACACACAGGAGGGCGGCGTGCTGGTCGGCGCGCGGCACGGCCCGACGGGCATGCTCCGGGTCGATGTTTGGGATACCGGCGTGGGCATCGACGTGGAAAACCAGATACGCGTGTTCGACGAGTTCTATCGTGTCGAACAGCACGCCGGGCTCGAACCCGACGACGGTCACCGGCGCGGCCTGGGGCTCGGCCTGGCCACCGTTCAGCGGCTGGCCGAACTGCTGGGCATCCGGCTGGTGCTGAAATCACGCCCCCGCCGAGGTACGGTCTTCAGCTTCCTGCTGCCGCTGGCCCCGGCACAACCGCTGCCGAAACCGGAAGGACAATCCTCCGACCTGGATGTCTCGGGCATGCGAGTGCTGGTGATCGATGACGAGCCGGCCATTCTTTCCGGCATTCGTTATCTGCTCGGAAGCTGGGGCTGCGATGTACGCGTCGCCGAGGACCGCATGCAGGCGCTGGAAGTCGTGAGCGAATGGTCCACACCGCCAGACATCGTCATTTCCGATCTTCGCCTGCGAGACGGCGAAAACGGGCTGGACGTGCTGGCGGCACTGGACAAGTTCTTCAGCGGAAATCCGGACCGACCGTTCCCACGCCTTTTGATCACCGGCGAAACGCGCAGTGATCGACTGCGTGAAATCATGGCCGCCAGGATCCCCGTGCTGTACAAGCCGGTGTCGCCGGAACAACTGCGCGAGGCGATGGTGGCGATCTGGACCTCGGCGCAGGCCGACATCTGATTCGTTCGGGTCAGCGGACCTGGTAGGAGGGGTGTTGAGCTGGCGATCAGCGTCGAACGGGACCTTTCGCGATCCGAGTCAGCTTCATCAGTACTTCGGCGCGAAGACGCAACGCGCGCTCAATTCGCGCTCATGGGCGCGCTGTACCTTGACCCGTAGCGGTCCTGCGTGCCTTGCGCAGGCTGACCGCTCGCTCAACGACGCAACCCCCGCGGCGTCATCACCGGGGCGCTGCTTGTGAACGGTCAGGACGCCTTGTTCGCGCGGCGGTCGTAACCGACGACGACGAAGCCTTCCAGTGAACCGTCGCTCTTCTGCGGCGCGTATTCGTATTTGATCGTGCCGTAGTTGAGGCCGACCGTTTCCGAAGGAATCGGCCTGTCGCCGGAGGCCATCGAGGTGTAGGAGGAAATCATCACGTCTTCCAGTGTCACCTTGAGGTACTCCAGTTGGCCACGGGCGCCGCGTGCCTTGCGGCAGGTCAGCAACATGCTCTTGATGTGCTGGCCCTCGGCGGCTGCCTTGAGCAATTTGGGCGTGGACTTGTCAACCTGCTTGGAGATGGTGATGTCGGAGAAGTCAGCCTTTCCCGAGCCGCCGCCGGGGCCCATGCTGCCGACGTTGGTGGCGCCCCAAGACCATGACTCGATCTCAATCTCACCCTTGTGCTTGTCGTCAGTCGATTCGCCGTCAATGCCATCGATCTTCAGAAAGAAATCAGTTGCCATGGATCAGTCCTCCAAGGTTCTCAACGTGCCAATGTGGAAACGTCAGCCACGGGACGCAGCGAGACGCTCAAGCTGTCCAGCTGGTCATGCGGCTGCAGGTAAAGTCACCGCCCTGAAGGCCCCGGGTTGCCAGGACATCCTCACGTCGATGCTCGCTTCGTGCAGCGGGTACCTCGCCTTCGTCTCCTGACTCGCTGCGGATCGATACCCAGCTACGCCGCATCCCGATATAAAAGCTGCCGAACACCAGGCTGTCGACCGCGCCGGCCTTCGACAAACGGATGCGGCATGACGCCTGGCGCGCGCTGTGCCAGTCGACGGCCGCCGCAACCAAAGCCGCGGTCCCGGAGCTGGCCGTCGCGGCGGGTACGGGCGCGGGTCCTGGCATGCTGGTCGACGCTGCCGCTGCGCGTGGTGGCGTCGAGCGTGCCAACAGAGGGGCATGCCAACCAGTCCGGAGCACGTGGCGAACGAGCCTTTCGGACGCGCCAACGCCGTGCTGTGAGCGCCATGGTCATGGTTTTTCCTTTGTCGTGAATCATCAGCGATTTTCACGACGCGCCGCGGCCGTGGCCATATCACAGAGTAGCTAGGCCGTTTGAACCGCCGGTTTTGTATTGCTGCGGAGGCAGGCTGCGGCTATGTTGCCAAAGGGGATAGACAGGGCACGACCGGAGGCCGTGCAGACCGCCACAGGGAAACGGACATGCGCATACTTATCGCTGACGACCACCGGCTGATCGTCGAGGGCGTCAAACTCAAACTCGCCGAACTCGGTCCGGACATCGAATTCATTGTGGCGATGGATGTGGACGAGCTGCGGCGCGTGATCCGCGACGAGCCCGCGCCCACGCTAGCCTTGATCGACCTCACCATGCCCGGCAGTCAGGGCAACGAACATCTGGTGGAAACCATGGCCCACCTCCCCGGCGTGCCCGTGCTGGTACTGTCGGGCGCGGAGGATTCCACACTGATGCGCGAACTGCTGAGCCTTGGCGTGCAGGGCTTCATACCCAAGGCCTATTCGCCTGAGGTGATGCTTTCCGCGGTACGGCTGGTGTTGTCCGGTGGCGTGTATGTGCCACCGATGATGCTGCTGGAAGGCTCGACCGTGCCCTCAGGCGATGTTGGCAATCGCGCCGGTAACGACGCAACGCCCGAAGAGCGGCTGCGCAAATTGCTGACCGAGCGTCAGATCGACGTGCTGCGCCTGCTGTCCCTGGGCAAGCCGAACAAGGTGATCGCCCGCGACCTGGGCATCAGCGAAGGCACCGTCAAGATCCACCTGGCCGCGATCTTCCGTGCCCTGAATGTGCGCAACCGGGTCGAAGCCGTGGTGGCCTCGCGCCGCATCGGCGGACTTTGATCCATCGTGCGGTCGGGCAACGACATGACCGGCAAGGCTGTCACACATCGTGGGAGCACCTTCGGTAGACTCTCAGCGGGGGCATAGCCAGGGATCGGCAGCATTTCAGGGGTTCTTCCGTTGAGCATGATGCGTCACTTCCGTCGCCTGCTGCGCGCGCCATCTGTCCGTCGCAGCGTAGCCGTATTGCTGACCGGCTTGCTCTGGCTCGCCTTGGCTTCAGCAACGCTGTCCGCCCCACCGGCGGCTGACGACCAAACCTCTTCGCCACTCACCTTCGGCATCCTGCCGATCGGCGGCCCATCGGAATCGCTCGATTCGTGGCGGCCCATGCTGGACGACATGAGCCGTGCATTGCACCGTCCCATTCGCAGCATCTCGGTAAGTACCTACGAAGGCCTGGCCGAAGCCATTGCCGAGGAGCGCGTGGATATTGCGTTCGTGTCCGGCCGACTGGCGCTGGATGCGGTCATCCACAACCGCATGCAGGTGATCGCCCAGCTCACCCGCGGCGACGGTTCCCAAGGCTACTATTCAGTATTGCTGATAGCGAAAAACTCGCCCATTCACACCCTGGCCGATCTGTACGCCCGTCCGGGCCACTGGCGCTACGCACGAGGCGAAGCGCTGTCGATGTCCGGCTATCTGGTTCCCGAAACGCAGCTGTTCGCCGGGCGCAGGCTCGACTCCGACACGTTCTTCGCCAGCGTGGTGATCGACAACCACCAGAACAATGCGTTATCCGTCGCCAACAACGAAGTCGACGTGGCGACCAACAACACCGCCGACCTCGAGCGCTTCGCCGAGCATTTCCCCGATCAGTACGCGCGGCTGCACATCCTGTGGCAGTCGACGCTGATTCCGCACGCGGTCATTATCACGCGGAGGGATCTGTCGCCAAAACTGCGCGCGGCGATCACCGATTTCGTCACCAGCTACGCCAAGAGCGGTCGCAACGCCGCAGCGGAGTTGGCGAAGTTGAAACGGATCCACGACATCAGCGGCTTCGCACCAGCCAGCAACGACGCCCTGGTGCCGTTCGCGGAAATCGAATACACGCTGGATCGCCGACGGGCGCTGAGCGCGCAATGGGTCAGCAAGGCTGCCCTGCAGGCCCGCCTGCACAGGATCGAGGGCGATCACAAAGAACTGGTGCGTGAGCTGCACGCCAACCATTTGCCAGACGCGCCCGAACCCTGACCGTCAGGCCGATCCGCGGCGCCCTCCCCCAACGTACCTTCCATCGCCATAGCGCGTCCGCCGTATGCCGGTCGGCGTCGCGCGGCCCAGTCATCGCGAACACGCTTTCGCATGAAACTGTCAAAGCAGTCAAAGGTTGAGCGACCGATAAGCATAAAGCCCGTCGCGACCTCGGCCACCTCCAGCGGCTTGACCAGGGCAGCTTTCCCAATGCATCCTCAGTGGATTGAGCACCGGCGGCCAGGTGAACATCGACCGGCGGGGTGGATCAGTGACGCCTGATGCCAAGGCGCGGGCAAGCTGACCCCAAGCCTTGCGCTGGTGCGGGTGGGCGCCAGCCATCACGTCGCCCTGCGCGTGAGACGAAAAAAAAGAGCCAGCACATCTTGCGCGGCAGACCCAATGTCGGCATCGATGAAGATCAGATGCCTGGACGCAGCATGCAAGAGTCGCGTCGCGATCTCTATCTGCGTTCCGCGGACCCGATGATTCATTGCCGACAAAAAGCAAGTGTCCAGCACGTCGTTGTGCCGTTCACCATCAAGGGTCAGCTCACACACCGAGCGGACAGGCCATTGGCCGCGCCACCATTCGTCGACGTGCCAACCATCATCCGGAGATTTCTCGAATCAAACGCCGCCGGGCCTATCTGCCTCGGTGCCACCCCTGGGAAGGCGGATCGTAACCAGCGTTGCCGGAAGAACGCGCAAAAAAAAACCCGCCGGGCAGATGCCGGCAGGCTTGGAGACTGGTGGGTCGTCCGGGATTCGAACCCGGGACCAATGGATTAAAAGTCCAGTGCTCTACCAACTGAGCTAACGACCCATCATTGCAAACTCAAGCCGGCCATTTTACGGACTGGACG
>JBDTXA010000157.1:0-8300 GCA_040006415.1 Rhodanobacter sp.
TAGCTTTCGCTGTCGACCAGGCTGGCTTTGTAGCGGCCTTCCCACAATGTTCCCGTACGGCGGTGGCGAGCGTTGAATTGGCCGACGTAGCCGCGTCCAAGTTTTTGCATGAAGTGCGCGACGGCTCCAATTTCTGGTGGCGTGGCCAGCAGATGGACGTGGTTGTCCATCAATACGTAGGCGTGCAATTTGCAGCGTGTGTCGAGCAACGTTTCACGCAGCAGCGTCAGATAGCGTTGGCGATCGCTGTCGTCAAGAAAGCAGGGCAGTCGATTGTTGCCGCGCTGCACGATGTGTTGCGGTATATCGGGCAGGTCGAGTCGTGGTTGTCTGGCCATTGCGTCAGGATCGGCGGAAGCATGCCTCGCCGGTATCATCCTTGAACCTTGCACCTCGTCGAAGCTGGCCTAATTCGCTTGTCGATAAGTGAGCCTGACCCGAATGGCACTGACTTAAGCCCGTCATCGTCGCAAAAGCCGGGATCCAGTGTCTTTGGCTGCTCGAAAAAGGCTGAGGTCACTGGATTCCTGCTTTCGCAGGAATGACGGAAAACAGGGCTTCCCGCTTAAGGAAGTACCATTCGAGCCTGACCCCGATTTTGAGTTTATCCGGAAGGAACCGCATCGGATTTTTGGCCAAGGGTCAGTGAGATCGAACTTCTCGTGGGTGTGAGCAGGCTGCTCGCGACGATCAGTGTTGCAAGCCAGAGTCGCTGAAATCCCTGTCAGACGTCACCGCGCTGTCACTGCTGAGCTGGCTGATCAACCAGCGGATTGGAGATCTGTTGGGCGGTTGGAATGTGCTGTGTTGCCATCGGCTGCTGAATGTTTTGCGACCACTGCGCGCTGCTCTGGACTAATGGTGTGCCAATCGCCTGCGCTACGTCGACGTACGAATAGCGCTCGAACAATGAGCTCAGTTCGCCCTGAACGGCGAATGCACGGCTGGCGTCAGTGTTGAGCACCACATGGTCGACCCGACTCATGCCGTTGTCGTGGGCGGCTACTGCAAGCACGCCTGCAAGGTTGACGCTAGCTTGATCAGGCGTTCGGCCCTGCTGTGCATCGAGGCGGTGCACAGCGTCCAATGATTGCAGAAACATCGCATTACCCAGGTGCGTGGGATCAGCAAAAGTAGAGGGAGATGACGTTATAGAAGCTTCGTGCGCATTCGCATCGATAACTTTGTGCGTATTGGGTCCCACAACGCCATCGTCGACTAGATGGTTGGCGCGTTGAAATGTGCGCACGACCTTGTCCGTCATCGGGCCGAAATTATCGCTGCCGTTGATCAAGCTCTCGCCGTTCGGGCCGCTGTATCCCAACTGGTCGAGCTGGGCTTGGAGTTCGCCGACACCCGGCCCATGATCTCCTTTGCGCATGGTGTCGCCGGACTTGGGCTCCGCGCCGACCTCCTGGTGAGACTTGGTATGATCGTCCACGCCCATGGTGGCGAGCTGGTCCATGGTGATTGTTCCGTCCTTGACGCCTTTCACCATTTCCGCGGTGATCGTGCGTTTCCACAGCTCTGACTTCGTCACGCGCTCGGCTGCCCCGTTGGCGCCACCATTGATGATGGCGCCCGCATGGAGGGCGTCTTCGCGGTACTTTTCGGGAACCTTGTCTTTCCAGTAGGCAATGGCGAGTTTCGCAGCGATTTCGGGTTCGGCAGCTTGGTCGGGAGTCTGTTTGAGATCGACGCCGAACTTCTCACCGTACGTCGTGTAGTTATCGCGACCGGTGAATTGAAAGTAGCCACGGCCATGGAACTTGTAGCCATCGCCAGGCATGTTATTGCCTAGATCAGCACGACCTTCGTACAGCACCTTCGCAACCTCTTTAGCGTCATGACTGTCCACGGCCGCCTTGATTTCTTCGCGCGTGTAGCGGACGGCGGCGCTCTTTACGCTGCCAACCACATTGTCCACTGAGGAATATCGCAGATCCTCGTGCATCGCGGTGAAGCCTCTAGTTTCCACCGAAGCGTTGCCCATGATGTTTGCCAATTCAGCAGGAGATTCGATGCCCGCCTCGACACTGCGCTCAAATAGAAGGGCAGAACTTTCATTGAAACGAGGCATGGTGGACCCCTTTTACCTGATTGGCTTTCCGTGCTTTTCGAGGATCTGTGCGATGGCATCGGGATCTACGGCCGACATGGTCGTCCATGCGAAATCCTCAGGATATGACGCACTCACGTCGGTGACGTTGCCGCTGCCGCCGTCGGGATTTGATGCAGTGGCGCGACTCAGATACCAGGTGCTCTTTTCTCTTGACCATTTAAAATAGAACGTGCTGTCGCCCCTATCCTTCTGGTTGACATATACGGTGCTGCCCGGTGCTACCGAAAGATTGTCGTTCAAAGACATCGAAGGGGCGCGGCGTGCCACATCGTTATAGGTGCAGTCCACCGCCTTGGTACTGCGACCTGTCTCGGCCAACTCGCCGTTCCGCCGTTGCAACACCACCAGGTCGCAGGGGTTGTCAGCAAAATCGTAGTCGCTCTTTCCGCTGATCGGATGACGTATGACGATAACAGCCGCCTGAGTCTTGTCGCCGTAAAGGTCCGCAGGTTTGTAAGCGAGCAACGTGTCGGTGGACACGACGAGGGCTCGCACGTCGTTGGGGATGGTCGTTAGCGAGTTGGCAACAGTCGAGGCGGCGCACGCAAACGCAAGAAAGCTCGCGCCACACCCGAGAAAGAGTGCCCACAGAGGGGCGCCGAGGCTGCGGTCCAGGTTGAAACGCTTGGGAACGTGGGACATGGGAACTCCTCTTGAAACAGGCTGTGAATTCCTTGATCTTGAAGCCTATCATCGCGACTTCGCGGGGGAATGTGAGCCTGATCGGAAAATGTTGTGAGGGAAACAGGTTTGGCAATTCAGATGCTTGAAAAAAGCATCAGCAAAGGGGGCGGAGGCAATTAAGTCATGCCATCTTCTGCCTCCGCTGTCGCTCATAGTGATGCAGGTCGTCCAAGAGACCGCACCGAAACTGGCGGCCCCAAAGCTTTCTGAACCGTGATCTGGAACTTGGCGTCTCCAAGAGCGCGTTCCTGTTGAAGGTGGACGCGTATGCGCTGCAGGTCGTCATCGCTGACACCTGCATGCAACCAGGCGCGGTAGGCTTCGGCGCGGATGGTGGCATCTTGATCAAGTGCCAGATACAGCGAATGGGGCGTCACCAGAGGATCTTTCAACACGCCCAAGTTGGCGTGGACACTCGACCAGCGGTGACCTTCGGGGCGCTCTAACATCGCAGCTCGAACCGGGCTCAGCTCGATGTAGCGGTAGACCGTCATCAGGTAGCGCTGCGTGTCGACCAAGCAGGATTTGAATCGACCTTGCCAGAGTGTGCCGCTGCGGCGGTGGCGTCGATTGAACGACTTGACGTAGCACTGGCCGGTGTTGCGCATGGCCAGGGAGAGGGCGTCCGGTTGCGGCGAGGTCAGAAGCAAGTGGATGTGGTTGCCCATGAATACGTAGGCATGGACTGCAATTCCATAGGTGGTTGCGGCATCGCAGAGCAGGTCGTCATAGTGTCTGCGGTCGACATCGTCCACGAAGATGGCGCAGCGATTCACGCCACGTTGGATGAGGTGGAGTGGGGTACCCGGAAGTTCTAGGCGAGGGCGGCGTGGCACATCCATAGCGTGACATCTGCGTCTTGCGGCTCCAGTCAGCGGAGGAAGAAGCAGATGCAGGTACGAAGGGGTGTGGTTTGTCGCTTAATTACCTCCGTCCCCTTCTGCTCTGTTCGCTCTTGTCGTGATTCCGGCTCGCGTTTATTGAGCAGTCAAAAAGCACCTCATATGCCTCGCCCTCGCCCTTGCGGGCGACCGCGTTATGATCCGACAGCTAACGGAACATCAAAGAATTTCGAGATGAAGAAACTCAGGATCCGCACGCTCGCTTTCGCACTGCTCTCCTTTGGCGCCTCGGCTTACGCCGCTGAAAGCACCAGCGACGTCATACGCGAACAGGCGCCCAAAGGCATCAGCGCCGGCTTCTACTCATGCATCGATGCCGCTGGCTCCGACACCGTTGCCACGGCCGCTTGCCTGAGCAACGAAAAGGCTGCGCAGGACAAGCGCTTGAATACGACGTACAAGGCGCTGCTGGGCAAGCTCGATGCGAAAGAAAAAGCCAAGCTGATGAGTGCCGAACGCTCGTGGCTGAAGTTCCAGAATGACGCTGGCGCTTTCCAGAACAATCTCTACGGTGACGAAACGCTCGCCGACCTCCAGTTGACCCAGAACGAGATCTTCAGCATTTGCCTGCGCGCCAACGCGCTGGGCAGCTACCTCGCTGTCGCGAACGACAAATAATCCCTGCATTGTTGAAGGAACAGCACCATGCCTGGTATTGATACCCATGACGTCGATTCGCTGGCGGGCGCCACGTATTTCGTGGTCGGCCGCGGCACCGAGGGCGGTCCGTCCTCTTACCATCTTTCCATCGCCGGCATCACCTCCGGCACCTCCGATCCGCATTGGGGCAAGCTCGACAAGATCGTTGCAAACAGCGGCTATTCGCTTGGTATTATCCAAGTCGATCTAGGTCAGCGCGGAACGTGGGCGCTGGGAGCCACCGACGGCGCCGCCCTCAAAGCTGGAGAGACGTCGTATGTCGACGGCATCATCGACCAGGCCGCGCAGTACGCCAAAAACAACCAGCTGAGTTTCACCGCTGACCACAGCCAACTGCACAAGGATCTGTTGTCACACGGCAATGGTGAAAAGGGGCGTACCACGCTTAACTTCATCGACACCGACACGCGCAACAGCATCGATGCCTGGGCGTCGTCGGCGCAGGGAAAACAATGGATCCACACCCATATCGACTGTCCGCGGCTAGCACGGGGTCAGGTCTAGATCGTAGCATTCGCCGGCGCAGGACCTGCGGTATGGCTCGACCCTTTCGCCTCGAATTCGCTGGTGCGCTCTATCACGTGACGAAACCTCAGGGTCAGAGTGCAGTTCTCGGGATCGCGAAGAGGTGTTGGGAACACTTTTCAAGTGTCCATCTGAGCTAGCTATTTATCCCTGATACCATGGTTAGCCAGCCGTATCCCCGAGGTTGTACTTCATGATGGCGCCGTGCGGCCCGCTGCGATCGCGTTCCAGTCCGTAGACTTCTCCCTCCGGGCCGTGGCGCTGGGTGAGGATCACGTCAATGGCCCCGCGGTCCTGCGCATCAAGCTTCAGCGTGCCCAGTCGAATAGTGTCTTCCAGGTGACCGGCGTGGCTTGCGCCCACGATCACGCCCGCGACCAGCGGCAGCTCCAGCACGTAACGTGAAGCGACATTCGCGATGCTGGCGCCGTGGCGCTCGGCCACCTGCCTGAGCGTTTCCAGCAGGCTCTGAAGCAGATCCCAGCCACCGAATTCGTCGATGATGAGTTTGTATTTCACGCGTGACCGGTTCGTCGACACGCTGGTTGGCTCCGCCTTGCCGAGCCAGCTTTCGCTGAGGAAGCCGCCGGCGAGCGTGCCGTAGCAGAGCAACTTGGTTCCCAGCTGCCGGCAGATGTCGGTCAGGCGTCCGGCAGGTCGATGATCAAGCAGCGAGTACTGGACTTGCAACGTGGCAAAGGTGACGCCTGCGTCAGCCATTTGCTGTACGTGGTTGGCGTCGAAATTGGTGCCACTGATCAGATGGATCTTGCCCTCGGCCTGCAGGTCGCGCAGATGCAGCGCGGTTTCCACATATCGCGGTTGGGCGTAATCCCACCAGTGGAACTGCACGAGATCCAGGCGTTCCATTCGCAGGCGCTGCAGGGACCGATCGATGATGCGGCGCACATCCCTCGCAGTGATGGTTGGCAGCAGGTCGATGTCCGGGACGAACTTGGTATGGACCTTGAGTCGGTCCAGTGCGTTCGATCCACGACTTTGCAACATGGCTGCGCGGAAGTCGCCAATCATTTCCTCGACGCCGGCGTAGATATCGGCGCAATCGAATGTGGTTATGCCAGCATCGTAAAATGCCGCCAGATCCTGGGTCACCCGAGAGCGCTCGACCTCACCGTGTCCGCCTGCCAGCTGCCAGCCGCCACGAATGATCCGCGAGATGACATAGCCCGGCTTGATTTCACAGGTTTCCGACAGCGTCATGGCGCGGGCGTCCGTACTGCAGTGACCTCATCGTGGTGAAAGCGCCGGCGGCCGAGCCGGGTGATGCGCAGCCGCGATGGACAGCCGGGATCCGGGCAGGCCACTTCGGCATCGGTGCTCATCCAGTCATTTGCATCTGTCACCCGCTGCTTTGCCGCCAGCAGCGGCAGCACCGCGGCGAGCGAATAAATTGAAAATCCCTGCCCGTCGGGAAGATGGAGCACTTCGCCGCGTAATTCGAAACTGTCGCCCACAGTGGCGGAGCAGTAAAGCTTGGCCCCGGGCGGGGCAACTACTTCCACCTTCAGGTCGTACAGCTCGAAGGCGCCATCGTCAGGTGTATGCATCAGGATCTCCGTGCGCGGATGGCGGCTACCAGTACCAGCGCCGCCAACAGGTAAGAAACGACTACTGTAAAACTGATCGCCGGCCCAAGCCCGGCGGCGTGCCCGAACACATGGTCTCCCGCCAGTGCAACCGCAGTCGGGCCAAAGCCCGCGCCGATCGCCACGTTGAGAAAGAAGCTGACCGCCATCGCCCGGCCGCGCATGCGGTTCGGTGTGGCGTCGAGGATCGCCGAGAGGCCGGATGCGGTGACCACGGCCGAAAGCGCGAAATAGATGGGTACGGCAAACATGACGCCGGACGCGCTGTGGCTGTTGATCATCACGGCGGCCGGCAAGGTGGCCACCACGGCTAGGCAACACAGTTCGATCTTGCCGTTCGGTCCGCGCCAGACGGCGAAGCGGTCGGCCAGGGCGCCGCCTGCCAGCATGCCGCCACCGTAGCCGAGCATCAGCAGCAGCCCGAGTTCAACACCCACCCTGGCCGGATCGAGGCCAAACTGCCGTATCAGCAGCGAAGGTGCCCACGCGCCGACGGCATTGTCGACCATGGATGCCACGGCAACGACCAGAAACACCGGTGCCATCCTTCGCAGAATCCGGAACAGCGAGTCCTGGCCTTCGGCAGGGGGCACGTTTTCCTCGAAAATCTGATCGTGCCTGCGTACGGGCTCCTTGATGACAAGCAGCAGCAGAGCCCACAGCACGCTGGGCAGGCCCACTGCCAGAAGCACGAGCCGCCATTGCGCCCAGTGTGCAACGGGCGTTGCTGCAAACAGGCCGTTGCGCACCAGGTCAAGCACCCCGCCCCCGATCAGGATCGAACCACCGATACCGACCGCAATGCCGGTGAAGAACGTGCCGACCGCGAGCCCGCGCCGCTTGGGCTCAAACGTATCGCTGATGAGGGAAATGGCCGCCGGCGAAAGCACGGCCTCGCCGAGGCCGACCACGATCCGCGCGACAAACAACATGGCAAACGAAGGCGCCACGGCACACATGAGCGTGCCCACGCTCCAGATCAGCACACCGGCCACGATCAGGTTGCGGCGCGAGGTGCGGTCGGCAAGAAACCCCAGCGGAATGCCCGCGATGCCATAGATCGCGGCAAACGCGGTGCCCAGCAACAGGCTCATCTGCGTATCGCTGATGTGCAGGTCGTGGCGGATCGGATCGACCAGCAGGCTGAGTACCTGACGGTCGGTATACGCCAGCACGGCGGTCGCAAACAGGATCAACACGACGGTGCAGGCGCGCGTGAGGCTTGGATAAGGCGCGTTGATTTTAGTGGAAGGCGTCATGCGGCGACCGTTTCAACTGCGGAGCAAGGTGCAGCAGACACCCGTGCGGCACCCGAATAGCAGGGCATTCCCAGCCTTGGTCGGCGGTTGGCGATGGCGGCGGCTTCCTGGAAATCGGTGGTACTAGCGTTGCGTGCCAGTCTACGGCCGAATATATGCGTTGCTCTGGTCAGGAAGCTACAGGGAACCTCGGTTTGCTTCACCTGCCATCCGTTACGGGGCCTCCTGTGGTCGAACAGCTTTTACTCGCCCGTGAGGACAGACAAAGCGCGGCAGAGGCAAGCACGGGGTCAGGTCTGGCATGGAGGAGCAGGGATCAGGAGGCGAAACAGGGGTCAGAGTCTGAGGTTTCCCCACGAATCCTCCCTTTCAATCAGCAGCATAGGTGTCGATTGGAGGAGAAGTGCGCGCATGGTGCAGTCATTCCCCCCGGGTTACGACGCCAGAAAAGACCGCACCATGCGCGCGACCGACGTATTGCAAAAGTGCCTGAGTAACGCACTCGATTCGATCCATGCGCTACGTAGTCGCGTCCTGCTGC
>JBDTXA010000158.1:0-8234 GCA_040006415.1 Rhodanobacter sp.
GTGACGTGCTGAAACGGCTGCGCGCGACCGATGCCCAGACCGAGCTGGATGCGGTCGGTCGTCGCAAAAACGTCTGCGGCGCGTTTGCCCTGCGCGTTGGTACTTCCCTGCCGGAACACATTGCCATCCTCGATGACGTGATGACCACGGGCGCCACGCTGGCGGAATGTACGCGAGTGCTCAGGCGCGCCGGTGTGCAACGGATCGACGTGTGGGCGTTGGCGCGCGCGCCCTCACCGCGTGTGAAATAGCCGGCGCGTGTACGCGTTACCGAGCAGCAAGTGATGCTGGTCGGGGCCGACGGGGCCTCAGCGCACTGCCAGCGCCAGTACGATGCCGAACCACACCGCCAGGCCGAGCCAGTTGTTGTGGCGAAAAGCGGCGAGGCAGGCGCTGCGGATGCGGTCGCGGATCAGCCAGTGCTGATAGGCGAACAGGCCGGCGGCGACCAGCAGGCCGAGCCAGTAGGGCCAGCCCAGAGCGGCGCGCTGGCCGACGAACACCATCGCCAGCAGAAACGTGCCCATCAGCACGCCGAGAATCGGCAGGTCGGCATCACCGAACAGCACGGCGGTGGACTTCGCGCCGGCCTTGATGTCGTCCTCGCGGTCGACCATCGCGTATTCGGTGTCGTAGATCACCGACCAGAGGATGTTGCCGATGAACAGCAGCCAGGCCACCGGCGGCACCGTACTCATCACCGCGGCAAACGCCATCGGGATCGACCAGCCGAACGCGGCACCAAGCACCACCTGCGGCATGTACGTATAGCGCTTGGTGAACGGATACGCCGCGGCCAGCGCCGCACCCACGAAGGACAGCTCAATGGTCAGTTTATTGGTGAACAGCACCAGCACGAACGCAAACACCAGCAAGGCGGCAAAGACCATCAGCGCCTCACGCGGACTCACTCGCCCGGAAGCTATCGGCCTGCCGGCTGTGCGTTCCACCTGCGGATCGAGCTTGCGGTCGGCGTAGTCGTTGATCGCGCAGCCAGCGGCACGCATCGCGAATACGCCGAGGGTGAAGATGATCAGCGGCTTCCACGGCGGGAAGTCATCCGCCGCCAGCCACAGCGCCCACCAGGTCGGCCACAGCAAAAGCAGCGCGCCGATCGGGCGGTCCATCCGGGTCAGCACCAGATAGTCCAGTGCCTTCTCGCGGTAGCGCTCCGGCAGCTTCTTCAAAAGCGCGTTCAGCAGGCGGGTTGCGCGGGTCGAGCTGTCGGTGGGTTGGCTCGCCTTGGCGGCGGGCCGGGCTGCGCCGGGTCGAGGGCGCACGGTGGCGGAGGGCGGGCTGTTGCGCCGTTTCCGTTTGCGGGGTGTCTGAGCCATTACCCGAGTTTAGCGCGCAGCCCGTGGCCTGATCGCGCCCTGGATCACTTCCGCGACATCAGCGGGTCAGGGGATGGGTGGATGCCGGTGCCGCATTCTTGCGCAGCAGCAGCCGATACGCCGGGTGGTCGCTTTCGTCGACGTGCGGGTAGCCGATGGTGGTCAGAAAGCGCTGGAACAGCAGCCGCTCGGCCACTGGCACCTGGATGCCGACCAGGATTCGGCCGTAATCGGCGCCGTGGTTGC
This sequence comes from Rhodanobacter sp., assembly GCA_040006415.1. Taxonomy (GTDB): domain Bacteria; phylum Pseudomonadota; class Gammaproteobacteria; order Xanthomonadales; family Rhodanobacteraceae; genus Rhodanobacter. The sequence goes on from JBDTXA010000158.1 coordinate 1,581, forward strand.
GGTAATGAAACAGGCTGATGTTCCAGTCCGGATGCATCTGGCCGAGAAAGCGGGTCAACGCACCGGGACGTTCGGGGAATTCGAAGCGGTACAGCCGTTCGTTGCCTGCAAGCTCGGACGTGCCGCCGATCATGTGGCGCAGATGCAGTTTGGCCAGTTCGTCGTCGGTGAGGTCGAGTACCTCGAAGTTCTGGGCGCGGAAGGCCGATGCCAGCGCCTCGCGCTCGTCGCGGCTGCCGATCCGCACGCCGACGAAGATGTGCGCTGCGTCGCTGTCGCCGATGCGGTAGTTGAACTCGGTGATGTCGTGCTGTCCGAGCGTGGCGCAGAAGCGGCGGAAGCTGCCGCGTTCCTCCGGAATGGTCACCGCAAACATGGCTTCGCGCTGCTCGCCCACTTCGGCACGTTCGGCCACAAAGCGAAGCCGGTCGAAATTCATGTTGGCGCCGGACACGATCGCCACCAGCGCACCGTCATCGGCTGGATGAGTGGTGGTGTATTTTTTCAGCCCGGCCAGTGCCAGCGCACCGGAAGGTTCGGGCACGCTGCGGGTTTCCTGGTAGATGTCCCGAATGGCAGCGCAGATCGCATCGGTGTCTACCCGCAGCATGTCGTCGACGTGTCGCCGGCACAACGCAAACGTCAGTTCGCCGACCCGTTTCACCGCAGTGCCGTCAGCGAACAGGCCGACCTCCGCCAGCGTCACGCGCTCGCCGACCTCCAGCGAGCGCGTCATCGCATCGGAGTCGGTCGACTGGACTCCGATCACCCTCACGTCAGGCCGAAGCTGCTTGATGCAGGCGGCGACGCCGGCCAGCAGGCCACCGCCGCCGACGGGGACAAACACCGCGTGCAGCGGTCCTGGATGCTGACGCAGAATCTCCAGCGCGATCGTTCCCTGGCCAGCGATCACGGCCGCATCGTCGAACGGATGCACGAAGGTCGCGCCGCTTTCGGCTTGAAGGCCAGCAGCCGCGGCCTGGGCCTCGCTGAAGGAGTCGCCGGACAGCAGTACGTCAACCATGGCGCCGCCCAACCGACGTACCGCGTCAACCTTCAGCTGCGGTGCGGTGACCGGCATCACGATGGTGGCGCGGATACCGAGTTTTGCCGCCGCCAGCGCCACGCCCTGCGCATGGTTGCCGGCCGATGCGGCGATCACGCCGCGCGCTTTCGCGGCGGCATCCAGTTTCACCATGCAGTTGTAGGCACCGCGCAGCTTAAACGAGAACACCGGTTGTTGGTCCTCGCGCTTGAGCAGCACGTTGCGGCCCAGCCGCGTGCTCAACAGCGGTGCGTGTTCCAGTGAGGATTCCTGTGCCACGTCATAGACGCGCGCGGCCCGGATCTGCTTCAACACGTCACTGGCCGCCGCCTCGCCGTCATCAGCGGAGCGGGCGGCCAGCATGTTCATGCGGCGAGCGCCGTCGCCGGATGGACAACCTGCAAGACGTCGATCAGCTTGCGCGTCTGCTGCAGAATCTGGCTGAGTCCGGCATCGTCGCATTGCAGGCTGAGGGTCAGCCGGGACACGGACGCGTCCTGCGTGGCGGCGACGGTGAGCGTGTCGATGTTGTAACCGCGGGCAGCGAACAGGCCGGCCACGCGCACCAGCGCGCCGGATTCGTTCTGCATGAGGATGGACAGGGTGTGTTTCATGACGCTCTCCGTGATGCCGCTCAAAACATATGGTTGGTTTGGCTTTCGATGGCGACGGGCGCGCTGCGCGAGGCGATGAACTCACCGGTGATCATCTCGGCGTAGCTGGCACCGGGGCCCACCATTGGGTAGACGCCGGCATCTGGATCGATCATCACTTCCAGGAAAGCCGGGCCGTCGAAGGCGAGAAAATCAGCGATGGTCGCCTCCAGATCCTCGGGGCGCTGCAGCCGTCGCGCCCAGGCAAAACCGTCGGCCTGTGCGGCTAGCACGAAATCCTTGCGATGCAGGCTCTTATCCGACGCGGCGAAGCGGCCCTTGAAATACAGCTTCTGCCACTGCCGCACCATGCCGTCGCCGACATTGTTCATCACCACCACCTTTACTGGCAGGTTGTAGGTGGTGGCGGTCTCCAGTTCGCCGATGTTCATGCGGATGCTGGCGTCGCCGTCGATGTCGATCACCAACGCGTCAGGCCGCGCGAACTGCGCGCCGATCGCCGCTGGCAGGCCAAAACCCATCGTCCCCATCGAGCCGGAAGTGAGCCAGTGGCGTGGCGAGCGAAAATCGAAATACTGCGCGGCCCACATCTGATGCTGGCCGACACCGGTGCTGATCACGGCCCGTCCATCGGCATGGCGGTTGATCGCCTGCAGCACGGCGTACGGCTGGATCAAGGCGCTGTCGCGGTCATAGTCCATCGCGTGCACGCGCTTCAGTTCGGCCACGTGTGCGTGCCAGTCATCCAGCGCAGGACACAGGCCGTGCGCTTGGCCGTAGGCGATCAGCCGTTCCAGCGCACGCACCATCGGCCCGACGTGGTGCCAGTGGGCGGACTTGACCTTGTTCACTTCAGCCGGGTCGATATCGATCTGGGCGATAAAGGTCGCCCGTGGCGCGAACTTGTCCGGCACGCCCGCCACGCGGTCATCGAAACGCGCCCCCAGCGCCAGCACGAAATCGCAATCTTCCACCGCGTAGTTGGCGTAGGCCGTGCCGTGCATCCCGAGCATGTGCAGCGCCAGCGGATCGGTGGTGTCAAACCCGCCCAACCCCATCAGCGTGGTGGTCACCGGCAGTCCGAACGCATCGACGAACTGGCGCAGCGCGCCAGACGCGCCGGCGGCAATGATGCCGCCGCCGGCATAGATCAGCGGCCGCTTCGCCTGCATCAATGCGTCAAAGAAGTCGGCGCAGTCGGCGTCGCTCAACGTGGATTCTTCCACCGCACGCAGTCGTGCGCGGTAGCCGCTGAGGGCTAGCTCGCAACTGCCGTGATAGGCAAGCGCGGTGTTCTGCACATCCTTGGGAATGTCGACCACTACCGGGCCGGGCCGGCCGCTGCGGGCGAGGGTGAACGCGGTGCGCAAGGTGGCCTCCAGTTGGGCCGGATTAGTGACCAGAAATACGTGCTTGGCGCAGGCGCCCATGATGTTGCTGATGGGTGCTTCTTGGAACGCATCGCTGCCGATCGACGCGCAGGCGACCTGACCGCAGATCACCACCAGCGGGATCGAGTCAGCCATCGAATCGCGCACCGGCGTGACCATGTTGGTGGCGCCGGGACCGGAGGTCACCACCGCGACGCCGACCCTGCCCGAAGCGCGCGCGAAGCCGGCCGCCATGAAGCCGGCGCCCTGCTCGTTGGCCGGTACGATCAACGGCATCGGCTCGCGCCCGTCAGCGCGCGGATGAAGGGCGTTGTAGCGAAACACGGCGTCATACACCGGTAAAATCGCGCCACCGGAATAGCCGAACATCACGTCCACGCCTTCGTCGGCAAGCACCTGTACCACGACATCGGCGCCGCTCATGGCCTGGCCGGCAAGCGGGTGACGTCGGGTGGCGGCGGCCAGGTTGGGCCTATCGGCTTTGAGCATTGGAAAGGTCACGATGGATTCCTGAATCAGCGCCGGCCGGACCGGCGGCATGGTGAGAAGGGCGCGCGCGGCACCGCTTTGGTCGAAGCCGCCGTCAGTTGCGGATCAGCTCTTCCTCGACCGTGCGCGCGGGTGACACGCCGTAGGTCGAGATGATGCGCAGGTCCTGCGCCAGCGACGAGAAGTTCTCCCACGCGATGCCGTTGACATCGGCATCGCAGCGAAAGCCGGTGGCCTCGTCGTCTTCGAAGCCGACATGGCGCAGCTGGCCCGCGCCTTCGGCCTGCTGGTTGATCGAAAAGTTGAGCTGGTCGGTGCGCCACAGCGCGTAGGTATCCGCCACCACCACCTGCGGCGATTGGCCGAGGCGGGTGCTGTAGTCGGCGATCGAGGCGTTCAGATCGGCAACAGCAAGAGCGATATGGAAACGTTTCACGGCAGTTCTCCTTGGAGCAGGTTGGGTGGATCGCCCGCCGTCATCGACGGGCGATCCGGCGTCGGCCTCAGCCGACTTTTTTCAATGGGGCGGTTTCGTTATTGCTGGCGGGCGTTGGCTGCAACCACGGCATCTGTGCGCGCAGCTTTGCACCGACCTTTTCGATCGGGTGATCGAGATCGGCCTGCTTCAGCCGCTTGTAGTTCGGCAGGCCGGCCTTGTATTCCTCGGTCCAGTTCTTGGCGAAGGTGCCGTCCTGGATCTCGGTCAGCACGTCCTTCATGCGCGCCTTGGTGGCTGCATCGACGATGCGCGGACCGCTGACGTAGTCGCCGTACTGCGCCGTCTCGGAGACGAACTGCAGCATCTTGGTCAAGCCGCCCTCGTAGAACAGGTCAACGATCAGCTTCAGCTCGTGCATCACCTCGTAGTAGGCGATCTCGGGCTGATAACCGGCCTCGACCAGGGTTTCGAAGCCCGCAATCACCAGCTCGCTGGCGCCGCCGCAGAGCACCGCCTGCTCGCCGAACAGATCGGTCTCGGTCTCTTCCTTGAAGTCGGTCTTGATGATCATTGCGCGACCGCCGCCGATGCCGTCGGCATAGGCCCTGGTCTTGTCTTCGGCTGCGCCGCTGACGTCCTGATATACGGCCCAGATGCACGGCACGCCGCGACCACGTTCATACTCGGTGCGAACCAGCGCGCCCGGGCCTTTCGGCGCCACCAGGATCACGTCGATGTCCGCGCGCGGTTTGATCTGGCCGAAGTGGATGTTGAAGCCGTGGGCGAACAGCAGCGCGGCGCCGGGCTTGATGTTCGGTTCGATCGCTTGCTTGTAGAGGTCAGGCTGCACCATGTCGGGGGTCAGCACGGCGACCAGGTCGGCGCCCTTGACCGCCTCGGCGGGTTCGACGACGGCAAAGCCATCGGCTTCGGCTTTCTTCCAGGTCGGGCCGCCCGGACGCAGGCCGACCACGACGTCGAGGCCGGAATCACGCAGGTTCAACGCATGCGCGCGACCCTGGCTGCCATAGCCGAGGACGGCGATGCGGGATGAGTCGAGGGTGGGATTGGCGGCGGTGCTCATGCGGTGACTCCTTCAGTGGTTTCGTTCTTGGTGTGGTTGCGTTTGGCCGTCGAGACGGCTGTATCGGGATGGGTGGTGGCGCCGTCCGAAGCGGAGCCGACCAGTCGGGCGTACTTGGCCAGCGCGCCGGTGCTGACCTTGGCCTTCGGCGCAACCCAGCTGGCGCGGCGACTGACCAGATCCGCATCGGTATTGATTTCGCGGCTGTCGGCGTCGATGGTGATTCGGTCGCCCTCCTGCAGCAGCGCGATCGGGCCGCCGCGTGCCGCTTCCGGCGCGATGTGGCCGACCATGAAGCCGTGGGTGGCGCCGCTGAAGCGACCGTCCGTGATCAGGGCCACGTCATCACCTTGGCCGCGGCCGATCAGAGCGGCCGTGACGCCGAGCATTTCGCGCATGCCGGGCCCTCCGGCCGGACCTTCGTTGCGGATCACGATTACGTCATGCTTGACGATGCTGCCGGACTGCACAGCGGCGAAGGCCTGCTCTTCGCTTTCGAACACGCGAGCGCGGCCTTCGAAATGGGTTGTTCCCTTGCCGGCGAGCTTCAGGATGCAGCCCTCGGGGGCGAGATTGCCGTAAAGGATTGAATAGCCGCCGCGCGGCTTTAGCGGCTCGCCGACCGTGTGCACGACATCTTGCTTGCCCGCCCGCGGCGCGGCCTTGACCTCCTCGAACAGGCTACGACCAGTGACCGTCGGCGTGTCCTCCAGCATGCCGGCAGCCATCAGTTCTTCGGCCACCTTGGCGCTGCCGCCGGCACCGAACAATTCGACGGCCGTATAGCGGCCGGCCGGTAGCAGGTCGGCGATGACAGGCGTATGCACCGAGGCCGGTTCGAAATCCTCGATATTCCATTCCACCCCGGCCTCACGAGCGATCGCCAGCAGGTGCAGTACGGCATTGGTAGAGCCGGCACTGGCGGCGACCATGCGGGCGGCATTGGCCATTGAGGTGCGGGTGATCAATTCGCGCGGGGTTCGGTTTTCCCGCAGGCATTCCATCACCAGCTCGCCGCAGCGAAAAGCGGCCGCACCCTTGGCCGGATGGGTGGCGGGAATGTCGTTCAAACCCACCGGTGACAGCCCCAGCGTGGTCAGCACCATCGCCATCGTGTTGGCGGTGAACTGGCCGCCGCAGGCACCGGCGCCGGGGCAGGCATCGCGTTCCACGGAGGTCAGCTCTTCGTCGCTGATCTTGCCCGCGCCGTGTGCGCCGACAGCCTCGAACACCTGCTGGATGGTGATCGGGTGATTGTCGTGGTTGCCGTGGGCGATGGTGCCACCGTACAACGCCACGCCGGGAATGTTCAGTCGCGCCAACGCCATCGCCGCGGCGGGAATGGTCTTGTCGCAACCGCACAACACCACCATCGCGTCGAGGCAATGGCCGTCCACCGCGAGCTCGATCGAGTCGGTGATCACCTCGCGGCTGACCAGCGAGGAACGCATGCCGGGCGTGCCCATCGCGATGCCGTCGGTGACCGCAATGGTGTTGAACTCCATCGGCGTGCCACCGGCGGCACGAATGCCGTTGGCTGCTTCGACCGCCAACTCGCGCAGGTTGAGGTTGCACGGACTGACGTTCGACCA
>JBDTXA010000159.1:0-8155 GCA_040006415.1 Rhodanobacter sp.
GCTTCCAGCAGATAGGTAATGGCGAAGCTGCGGTCAAACGCCGCGATACCCTTGGCGCGAATCTCCTGCGAGCGGCTTACCACCAGATGCGCAACAAGCGCTGCCGGCATCACGGCGCGCAATCGATTCAGCACGGTATCGGGCGCGCTTCCCGGTTTTAAGGCGATGGAAACGATGTTTCGACTGGCGTCTCCAGTGAGGCGCGTATAGGCATCGCTATCTATCACGATGGAACCCTGCTGGCGTCCGTAGTCGCGCCAGATGCCGGCCACAAAGACGCGCGGCGTAATCCCTGCGATGGGCAGCGTGAGGTGGTCGCCCTGATGTATCCCGTAAATGGCGGCGGCGGGCTCCGATACCCATACGGGTATCTCGTGGGGCGGCACTTTCAGACCCGGATGCAGAAGCGGAAGGTTACCCGCCGGGCCGCCGATGGTTCGGGCGATAAGCGCCACCGTCGGTTTGCCGGGCGCGAATCGCAGCGGTGTTTCCTTCATGAAACCCAGCCCGGCGACGCCGTCGATAGGTTTCATTTTACTTTGAGTGGCTAAGTCAATCCCGCCACCGGCGCCGTTATCGTCCAGTGACATATACAGGTCGGCCGGAAGCACCTGGAAAAGCCACGCCACCACCGACCCGCGAAAGCTCAGCACCATCACCGCCATCGCAATCATCAGGCTGGTTGAGGCGACGATGCCGCTTAGCGCTATTGCTGCCTGCGAGGGCGCGCCCCACAGCCGCTGCGTTGCCAATGAAAGCGATACGTTGGTGATGCGCCAGCGCAAGACCAGGGAAAGCAGCGTCCGTGCAAGCCACGGCATGATGGTGATGCCGCCAGCCAGCAGCAGTGCCATCGACGCGTAGCCAAACACAGGCAGCCCGTTTACGGCCGGCGCAAAGCTGCCAGCCGTCCCCAAGACCAGGAAGATCAGCGCGATGCCGATGCGTGGGTTCACCCGAGGGTCAACCGTATCGCCAAGGTTTTTCAGCGCCAGCGCCGGTTGGCTGCGAGCGGCATCACGCGCTGGAAGCAGGCTGCCAAAGAGTGAGGCGGCAACGCCAAGTAAGCCGAAGGCCGCCGCGGCACCCGGCGCAAAAGCCAGCGGCGGCGTGCCACCCTTGAAATAGCCGCCGCCCAGGTCGCTACCGAGCAAATGCAGCGCAGACGCCGCAAGGCCCAGACCAAGAAAAAGGCCGACCAGCGAGCCGACAACCCCGACGATCAGTGATTCCAGAAACACCTGTGCCAACAGGCCCCGGCGTTCCAGTCCCAACACCCGGATCAACGCGAACTGGGGGCGCCGCCGCGCTACCGATAGCGACTGCCCGGAATAGACGAGAAAGCCGCCGGTCAACAGCGCCATCAGGGCAAGCATGTCCAGGTTCACCCGATACGCCCGAGACAGGCCATCGCTACGCTGCTCCTCACTGTGCCTGGTCACGATCTCAGCGCCCACGGGGAGCTGCGCCGCTATGGCCGACATCACCTGTGTCTTGTCGGCATTGGCCGCCAGCCGAAAGTCCAGGCGCTGCAACTTTCCCAGTTCACCAAAACGCCATTGCGCTGCGGCGATATCGACAACGCCGATCGCTTGTCCCGCTCGGACGGCTGGTAGATCCCCCACGATGCGAAAGCTGACGCGGTGGCCCATCGACGAAATATCGATCGATTGCCCGACTCGCTTGCCGCTGGCCTGCATCACCGCCGCCGATAGAAAGATGTTCTGTCCGCTTAAATAACCATCCGGACCGGGCCGACCATCGCTACGTCGACCCAGCAAGCGCGGCGTGACTGGGGCCGCACTGAGAACATCCAGGCCCAGCAGTGTCATCGGCGTGTGGCCAGCCGCTTGCGCGTTCAGCTCGACCACCGGGCTCACCTTGGCAATGCCCGATACGCCCGCGAGTCGGGGATAAAGCGCTTCGCCAAACCCGGCGGCGCTGGTCGCGTGAACCTGTAAATCAGCGTCACCGCTGACCGTTTGGATGGCCCGATCGAATTCGCTCAGGGCCGAGCCATTGATAAGGTGGACTGCAAATCCAAGCGCGACGCCGATCGCGATAGCGAACACCGCAATGACGGTACGAGTGGGATATGTCCGCCATTCGCTGACGATCATCCAGCGCATCGCCGTGAGCTGAAGCCACCCGCCGCTACGCATGCTCGATGAGCCCATGCCGAGTGAGATGCAAGATGCGGTCGGCGACCGAAGCCGACACGGGCGAGTGCGTTACCAGCACCACGGACGCGTCTGCCTCGCGCGCCTGCTCAACGAAAAGCGCCATGACCTTCGCAGCCGTGTCCGGGTCGAGATTACCGGTCGGTTCGTCGGCCAGGATCAACGCCGGGCGATGGATCAACGCCCGCGCAATGGCGACCCGTTGCAGCTCGCCACCGGAGAGTTGGCGCGGATAATCCAGATCCCTCCCGCCAAGACCGACCGCGTCGAGCATAGTTTCCGCTTGCGTCAGCGACGCCTTCGCTTCAGTGCCCTGCAACACCAGCGGTAGTGCAACATTGTGGGCGAGATCCAGATGCGGAAGCACGTGAAACGCCTGAAACACGAACCCAATACGGTCCCGCCGCAGCCGCGTCAGCGCGTCGTCTTCCAGCGCCTCCATCACCACGCCGTCGATGACCACCGACCCCGCATCCGCCCGATCCAGCCCAGCCAACACGTTCAACAAGGTTGATTTGCCAACGCCGGATTCCCCCGTAATGGCAACAAACTCTCCCTTGCCAACCTCCAGATCGAGATCCTGAAAAAGGACCCGGCCACCCGGCACCGCCTTGGAGAGTGCTGACACGTTTAGCATGGGCGATGATTCAGCGTTGTCCCGAGTTGGATCAATCCTAGCTTGTTGCCACCGATCCGCCAGCGCCTGACACTATCTTGCGACGATTTAGCGCATCCCGGATTGAAAGCAGGCTTTTACTTTTCCGAACGATATGCGATCAGCTGAGGTCCAAAACCGGGATCAGCTTCCCTTGCAAGCGTTTGAATAGTGGTGCGGCGCTCGGACGCTTGCGGTCAAGCTGCCGCTGCCACTTCCGGCGACACCATTTGCGCGGCGGGCTCCGGCAAAGGGTGCGATGTTCGCCATGTCCGCCGCTGGTGGAGCGCCCAGGCTCTGAACGGGAGCCACCAGATGATCACGCACGCGAGGATCTCGCCGATGAACGGCAGTTCGCTAGCGAGCGCATCCGCCGCGGCGACGTCCATAAGCAGCAGCAGGCCCGCGGCTGGAACTGAAAAAGGCCAGGATGTGGGTAATCCACGCCCAGAAACCATGCGGCGCATACCAAAGGAAGGCGCGCTGGTAGGCGGTCAAATCATCGTGCTCGCCAAAGGCACTGGACGCCAGCGCGCGCCGACGCTTCAACCGGTTGTCATGGAGTCCATTCAGCGCCTCGGTGATCTCAGCCTCGATTTGCACGCCACGGTGTTGCGCAGGTTTTCGGTCAGTGCGTCGTCGGTCCTGATTTTCGCCATCAGCTCGGCGAGTGCCTCCACGCGATCAAGTGCGCGTTTTCTGCGCGCGGCCAGCGAAATGGATTCCGCCAGCTTGGGCAATACGCTCAGGGCTCCACCGACCAACATGAGAACTGTACCGAGGATGGCCAGATACTGAGCGACGTGCTCGATGCTTTGTGGCGATGCTTCCGCGGCGGATTTTGTCGCTGCGGCGACATAAAGGTAGGTGCTTGCGTCCATCGCGCGGCATGGCGATGCGGCCAGCAGACACAGAAAAAGCGCGCACGCAGCGCGTGGCTCCCAGACCCGAAAAACCTGTGCGTTCACCATGGTCAGGCTCCCCAGCGTTTGTCAGCGGCGGTGTGACGATAGAAAATCTGGCCAGCGCTGCGCGTTCCATAAGCATGAGCGCAAGGTGGAAAGCGGGGTCGCTGCAACCGGTCGGCGCAATCGAGGCGGTGGCCGCTGCTGCCCATAGCGGCACATCGGGTAAACCCTGCGCGGGGTTTTTCGTTCCACTAAACGTGATGCAGGGCGCGGCCGGGTTTACCCGTGTGGCCAAGCGGGCAGGTCGATGACGTCGACCGCGTCACCGACGTTCAGCCAGCCGCCTTCGATGATCGCGGCACGTACGTCGCCGATATGTTGCAGCCCCAGGCGTGCGTCCACGCCGAGCAGGCGGGACAGATAACCGCATGGCGGACAGCCACCGAGGATGCGGAGCTTTGCGCCGCCAATCGCCAGCACCGCGCCGTGCAGTGCGTTCAGATCCAGGCTACTTACGACCAATTGGGCGAGAGCTCAGGTCTTGCAGCCACCAAGCCACACTGCGGGAGCCGACGATGAATAAGCTGAAAGCGGTTGAATGGGAAGGCGAATATCACCTGCTGTTGCGCTTTTCCAACGGCAACGCAGGGGTGTATGACTTTGCGCTATTCGTGGAGGCGTCGACGGAAATGACAGCGCCGCTGGCTGATCCTGCGTTCTTTGCGCAGCACTTCATCGAGCTCGGGGCGCTGGTTTGGCCAAACGGGTTTGATTTGAGTGCGGAGTCGTCGTGACAGCGGTTGGAGTCCGCGGGACCGTTGCGACGTGACGCCGAAGCTGACTGAGCGTGTATAGGGCAAGCCCGTTAAATTGTCCGTGACGCCATTTGTCGGCGTGACAGCGTCCGTTCTGACAGGACGCGATTTTTCTTGGTCTGCCGAAGCGGGTCTGCAAGTGCATCCGGGCGTTTAACTCGGAAAGTACATTCTGACCCCGGCTCTTCAGCCTTTGACCGCGGTTTTGCTTCTTCGCTAAGCTGACCTGCCCTCTATAACGAGTGCGCTATGAACCGAGCCATTGCCCTGATTCTCACCGCGTGCACGCTGCTGGGTGTTTACGCCGAGGCCGTAGCCGTGCCCACGGACAAGGTGGAGTCGGCGATCGTGCAGCATGTTCAGCGCGATCACCCGCGGTCGCTGGCGCTGCTGAAGGAAGCCGTCGACATCAACAGCGGCACGATGAATTTCGCCGGGGTGCGGCGGGTCGGCTCGCTGTTTGAGCGCGAGTTCAAGGCGCTGGGCTTTACCACGCAATGGATCGACGGCACCGGCTTTGATCGCGCTGGCCATTTGGTGGCCAGCCGCGGCACGCGCGGACCGCACATCCTGCTGATCGGCCACCTGGATACCGTATTTGCCGCGGACAGCCCGTTTCAGTCGCTGCAACTGTCAGGGCCACACGCGGGTAGCGGGCCGGGCAGCACCGACATGAAAGGTGGCGACGTGATCATGGTGCACGCGTTGCGGGCCTTGCTCGCCAGCGGCCAGCTCGACCGTATCAGCGTACGCGTGGTGCTGATGGGCGACGAAGAAAATCGTGGCAAACCGATGCCGTTGTCGAACAAGGCGCTGATGGCGGCCGGTGACTGGGCCGATATCGCGCTGGGTTTTGAGGACGGCGATGGCGATCCGAAGACCGCCGCCGTGTCCCGCCGGGGTGACAGCGGCTGGCACCTGGAGGTAAGCGGCAAGCCCGCACACTCCTCGCAAATATTCCAGCCGGAGGTGGGCGACGGCGCGATCTTTGAGGCCGCGCGGATCATGGATGGATTCCGTCAAGCGCTGTCGAAGGTGCCGAACCTTACCTTTAATCCTGGCGTGATCGTGGGCGGTACCGATGTCGCGCTGGACCCGGACAGCTCGCGCGGCACGGCGTTCGGCAAGGGCAACGTCATTGCCCAGAAAGTCCGCGTCGATGGCGATGTGCGTGCGAGCTCACCCGCGCAGCTGGCGAGGTCGCGTACCACCATGCTCGGGATCGTGAGCCGGCACCTGCCGCACACCGATGCCACGCTGGTGTTCGACGACGGCTATCCGCCGATGGCGGCGACGGAAGGCAACGCCCGGCTGCTCGAGCGCTACGACGCGGTCAGCCGCGACCTCGGTTTGGGCCCAGTGACCGCGATCAATCCGCGTAATGCAGGCGCGGCCGACATCAGCTTCGTGGCTGATCGGGTGGACATGGCACTGGATGGCCTGGGCCTGATGGGTACCGGCGGTCATACCGTGAACGAGGCCGCCGACCTTGGCACACTCGACTCGCAGACCGAGCGGGCCGCGGTACTGATGTACCGATTGGGAAAATAGCCAAACGGCATAAGCGGACGGAAGATGCGAAAGATCATCGGGCAGGTTGCCCGGTGGTCTTCGCCGGCCACGCTTTCGGCTAAAGGGGACGGAGACAATCAAGTCATGCCATCAGCCGTCCTGCGCTGATAGTGCAGGGCGCCCGCGTGGCGTCACGGTTACTGGGCGACCCAAAGCCTTCTGAAACATGTTCTGGAACGTGGTGTCGCCAAGGTCGCGTCCCTGTTAAAGGTAGGCGCGTAGGCGTTGCAGGTCGTCATCGCTGCCACCTGCATGCAACCACGCACGGTAGGCCTCGGCGCAGATGATGACTTCTTCATCAAGTGCCAGATACAGCGATGGGGCGTCACCAGCGGATCTTTCAACACGCCAGGTTGGCGTGAACACACGACCAACGGTGACCTTCGGGCGTTCTACCATGGCAGCCCGAATCGGGTTCAGCTCGATCTAGCGGTAGACCGTCATGAGGTAGCGCTGCGTGTCGACCAGACAGGATTTGAACCGACCTTGCCAGAGCGTGCCGCTGCCGCGGTGGCGTCGATTGAATGTCTGCACGTAGATTGACCGGCGTTTGCGCATGGCTCGGGACGGGGCGTCCGGTTTCGGCGAAGTCCAGTAGCAAATGGATGCAGTTGCCCATGAGCACGTACGCATGGACAGCTATGTCATGGATGCTCGCAATATCGCAGAGCAGGTCGTCATAGTTTTTGCGGTCGACATCCTCCACGAAGATGGCGCAGCGATTCAAGCCACGCTGGATGATGTGGCGCAGGTTACCCGGCAGTACAAGACGACGGTGGCGCGACATGTCCTCATCGTGCCGCCTGCCTGTTGACGTTCCAGTCAGTGCAGGGAGAAGCACATCCTGGCTGGCGGCGATGTGGTTCGTGGCTCGAGTGCCTCCGTTTCCTTTGTCTGTCCGTATATAGACGCATGCTGCCGGATGCAAACGTCGCCGTTCGATCAGAATCCGTACCAGGGAGATACCCCATGCGAAGTGCGTTGATCGGACGCTCTTTTTCCGCCATCGAGAAGCTGGGTTTGCTGACTATCCTGGTGGCGACATTGCTGATTGGATACCAGGAAGTGCGCTCCATGCTTGAGTCAGGGCACGCGGATGTCAGCGACCTGTTGCTGTTATTCATGTATGTCGAGGTGATCTCGATGTTCGAGGTGTACCGGAGCGCAGGCAAGCTTCCAGTGCGAATACCTCTGTATATCGCCATGATAGCCCTGGCCCGACACATGCTCGTTGAGCAGCACCCGCCCGCACTGGATCTGCTCGGCACCTCCTTCGCGATCCTGCTTCTGGCTTTCTCGGTGGTCGTTGTGCGCTACGGACACCTGAAATTGCCCTATCGAGATGCGATCGACGAGCGTCGCCTGAGCTGACGCAGGCAAGATGACAGGCGATCGAGCCAGAGAGATAAAAGGGGTGGTCAAGAGGGGCAGGTTTGAATGGCGCTGAAGTTAGCGCGAGTACATGATCTGAAAAGTGACGTCGGCTCCAAATGTTGGGATGTCGGTACCAGACAACGCCGCCAGCAAAGGGAGCGGACTGCAATGCAGCTTGATCGTCCCTTGCGTTCGCAGAAACCAGGACCGGGGTCAGATTCACAATGCCCATTACCGTCGACGGCGGTCGTAACAACACACTGAGCTGATCCAGATGCCCGAAGGTCCCGAAATTCGACGAGCTGCCGATGCGCTGGCGACCGCTGTGGTCGGTCGGACGCTGCAGCACGCCTGGTTTGCGTTCTCCGAGCTCAAACCCTACGAAGAGCAACTCGTCGGCCAGCGTATCGAGGCGATCGAGCCTCAGGGCAAGGCGCTGCTGACGCGTTTTGACAATGGACTTACGCTTTACAGCCACAACCAGCTTTACGGCGTCTGGCGCGTTGCCGAGACCGGCAAGCGCCCGGCCACGAACCGGGTACTGCGCGTGGCGCTGGAAACGGCTGACCGCGCCATTCTTCTGTACAGCGCGTCCGACATTTCCATCTGGCCCACTGAAAAGGTTCACGAGCACCCTTTCCTGCAGCGCAT
>JBDTXA010000160.1:0-7729 GCA_040006415.1 Rhodanobacter sp.
CGGACCGATGGCAGTGGTGGTCAGCCTTACCGAACAGCGCGCCTACGCTTATCGCAACGGCATTCTAATCGGCGTCAGCACGGTCAGCTCCGGCAAGGCCGGTTACAAGACCCCCACCGGGGTGTTTACCATCCTGCAGAAAGAACGCGACCATCACTCCAATCTGTACCGCAGTGCGCCGATGCCCTATCAGCAGCGTCTTACCTGGGACGGCATCGCCCTGCATGCCGGTGGTTTGCCCGGTTACCCCGAGTCGCACGGCTGCGTGCATCTGCCTACCGAATTCGCACGCCGGCTGTTCGAAGCCACCAACATGGGCATGACTGTGGTGGTTTCTGAAGAGGGCGCGCAGCCGGCCAGCGTGGTTCATCCGCGCGCTATCACGCCGATCGATGTACGTACCGGGCTGGAAAGCTCGATTACGCCGCTGCGCAGCGGTGAGGATTATCGCTGGGAGCCGGAAAAGTCACCCGAAGGCCCGGTGTCGCTGGTGCTCAGCGTGCCCGATGGCAAGGTTGTCGTTTATCGCAACGGGATCGAAATTGGGCGGTCCAGCATCGCCGTTCGCAATCCGTTGCCGGGCACCCATGCCTACATCGTAGCGCAGGGGCAGATGAGCGAAGTCATTCCAGGAACCTCGGGCCTGCACATGCCGAACTGGATCAGCATCGGCATTCCCGGCCATGCTGACGAAGCCGGCCAGCCGGTGGGCGCCGAACTGGCCAGCCGGGTGGCAGTTCCCGAGGGGTTTCTTGCCGCGATTCTGCCGCAACTCACACCGGGTACGGTGCTGCTGGCCACCGATCAGCCGATTCTTCCGCAAACCAGTGGCGTGGAACTGCAGGTGCTTGATGACCAGCCCCCGATCAGTACCGTTAGGTGAATCGACCTGAAGCGCGTGCGTCGTGACGGCCTGGGCGGTCGACGAGGGCGGGAAAGGTAGCCGGAAGATTGCGCTCCCAGGCCTTGTGCCATTGGCGAATACACACTGACGGGATCAGGGCGTGGCGGCATTCCATTGTAGATCGGCAACTACCGGGAAGTGGTCCGACGGGTAGCGGCCATCTTTGCTGGTAGTTACCGTCCGCACGTCGCGGGCGTGAAAGCCACGATAGAAAATCCAGTCGATGCGACGATCCGGGTTTCCCGTGAAATTGTGGAAGGTGGCGGCAGGGCCGCTGCGGCTCCCGGCGTCCAACCACGCGTCCTGCAGCAGGGTGCTGAGCAAGGCGTGGTCGGGGCGGTCGGGCGTGCTGTTGAAATCGCCGGTTAGCACGATCGGGATATTTCCCGGCAACGCCTGCAGGCGAGCGAGGATCTCCTGCGCCGCTTTGGTCCGCGCCGGTTCGTCCTGGTCGCGATAAGGGAAGTGGGTGTTGTAGTAGTAGAAACGGTGCCCGCTGCCGATCTGCTCGAACAGTGCCCAGGTCACCATCCGCGGAAGCGGATGACCCCAGCTGATGCTGCCCGCTTTATCCGGCGTCTCCGACAACCAGAAGTTGCCCGACTTCAGCACGCGCAGCCGATCAGTGCGATAGAACACCCCCATGTGCTCGTCGCGATCATCGCCGTATCGACTCAGCCCGAACCAGCGATAGGCGGGCAACTTGCCTACCAGATAGTCGCCCTGAAACTTGAACAGCTCCTGGGTGCCGAACAGGTCCGGCTTTTCCTGCGCGATCGTGCTTGCCATCACGTCGCGGCGCTGGTCCCAGCGGTTGGGTCCGTCGGCGGCGGTGCCGAGGCGAACGTTGAAGGTCATCACGCGCAGCGCCGGGGCAGTCGACGTGGCGGCCGGGCGAGACGTGGCGCATGCGCCCAGGGTGATGGCGATCAGCAGCAGAAGGAAGGTGCGCACGGGGTCAGCTCCATCGGGGACGTAGATCGAATGCTTACCTTAGGCGAGAGGGCGTGCTCCGCGCCAGTGGTCGGGGGTGTTTCTGGAAGCCAGCGAGAGGATGTTCTAGTCTGCAGACTGCGTTTTTCCGGATGCCGCCATGACTGCTTTCAACTCGCTGATTCACTCATATGCCAGCCGTGGCGTCGGCATGGCGCTGGCTGCCGCGTTGCTGATCGCCTCCACGGCGGCCAGCGCAAGCCAGACTAAGTTGCCGCAGGTGCGGCTTGCCGATGGACTGATCCAGGGCAAGACCGCGCTGGTTTCAGGCAGTGCCGTCACGCTGGAGGAATTTCAGGGCGTTCCTTATGCGGCCCCTCCGACGGGGCCGTTGCGCTGGAAGCCGCCGCAATCGGTAAAGCCGTGGGCGGGTGTGCGCCGGGCGACGCGCTTTGGACCACGCTGCATGCAGTTGCCGTTGTTCGACGACATGGTGTTCCGCAGCGATGGCATGAGTGAGGACTGCCTGTATCTCAATGTCTGGAAGCCTGCACACGGGGGAAAGAAACTGCCGGTATTGGTGTACTTCTACGGCGGCGGCTTCGTGGGAGGTGACGGATCGGAGAAGCGCTACGACGGTGCCAGTCTGGCCAGCAAGGGGATGATCACGGTGACGGTGAACTATCGGCTGGGCGTGTTCGGCTTCTTCGCGTTGCCGGCGCTGGCCGCTGAATCAGCGCATCACGCGGCGGGAAATTACGGCCTGCTGGACCAAGTTGCGGCGCTGCGCTGGGTCAAGGCGAATATCGCGCGCTTCGGCGGCGACTCGAGTCAGGTGACCATCGCCGGCGAATCAGCCGGTTCGATCTCGGTCAGTGTGCTGATGGCCTCGCCGCTGGCACGGGGATTGTTCGCCCGCGCCATTGGTGAAAGCGGCGCCTTGATTGCGCCGATCGCTCCCGTGGCGTTGCCCAAACTTGAGCAGAACGGACAGGCATTGGCTGACAAGCTGGGCATCGATTCGCTGGTAGGCTTGCGCCAGTTACCTGCCGAAAAGCTGCTTCAGGCGATCAGCGAGGCGGGGTCGGCGGATGCCGAGGTGGCCATCGACGGTTATCTGCTTACGGAGGCACCTGCCATCACCTTCGGCCGCGGCGCACAGGCCAAAGTGCCATTGCTTTTGGGGTCGAATTCGCAGGAGGGTTTCTACACCGGTATTGTGAACAAGCAGCTTCCAACGCCTGCGAATTATCGCGCGGCACTGAAGAAGCTGTTCGGCAAGCACGCGGCCGAGGCGCTGGCGCTGTATCCCGGCGACAGCGAGAAAAGCGTGAAGCGATCCGCTACCGAGCTGGCTGGCGACATGTTCATCGCGCACAGCACCTGGCGCTGGATGGATCTGCACCGCCGGACGGGTGATGCGTCCGTTTATTACTATTACTTCGACCAGCCGCGCCCGGCCAAGCGGCATCCGGCGCCGAGTGAGGTAGCCGATGCCGGTGCCGTGCACAGTAGCGAAATTGAATACGCCCTCGGCAATCTCGATGGCAATGCCGTGTATGCGTGGACGGCTGCAGATCGGGAGACGTCGCGGGTGATGGAGGGCTATTTCGCCAACTTCATCAAGACCGGCGACCCCAATGGCAAAGGTCTGCCCGACTGGGCTGCCGTGCGCCCATCCGGCGGCGGAGTGCTGCGCCAGACCATCGATGCACACGCCCGCACCCAGGTAGATCGGCGGGCAGCACGGCAACGATTCCTGCGAGACTATTTCGCCCACCGAATCCCGGCGCACTGAATCGATACGCGATGATCAACCGTTTTGGCCGTGAGTTTTCAGCTTCGGCGCGGCGCAGGCCTGCTATGGGCGATGGTGTCAAGCCGCGGCAGACGTGATCAGCAGATGCGGGTCGCGCTTGAGTTGGAAGCGCCTGAGCCGGACCATCTATCGCACTGCTCGCCGGGACAGCATGCTGCGTTTTCGCTGCCATATTGACATTGCCGTATGGTGAATCCGGCCATACCCATTTCATCACGTTTTCGAAACAGTCGGTGGCGGCAGGATGCGAAACCGGCAGCAAGCTGCCTCTTGATTTCGGAGCACATTCACATGCTGGTGACCATTCTTGTCGTCGTATTGATTCTCGCGCTGATCGGCGGATTGCCCACGTGGGGTTATTCACGCTCATGGGGTTATGGACCCAGCGGCATCCTCGGTCTGATAGTAGTGATTTTGCTGGTGCTTTGGTTGATGGGCCGTCTGTAAGCGGTTCTGTATCGGTTCGCCGCACGGCCGCTCTTCGAGGATCTGCCGTGCGGTGGTCGCTGGACCCCAGTTTCCGTGGCTCACGCGGCGGGAGTCTTTTCACATTACAAAGCGAATATATCGGGCATGATTGACTTTCCTGTCGAACCGAAGGAGATCGACTATGCCTGCTGCGTCCCTTCCTGCTGACGAAGAAGCTCGCCTGACCCGCTTGCGGTCACTGGACGTGCTCGATACCGAAGCGGAGCGGCTCTTCGATGCGCTGACGGCCGCCGCGGCAGCCATCACACGCCAGCCGATTGCGTTGATCAGCCTGGTCGACATCAAGAGGCAGTGGTTCAAATCAAATCACGGCCTGCCTGGGGTGACCGAAACACCACGAGACGCTGCCTTCTGCGCCCACACCATTCTTGGCCATGATCTGCTGGAAGTGAGTGACGCCACCAAGGATCCTCGTTTTGCGGACAACCCGCTGGTGACCGGCAAGCCAGATATCCGTTTCTATGCCGGCGCCCCGATCGAACTGGAAGATGGCTCGCGCGTGGGATCGCTTTGCGTGCTTGGTCGCGAGGCAAGCGCGCTCGAGCCGCATCAGCGCGATGCACTGATGGCGCTGGCCAAGGCGGCGGCCGAGGCACTGGAACTGCGTCGTTATGCGATGCACGAACATAATGCGCTGGACCGTGAAGCGGTGGCCCTGCGCCATCAGGTCAGGACGGCCAAGCGGCTGGAGGGAAAGCTGCGCGCCAGCGAGTCATCGCTCGAGCGTACCGGGCGCATGGCTGGCGTGGGCGGTTGGGAGCTGGAACTGGCGACCGGTGACCTCCATTGGTCTGCCGAGACGTGCCGCATCCATAATGTGCCGCCAAACTATCAGCCAACTCTGGAAACCATGCTCAATTTTTATGCATCGGAGACCCGCGAGGTAGTGCGGACGGCAATGGACAACGCGATCGTGGATGGCGAAGGTTGGGACCTGCAGTTGCCGCTGATCACCGCCAGCCAGTGCAAGATATGGGTTCGCTCAATAGGCGCGATCGAGTTCGATGAACATGGTAACCCGCGACGCGTGGTGGGCGCATTTCAGGACGTCACCTTGCGCAAACGCGCCATTGCGGCGCTTGAGGCGAGCGACCGACGCTTTCGCAAACTGTTTCAGTACAGCCTGGGGCTGATCTGTACGCACGACTACGAAGGGGTGTTGCTGTCGGTGAATCCCGCGGCGGCAAAGTCACTTGGTTACTCGGTAGGCGAAATGATTGGACGGTCCCTGGCCGATTTCATCCGGCCCGAGTTGCATCCGGCGTTTCGCGCCTACCTGCTGCGGATCATCACCAATGACAGCGATGCAGGAATCATGGCGTTGATCGCGAAAGATGGCAGCCTGCGTACATGGCAATATCACAACGTGCTGGACGACGATGTCGGTACCGGCGATCCCTATGTACTTGGACATGCGCAGGACGTTACCGACCGGCACAAGAACGAGAAAAAGCTGCTTGAGTGGTCGATGCGCGACGCGCTGACCGGCTGTTTCAACCGACGCTACCTGGCCGGGCTGATCGCCGAACACGGCGCCGCGCGCTGGGGCTGCGTGGTGATCGACCTGGATCACTTCAAGCAGGTCAATGACACCTACGGACACGAGCGTGGCGATGAGGTCCTCAAGGGCGTGGCAAGCTTTCTGGCCAGGCACGTGCGAGAGCAGGACGCCGTCGTGCGGCTGGGCGGCGACGAGTTTCTGATCCTGCTGCGCGATGCGGACAGCGAGCTGACAAAAAACATCATCACCCGTATCGACGCCGATCGTGACCAGGCGCCGATCGAATTCACGCTTGGCTCAACCACGATCGACCCCGGTGTTTCGCTGGAAGTGGGTCTGGCAGAGGCCGATCGACGCCTGTATCAGCTCAGGGCCGAACGGCGTGGGCCGCCACGAGGTTGATCAGCTTTGCTCCGTCGTTGGCGGCCACACCCTTCTCGAGCGCCGGGGGCCCGGCGCCGAGTGCCGTCCTTGCGCGACATCGATCTCGTCGATCCAGCCTGCGCGCGCATCGGGAAATGCATCGGCGTAGGGCACGTACGGTTTGATGTCGAGAATCGGCGTGCCGTCCAGCAGATCCATCCCGCGCACACGCAGGCCGCGTTCCTCCACGCCAACCAGTTCGACCGCAGACAGGCCGATCGCATTGGGCCGGTGTGGCGATCGTGTGGCCAGCACGCTGCGCTGACCTCCGCCACGCGGCGGCCGGACCCGTGCCTTCCAGCCGTCGCTGCGATGAAACATGAAGATCAGCCAGATCCGCTCGAACCCGGCCAGATCGCAGAAAGCGGCCGCACGGATGCCCTCGACAAATTCGATCATCGCCTCCGCCACTGCCCCGGTTTCCGTGCCGGCGACAATGGTCGGTTGGTGCGGCGCGTCGATTCGATGCGCGTAGGGCGAACGCGCAAAAGCAATCGGTGTGCAGGAGAATGTGCTGGAGGTATCGTGCATGGCGGTCACGGGGTGGATACTTCGCCATTATCCTTGCAAATCCACCGCCAACGCTTGCGTGAATCTTCCACTTGTCGAGGACGCCATGAAATACCTGATGATGATCTACTGCGATGACGCCTTGCTGGCCGCTCTGCCGGAGGGCGAGTTCGATACCCGGATGAAGGGCTGTTTCCTGCACGCCGACGAATTGCGCGCCGAAGGCCAGCTGCACGATTCGCAGCAGCTGGAAGATGGCCAGACGGCGCGTACCATACGCGTCCGCGACGACCACGTCAGCATGGTTGACGGTCCGTTTGCGGAAACCAAGGAATATCTGGGCGGGTTCAATGTCATCGAGGCAGCAGACATGGACGAAGCCGTCCGCATTGCCTCGTCGTTTCCATGGGCACGCACCGGCTCGATCGAGGTTCGCCCCTTGCGCGACATGGCCGCGGTGCGCCAACGAGTAGGCGCATGAACGACGACGATGACGACTTCGACGTGGAGCGCGAATTCGACGATCTCGACGAGGATTCGGTCGAAGCCAGCGTGTGGCAGCTGTTGCTGCTGATCAACCCCGGCGACGAGGAAAGTGCACTGCAGCAGTTCGTCGACTATCGTGAAAGCATCGCCGAAGACGAGGCTGGCGACACCGTTCCGCTTGATCTGATTGGTCGTGTCATCGACTGGCGCTCCGGCTTCATCGTCGAGCAGCATGACGTGCGTTCGCTGGTGCAGGCTATCAACGAACTCTCGTCGCGATGGAACCTTTCGGTCGACTGGAATGGCGATCCGGACGAGGATGAGTTCTACGACGACATGGACGCCGCCTCCCTGTTTTCCACCGCCTATGACTCGCTGGCCGGATTCGGTTACACGTTGTGGTCGTGGGAAGCGGAGGAGCATCGCTATGCTGGCTGGATGACCTTGACGCGTGACGTCGAGCCGATGCGTGAGCTGGCGACCGTGCTGGAAATCAATCTGCGTCTGGGCAGCGACGTCAGCTGAGCGATGCAGCGACACGGCGGCCCGGGATGGAGTGACGACAAATGCTGAAGCTGGTCGGTTTCGATGGGGACGACACGCTGTGGCACAGCGAGGGTTATTACCGCGAGGCGAACGATGCGTTCGCGCGCATCTTGGGCCA
>JBDTXA010000161.1:0-7715 GCA_040006415.1 Rhodanobacter sp.
CGCCGCCGGGAATCGCCACGTCAACTTTTTCCTTCCCCCAGCTACGACCGCCATCGCTGGAAAGTTTGTGCGCCAGCAGCTGGTTGTAGCCTTCCGCCTTGTGCTGTTCGCTGGAGTAGTAGGCGACCATCCGACCATCGTCCAGAATGTGGATGTTGGGCTCCCACACGCCCTTGTTGTCCTTGTCCGAAGGGTTGCCGCCGCCCTTGATGATCGAGCCACGGTAGTCCCAGTGGTGTCCCTGGTCAGTAGAGGCATAGAGCTGGAGGTCTTCGGCGATCAACCGTCCTTGCTCCGTGTTGCCAGTGGCATTGGCAGCCAGCAGCAAGGTGCCAGGTTTCAGCGGGCCGCTGGCGCGCGACATCTCGGTAAGGTTTGGCTGCCAACGCAGTTGCCACAGGTGGTCGCCCGGGTGAGCCTGGTCCACAACGTTTTGCTGAAAATGCCAGTGCGCCCCGTCATCGTCGCTGGCCCACAACGGAATACCGGCGAGCCCGTCCTGCTCGAATGCCATCAGCAGTCGGCCATTCTTCGCTTGATCATCCTGATGCGTCAGGCGAACCAGTGAAGGATAGCCCGAGCCGTCGGCGGTGCGGGTGCCGACCACCGGCGTTCCGTCAGCGGCAATTGCCGCCATCGCCGTGGTGACTAAAGTGGAAAAAATAGCAGCTTGTACGAAGTGTCGAATGGATCGATGCACAGCGGTAACTCCTTGGTCGCTTCGCCGATCACGCCAGCACGGCGCGTGACGTCGCGACTCAGTGACAGTCAAAAAGGCTCAGCGGAATGGCGCTGGCCATGGCGCGATAACCGGCGTCGCTGGGATGGAGGTTGTCGCCACTGTCGTAGTCCTGGCGCAACTGGCGCACATGCGCGGGGTCTCGAAGCGCCTTGTCAAAATCGATCACGCCATCAAAACCGGCGGATTCGCGAATCCATTTATTCAGCTTCTGGCGCGCAGCCTCGCCCGAAGCGGTGTAGGTGCGTGTGGTCTGATCGAACGGAAGCACAGTGGCGCCGATGACCTTCAGCCCCTTGGCATGCGCAGCATCGAGGATCCTTCGCAGCGCAGCGATCACTGGGTCAGCAAGCGCATTGGCACCTGGTGTGCCCTGCTTGTTTGCGTGCGCAGCGATGGTGGAAAGGCCAATGTCGTTGATGCCGCCCAGAAGAATCAGATAGTGCACGCCAGGCACCGCAAACACATCGTTCGCGGCCCGCGCATCCATCGCCTTGCCCAGACCGAACGAGCCCATCGCAGCAGCCACCTGGTTACCGTCGATGCCAGCGTTAAGCACCGGTCGCAGGCACCGGGACGCGATCAGGCGTTGCTGCAGCAGATCCGCCCACGCCGTTCGCGCACTGGCGCGGTACCCATTGGTGATCGAGTCGCCCAATGCCACGATGGCGCGAGAAGGACTACTCGTTTCCACGTCTACGCGATCCAGCCAGGCGATGCCGGGCAGACCGTCCGCATCAGGCATGGCCGCATCAAGCGTACGGTCGCCCGGCCCGGCCACGAACTGCTCGCTGCGGGGATCGGGGTGCCACGTTTGAACCACAGCTCTTGCCTTGACGAACAGGCTTATACCAAGCGTGTCGCCCGCCTCGACCGGGAAGGCTGCGGGGTCGCTGGTCACGATTTTTCCTGGGCCAAGCAGCACGGAGTGATGGCCACCAAACCGGATCGGTACGACGCTGCCATCAGCCATCGTGGCCCCGATCTTCTGGTGGCCGATCGACGCGGCATCTATGGTCACTGGCGCCGTGCCGTAGCGGTTGTCCAGCACGATGCGGACCCGATTGCCGGCAACGCCGACTCGCACCAATTCACGCACTGTCCGATTGGAAAGGATTGGCGCCTTCTGTGCACCGATCACTGCGTTGGCGGACGACGGCAGAGGAATCATCGAAGCACTCCAGGCACCGACCCAGCCTGGCGTATCGGCTGCCCGTACCGGTACCGCCGTGATGACGAGAAGCCATGCCAGACAAGAGCGCACGCCAAGGCATGCACGAAGAAAGCGCAGCGGGAAATGCATGGGGGAAGGTCTTTCGGAACCGGGAAGCTCACGGCTCATGCGTCGGTATCTGTTTTCAATCATGCTTGCCCGGTACTTTGCTGTCGCCAGCGGGCAACTGAAACTTTTCCGAAAGCGGTTGCGGTTTGCCAAGTACAGGGGCGCCCTCGTGGTCGAAGTGCATCGGCTGCATGCGAATGTCGCGACAGCGATAGGCGGGGTCGCAGTCAAGCCGTTCGATCGCGTGGTACACATTCCACCACTGGCTACCATCCGGAGATGGCACGAACACCACCGAGCCGGGTCCATAGACCTTGCCATGGTGATCGAATATCGGCCCGGACTTGCGCCACGACGACGGCTTGATCGGTGAGGCGTTGGAGGTAAGTGTCAGCATACCGACGGCGTAGTTGTTCGGGATCCAGCTCGCGCTGGCCGAATAGGTAATGTAGGTGTGACCATGGCGGGTGTAGCCCACCGGACCTTCCTGGATCGGCTTGCCACGTATTTCCCACGCTTCGGTCGGGGTGGAGATCGCCACGGTCTGGCCGACATGCAGTGGATCGAGAAGCGGCGCCAGGCAGATGCGTTGCGGGAACGTGGAGTCGTCATGGTCGGTGCACGACCAGGTCAAATAGCGTTTTCCATCGCTGGCGGTGAATACGTTCGGATCGATCGCCCAATGCCCGGACGATTCGACCAGTTGTCCGTGCGGCGAACCGGTATCGCCCTCTGTGTAAGGGCCTTCAGCGTGGTCCGCGACAAGCACATACAGCCGATGGCGCTCGTTGCTGCCATCGTCGGCGGCGTAATAGATATACCAGTGACCATCAAGGTAATGCAGCTCCGGTGCCCACACGTCATGCGCATTCGGATCACTGTCCTCCAGATGGCTCCACACCCCGATCCACGGTGCAGCGGCCAACCCCGACAGGCTCCGCGAACGCTTGATGCACAGGTCGGCCACGCCGCAGTTGGAAGCGGTGTAGTAGTACACCCCATCGACCCGCGTGATCCATGGGTCGCCGCCTTTGAATAACGGATTGGTGAAGCCGTTCGAGACGGGACGAGCCTGGGCCCCAGGCGACAGGCCCAAAATCGCTGCAAAGGCCAAGGCAAGCGCAGCTAGGTATCGCAGCATCTTCTACTCCTCAAGGCATCAGCGGTTGCGCCCGGTGATGCCACCGGGCGCGCGAGAATGCTGATTGGAAGGGTCAGAGCTTTAGCCGAATGCCCAAGCCTACGGTACGATCCTGGTAGCGCAAATCCTGCGGAAGCGACGTGCCCGAACCCGCATAGGAGTGGAAGTCTTTCTTCGTCAGGTTGGTGGCGTTGAGCACCACCGTGACATGCGGATTCACGTCATAGCTCAGCGAAAGGTCAAGCTGGTTGGCGGGCTCGTCATACATCTGCTTGTTGGTACCGAGCACGCTGGACGAGGCGAGGAAAAACTCCGAATAACGACTGCGGTAGCTGTAGGCCAGGCGTCCGGAGAATCCGTATTTTTCATAGATCAACACAAGGTTGTAGTTGTTCTTGGAGACGTTCTGGAACGGTGCGCTGATAAAGCCGTCGCCGGTTTCCGAAGGCGTCTTCAACTTGCTTTCGATGAAGGTGTAGTTGGCCTGGACCCCGAAGCCGCTCCACGCACCCGGCAGCGAGGTGAAGAACTGCGTGTAAGCCAGCTCAGCCCCGTCGAGATGGCCGCTGCCTGAACTTTGCGGTCCGGAAATCAGGTAGGTCACGCCATCGATCGTCTGCTGAAAGGTGTAGTTCTCGATGTACCCGGTGATGTCGTGATAAAACAAGCCCCCGGTAAGTGAACCGGCATCGCTGAAGTACCACTCCAGCGTGGCGTCGTAACTGTTGGATTTGGTCGGCTTCAGATTGGCATTGCCGCCACCGCCGGTAGCAATGGTGTTGGCCGTGGACGGGCTCAGCGTCAGCGATGGGTTCAGGCTGCCAAAGCCCGGCTGCTGGATGGTCTTGCCGGCCGAAAGCCGCATCTGCAGGTCATCACGGAAATGCAGATTGAAGGTCGCGTTGGGGAGCCAGTTGTCGTCGCTGGTGTTCAGACCGATCGGCGAGTACAGGTTGGTGGCCGAGTCGAAGGTGTAGGCATTGAGGCCACGCTTGATCTTCTCGTAGCGCACGCCGACCACGCCGTCATACGGCAGGCCAAACATCTCGTTGCCGTAGTTGACCTGGGCGAAAGCCGAGTAGGTCTTCTCGTTGATGTTGAAGTACTGGCCCTGCTGCGGGGGCAGCTTGCCGTCGGCAAGGCCGTAAAACTCGCGCAGCGCGTCCTGGTTGCCTAGCAGGTAGTTATAGCAACCGCTGAGCGCTCCACCCGGCACTGCGCCGTCCCGAGGAACCCCGCAAAAAAAGTCCGACCCGAACAGATTGAGCACATTGTTCGCCGGATTCGGCGCGCCGTTTGCCAGGTAGGCGCCACCCGGAGGTCCCTGATTGTAGAACGCGCCGGTGGACTTGGCTGTGGTGTTGGCATAACGCAGGCCGAAGTCGACCGAGCTGAAGAAGTCGCCGTTAAAATTGTAGTTGCCGTCTCCCCGCCAGGCGGTCTGGGTGGCCTTGTTGTTGTGCACGTTCTGGTAGAGGCCGTTGAGGTAATAGCGGCTCGGATCCAGCTGCGGATTACCGACCAGACCCCAGTTGTTCGGCGCGTTATAGGACGTGGTCAACGGCGAGTTGTACGCATCAAGGAAGGTATCGATGACGAAGTTGTCGTTCTCGAAACTCGACGAGTTGCGGGTCACGTCGGTGGAGAGGTTCAGCTGGTCGCCAAACCACTTGAAACCCAGAGAGTTCTGGATGTTGTGGCCGTAATCCACGTGCGCCTGGGTACTGGTCGCGGCATAGTAGTTGCCGGTGAATTGCGCACTGGTGAGCGGGCAGATGGTCTGGCCGGCGTACGGTGAGCTCACCTGGCCGACCGGGAAGCAGGAGCTGCTGGCGGTGATATTGGACGGCGCCACCACGTTCTGCGGACCGGAGAAATAGTAGGGCTGGTTGTAACGATCGGAGTACCACGTGTACAGGCCTTCCATGGTCACCTCCGTATTGTCGCTGGGCTTCCACTGCAACGCGTAGTTCGCCTCGGGACGTTTGCGGTGGCCGGTGTTGTAGTTGGCACCGTACTGGTTGGGCGCCACCAGCAGGTTGCCATCGCTCGTACGCACCGGATTTCCCGCCCCGTCATTCAGCACACGGGTGAGATTGTTGTCGACGTAAGCCACGTTGTAGTCGTAGTGCGACTCGGTCATGCCCAGGTTGAGGAGCGCGCCGACTTCGCCAATGTCGGTTTTCCAGCGATTGCTGATCAATACACTGCCGGAAGGATCGGTCTTGCCGCCGTACTTCGAATGCGTTTCGGTCGCGGTGGCACCCAGCTTGAAACCGTCGAAATCGAATGGACGGAAGGTGCGGATGTCGACCGTGCCGGCGATGCCGCCGGTAAGCATCGTGGCATCGTTGGACTTGTACACGTCCAGGCCGCTAACCGCTGTGGCAGGTAGGTCCTGGAAGGAGAACTGGCGACCGTCGGAGCCGAACAGCTGGCGACCGTTGAGCGTCGTCACCACGTTGGGTAACCCGCGAATCACGACGGACGTCGTCTCGCCCTGGAACCCTTGTGCCACCTGCACGCCAGGCACGCGCTGCAGGGCATCGGCCACGCTGTTGTCGGGAAGCTTGCCGATATCCTCCGCGACAATCGAATCGACCACCATGCGCGAGTTGCGCTTGATGGACTGCGCGCTCTCCAGCGACGCGCGGATCGGCGAGACCACCACGCCACTGAGGTTAGTGGCATTCTGCTTGGCAAGCTGCTCAGCGGTCAGCCTCGCCTGGCGCTTCGGCACAGGCGTCGGTTGGCCGTCGGTTCCAACATTCTGCTGCGGTGCTGACTCGCTGGCGACTGCTTTGTCGCCCGCTGGCGCGCTCGTGGCATGAACTGGTGAAAAACAGGCGCAGATGGCGCTCGACAGCAGCGTCATGGTGCAGGACATCAGCATCGTATGCTTCATGAATAAATCTCCCCGAAATCGCATTGAATATAGTTAGGTTGATCGGTACCCAACCGCTTTTTGCGGTTTCCGGACACCAGAAAATTTCTTGTTTGATGCGGCCCGCGCTCCCGCCGGAACCACTGATGGAGCGAATAACCCAGCTGCTATCCCAGCCTCTTTCTCATGTCTCTTTTTTAATTGTCGTACTATATGACTAACAATGCACCAAGGCTTTTGCGTTGTCATGCTGCGGTGCGGCGTCCGGCTTTCAGAGACGGACTTCCGGCGCGCATGCCGGCCAAGAAAACGCCCGGAAAACCGGGCGTCGGGATGGCCTTCGACCGGCCGATGTATCAGAAACCGGCGGGAACCACGCCCTTTGGAGAACCGCTCAGCGCGCGCAAGATCTGTGCCTCGCGCTCGCGGTATGGCGTCCCGTCCGGATGCAGCAGGTCATGGAACCAGATGGTCGGCGGTGCCATCGTGTACGGCCGCTGCCACGAATCCCACGGGAACTTGGTCTGCGATTTGCCATCGACGAATCCCCAATTGACCATGCCGACATTTCGCTTCTTGGCGATCGGCAGGATGGTGTCGATGGTGGAGCCGGCGCCGCGTGCCATGTATTCGGTACACAGAAGTGGACGGCCATACGGCTCGAGTTGATCCACCCGCCGACTGAAGCCCTCCGGCCAGTCATAACTGTGAAAACTGATGACGTCGGATTGCTGCAGCTGGGTCTTTTCGATCGCGTTGAGGTTTGCCGAGGGGCTCCAGTCGTCGTCGTGCCACACGCCGCTGGTCAACGGCTGGATCGGCTGCTCGCTGCGGGCCCATGCGAACACCTGCGGCAGAAGCTCGGCGACCCGCTGGAACTTGTCTTTCGGTTCCCGCGGATCGTAGTTGCCGCCGCCAGGATTGTCAGGTTCGTTCCACACATCCCATGCCAGGATGCGGTCGTCCTTTCCAAAGCTTCCGACGATGTCCTTGACGTAGCTTTCGAAACGCGGGTACTGGCTGCGATCGTCCATGGCGTTGCCGGGCGACTGTACCCAACCGGAGTTGTGCACGCCGGGGATCGGCGGATGCTGGGGGCCCAGTACCGGATCCGGATCCCAGCAAGAATCGAACAACACAAAGATCGGCTTGATGTGGTGTTCGGCTGCAATCGTCAGAAACGTATCCATGCGTTTCTTGAAACCCGCCGCATCCTGCTTCCAGAGCAGATCATGCAGGAAGACACGCATGGTATTCATCCCCAGACCTTGCGCCCAGCCCAGTTCGCGATCGATGCGCTGAGGGTCGAAGGTACCGGCCTGCCACATTTCCAGCTCGTTGATCGCGTTAGCTGGCAGGTAGTTGCTACCCAGCGGCCAGGCCTGCCTCTGATACCAGGCCGCAGCTTTTTCCTTCGACCAACGCGCGGTTTCTGTGGCATGAACCGGCACCACGGCGAGGGAGACCGAACACGCCATCAGAACATTGAGGAGCAGCTTTTTCATGAAATTTCTCGTGAGGCAGCAGCACGCTCGCCACTGCCTTCAGCAGGGAGGTGCCGCCACGTGCCTGTTTGCTTGTTGCGCACCAGCGGTGTGATGCGCCAAGAATGTCAGTGCGCGCCAGCGGCGCTCTGGTCGACCGAAAAACGGTAGATGATCAGATTGCG
>JBDTXA010000162.1:0-7701 GCA_040006415.1 Rhodanobacter sp.
CCACGACCACGACCACGATAACGGCCATGGCCACGGTCATTGGCCGCGGCCGTGGCGGTACTGAGCAAGCGGTGATCCGCCCGACGACGCGCACGCTTGCGAGCCTGCACGAGGCTCGGTGATCCGGTATCACCACCATCGCTCCGCCTGGCTTGCCCGGCGGAGCTTCCGTCGTTGAGGGCATCCCTGATCATCATGGTTTTTCGACTCAACTCCGCTTCCGTCGCGCGAAAGGCGCCCGGCGCCCCTTCTGTTCCACCGCTACCGGAGCGCGCATTGAACTGGGTGATGTGTCTGGTCGCGATCGTCGGCGCCGCAATCGGCCTGGCCCGGATAAAACACGCGCAGGCTTCGACAGGCACTTCGGCCACCACCGCGGCAGGCCGCGGTATCAACCCCGATCCAGTCGAACTGCGATTGCCGCCGGTGCGCCCACTCAGCGCGGTAGCACGTCTGGGCCGGCTGATGTTCTTCGATCCGTCCCTATCGGCGTCGGGCAAGCAGTCCTGCGCCTCCTGCCACTCACCGGCTCACGGCTACAATCCGCCCAACGGCCAGACCTTGCAGCCGGGTGGCGCGCACATGGGGCAGGTCGGCTTCCGTCCACCGCCGTCGCTGGCCTACCTTTATCGGCAACAGCCTTTCAGTATTGGTCCGGATGCTGGCGAGGTCGAAGTGCCGGTCAATCTCGACCGGCTCGCCAGCGCCGCCGGAAAGACGGCACGCGTACAGAAGTCGGCCGGCAACACGCCCGCCAAGGTGCCGATGGTGCCGATGGGTGGGCTGTTCTGGGATGGCCGCGCCGACTCTTTCCAGCGCCAGGCGCTGGTGCCGATGCTCAATCCGGTGGAGATGGCCAACACCAGCATTGCCGAGGTTGCCGTCAAGCTGAGGGCCAGTTCGTATCGTGAGCAGTTCCAGCAACTTTTCGGCCAGGACATTCTCAAACAGCCTGACCCGCTGGTGTCCGAGGCGATGTTCGCGATCAGCCGCTTCGAAACCGAAGACGCCTCGTTCCACCGGTTCACCAGCAAGTACGACGCCTGGCTGCAGGGCAACGCGCGCCTGAGCGCCGCGGAAATGCGCGGCCTGACGCTGTTCAACGATCCGCAGAAAGGCAATTGCGCTGCCTGTCACCTCAGCAAGGTCACCCCCGACCGCTTGCCGCCGCTGTTCACCGATACCCAGTACGAGGCGCTGGGTGTGCCACGCAATGTCGCGTTGCCGATGAACAAGGATCCGCATTTCCACGACCTGGGCCTGTGCGGGCCGTTCCGCAAGGACCTGGCCAAACAGACCCAGTACTGCGGCATGTTCATCACGCCGACCCTGCGCAATGTCGATCGTCGCCACGTGTTCTTCCACAACGGGATCTATCACACCCTCAAGCAGGTACTGGACTTCTACAATCTGCGTGCGGTGGCGCCAGAGAAGATCTATCCACGTGGTTCCGACGGCGCGCCGGCGCGTTACAACGACCTTCCTGCCGCTTACCACGCCAACGTGGACACTACCGACGCACCGTTCGACCGCCATGCTGGCGACACGCCTGCGCTCAACGACCAGGACATCGAGGACATCATCACCTTCCTGCACACCCTGGACGACGGTTACTCATCGACCGCCGGCAAATCTGCGGCCCGCCTTGAACAAGACAAATAGTCGCGTTTGCAGTCCTTCAGAGGCACTTTTATGGACCAGCTCGTTCATCAGCACGTGACGCGATGTGGATCCGTCGGATAGATGTCGCCAAGGTGGGATCGTCGCGCTGGCGCGTGCCCGGTCCACGACAGTGCGTGACCGCTAAGACACATGCCTGCAAGCAAGAGCGGGTTGGCATGAGAGCGCATGAAGTCGTGCTTCATGGCGGCTCTTTGGGCGAACTACGCTCTGAAGCAGCACGAAACGCGTTTGTCCCCGACAACACCAAGTTCAGCCCGAATAGCTGGGCATCTTGTGGTCATCGGCCCTGTAACGAAGGACGGACAATGCGTTGCTGCCGCGAGCAAGCCGATCCTCTAGGGTGCTGTGCACACGATCCCGGCAGCCGATGCGACCGCTTCACCCGCTTCGAGCGTTGCAAGCTGGCCTTGGTGCAGACCTTTCGTCCACCATTGCCAATGGTCATCCACGTAGCGCGCGCCATCGGCCGAACGGGCGATATGAAGCAGATGCGTTTGTCCGTCGAGTGTCAGCACGACACTGTTCGTATTGGGATAGACCGCCTGCAAGGTGCGACCGTCACCGCAGATATAGGTGACAGGTTTCGCCGTGGTCATTTGAACGGCCCTCTGACAGCCCGCCAGCAAAGGGATCGAAGCGATCAGAACGATGTGTCTTGGCCGCATGGGGGCGTCTTCCGAACCGGAGTGACGCAGCGGCATGGCCGTGATTGCATGATGCAGCGAGCGGGCCCGGAACCCGAGCCAGAAGCTTGCACTCGGCCGATGAGAGCGCGCACTGACGCAGCACGATCGGCGCCACAGTCGCTGGCGGACGAGTGACGCGCCTTAACCATGTCCGGCGGGCAGGCTCCAGATATTCAGCACGCCGCTGGCAGCGTGGGTATTGGCGTTCCCTTCGGGCAGAATGATGTGTCCCTGCAGCACGATCGGACTGTTCCAGTGGCCTGCGCCGCAGGGCAGGGTGGTGAGGTGCTTGCCCGATGCCGCGTCATAGACGTTGAGTCCGCCTGCCGGGGCGTACACGAACAGCAGGCCGTCGGCTTCAAACGGGCTGGTGCCGCCGGTGCTGTTTTTCCATTTTTGCTGCAGCTTGCCGTCTTGCAGCGTCCACGCG
Organism: Rhodanobacter sp.; assembly: GCA_040006415.1. Classification (GTDB taxonomy): domain Bacteria; phylum Pseudomonadota; class Gammaproteobacteria; order Xanthomonadales; family Rhodanobacteraceae; genus Rhodanobacter. The sequence goes on from JBDTXA010000162.1 coordinate 2,800, forward strand.
GCCGTGCCGCCGTTGTCGGCAGCGAACATCCAGGTGTGGCCATCGTGTTTCCAGGTCACCGGCTGGCTAAACAGGTCCGTGCCGCTGGGGGTGGAGACGATCTGCACCTCATTCGCCTTGTGCGGCGCCGTGCCAGCGATAGCCTTGCGGCTGAGCACGCGAATTTTGCCATCCTTGCCGCCTTGGGCGATCAGGTCGCCGCCAAGCAGTACCGGTGAGCTTGAGCCCAGGTCGGCGTCATCCTTGTTCAACGCCGCGGTATCGCTCGGGGTGTAATTGCCCAGCATGGCGGTGGCGTCGGGATTGAGCTCGATAAGCGAATCGCCCCAAGCGGTCTTGCCATCCCACGACGCGTTGCCAGTGGCGACAAAGATGTCGCCACTGGCCGGATCGATCACTGCGCCAGCACGACCCCATATGGCCGAATCACTCTGCGGGCAGGACTTCGGCTGCAGCAGGCCGATCCTATCGCTGCACAGCGAGTTCCATACGTGCAGCAGTTTGCCGGAGGCGCCATCGAGAACGGCGACGTGCCCCTGGTAAGGCGGCTGATCGCCGACATAACCGGCGGTCACGGCAATCACGTGGCCGCGGTCGAACTTCAGCGGCGAGTCCATCTTCTCGCGCTTGGCCAGCAAGGTGATGGCGGTGCGCCAGACAGGATGACCATCGCTGATCGCCAGCTTCTCCACAACACCGTCGGGCGAGGCGGCATAGATGAACTGCCGGTCCGGATCGGCCACGGGAGTGCTGTTGGTAATTTGCCGTGTGCCAGCTACATGCTGGTAACTGGCCGGTGAGTAGGTCCACAACGCGGCGCCGCTGGTCGCGTCTATCGCCAGCGTTTTGCCGTAGGTGGTTGTGACGAAGATGGCGTCATGGGCGGCGCCATGGATGGTGACGCCATGCAGGTAGATAGCGCTGGCATCCACCGTGCCGTCAATCTTTACCTGCTGCCGCACAAGGTGTCCGAGATTGGCGGCCGTGATGCCGGTGGGCTCGGCGTTGGCGCTGGTGCTCTGCACGTTGCCGCCGAACGTGGGCCAGTCCTGCGCAGGCACATTCTGGGCAGCGGCCGGGAGGGTGACGCCAAGGGCGAGCAGCAGCGAAATCACACGTTGATATTCCATGCTTGAAAGTATGCCAGCACCTTTTACCGTCGTTGTCGTCGGTTCGTGAACGACAGGCTTCACGTCACACCACGGACAAAAAACGAAACGGCCAAGGCACCACTTTGGTAAACGCGCCAGCCGCTTCGAGCGGCTCACAGTCTGAAGCCCCGACTCTACCGAGAGATACTTGCCTTAACCCATGTGTAAAAAGGGTCCTGGACTGCGCTCGCCTTGTTACGCTACTACTCCTTCGAGTAAATAAAACGTCTTGCCACGCTCGTCTGCAAGAAAAGCATCTACTCGTAAATCCTTGAAACATTTCTCATATCTTGAAAGAACCTCGCCTTCATCATTAAAGTGCCGAACGTGTGATTCGAAGGGAAAATTCGGGACTGTGCCATAAAATTTCGCCCCCGATTTGATTCGGCTCAGAACCTCAATATCACGCTCAACGTGTTCTAGAAATTCAGTACATATAACAGCGGAGTAATCATACGCTGTGAACAGATCCGTTTTGAACGCATCTTGCTCGGTGAACGTAAATTCTGGACAGACTTTCGCAGCTTGCATCACACGTTTTGAGCTGAAGTCAAATCCACAATACTTCTTAACCCCTTTATCTCTCATTAAACATGCCAGTTGTCCTGGTCCACATCCAATTTCGAGTATAGAGTCGACCCCTGCCGTTACTATACGATCCGCGATAACCGACCATAAGAAGTAGTAATGTGACAAGGTGTAATGGCGCTTCCAATGGTCGGCCTTATCAAATGATTCGTCATACCACGAAGAATCCTTTTCGCCCTCTTCGATTTTAACAACATGCTTGTCATCTTTGGTTTGAAAGATGGCTTTAGCTCCACTGAGTATAATCGGGGGGGTAACTGCTTTTATTATCCGTTTTATTTCATGGCTCATAAGAATGTTTCCTGGCTGGCAGTTGAATATACAGGCACACGGGTCCGGTTATACATGTCGCGCCATACGCGGCTGACGGTAGCACAACTCCATGATTTGCAAGCGGTTATCCGTGCCTGGTCCCGTTAAAAGTGGCCTGATTCAAGCCAAGTCACCTCGCCGCGGTCAATAGATGTGCACTTGCCGTTCCTCGGTCATGTGAAGAGCAGCGCTCGCTTCACCGAGTCAACACGTGTCGGCGGCAGACTCTGCCGACCAACACGCCAGGCGATGACGATAAGGGGTGTCAAATCGGTGTGCTGGGGTTGATGCTTTCGCTGATGCCATGGGCAGGTACGGCGAAAGGTGGCATTTCGATGTTCAACGGCACCTGCCCCGGCGGGTTGGCGGTGCCTTCGGACACGAGCTGGCCGCTGTACATCGAAGGACACTACGCGGCGCTGAAGCGATCCAACAGCAGCTAAGACGAAGCAAGCGATGCTTTCAGCGGCTTCAGGCTTCGATTAGCCGCACACCCTATGGTGGCGCGGAGCATGGGGAGTCGGGCTGTCCTGCACCGGTCGGGGCGGCGCAAACGCTACATGCAGCGTTCGCCGTCGGCACTTCCGCCGCCTCGGGCCCCGATTGAACCGCCGACGACAGCGGTATTCACCGTCAAGTGACCTGCGAATCCGAGAGTCGGTGTCAGACTGAATGTGACATGGATGCCAGCGGCGATGTGAGGCTGGTCCGGCAGCTCAGAAAGTCCCGTTGCGTTCAATGCGAAAGCTGCGATCTGAACCGGCAATCTGTGTGGGTGAAGGACGGCTGCCGGGCCGTCTTCCGGAATGTGTCGCGTGGCGGCTGATGTGAAGGGGGCAACCAACCGACCGCGGCGGTCAGGACGCCACACTGCTCGGTGCATGCCGCACGCGCTCCCGGTGCCACGGGTATCCACATCCGTCGCCAGCACCGTGTCCGAGATGATCATTGACTACCCGGCTGGTCGCTTCACGTGCGTGGTGCGCAACGACGGGCTGGCGCAGTCGCTCACGCCCATTCGCAAGCGTCAGGGCATCCGGCGTGCGGTAAACGCAACGCGCCGGAAAGGCTCCAGATCGACTTCGAAATAGCGATGGCCGGCCAAGCTGGCTGTCTGAGCTGCACTGCCCTCAACCCACTCGTCAAATTCGGTAAGTGCGGCGAGGTAGCTCTCGTCTAGCTGCTTCAGCGCCCGGCTGACGTTGTCGTCGACCAGCACCACGTTGCGGTCGCGCGGTGCGTAGCCGATCATTTTGGCGGAACGGTTGACGCACTGGCCCATCACCGTCGGCAGCTGGAATTGCTGCGGTCCCATGGTGGTCGAGATCACCGGGCCTAGAGCGATGGTGACGCGCAGTTTGATCGAATCAGCGAGATCCTGAGTCACACCATGCCAGTGGGACGACTTGAAGCTGCGAAATTCGTCGACCAGTTCGGCGGCAACGCACATCGCCCGCAGCGCCGGGCTGCCGAGCGGGCTGCGAGTGTCGACCTCATCGTAGTGGAAGCGGATCAGCGCACCGTCGCCGTTGAATTTTTCGAGCACGCCGCCAAACGGGTTCGCGCGCTTGTAGAGATTGCGGCTGAAGCGTTTGATCAAGCGCGCTACCTCGACCAGCGGCATCTCGCGATAGAGCGCCGAGGACTGGGTCAGGTCCACATACATGATCACCGCGTTTTCCAGATCCAGCTCGCCTTGCAGGCCGAGGAAGCGCAGCGCGTCCGGGCTGGACTGGAAGTAGTGCAGCTTGCCCGCCAGACCGGTGTCGTTGACTTCCTGCAGCGCCTCGGCCAGCAGCCGCCGATCCTCGCCACTGAAACCCTGGTCATCGACTTCATAGGCTCCGCCGGGCACCGTCTTGTTGAAGAACTGCGCCACGCCCACTGGCCGGCCCTGCCAGCGAACCGGCGACACCAGCGTGTTGACCGGCACAAAGCCGGACTGCTTGTCGTACGACGGAACGTGGCGGGCATTGCCCTGCAGATTGTTGACGGCGATAGGCGTGCCCTTTTCCCAGCATTCGCCCACCACAGTCCACGACTCGACCAGCTTCATTTTCAGAATCGCCGCCGTCGCGGCGGGATCGATATTCCAAGCCGCGACGAAAGCGAAACTGCGCGGTGCGATGCTGCGCTCGTCGCCGGCATTGAACAGCGGGATATACAGCGAGGCTGCCTGTACCTGCATGGCCTGTGCCAGCCGTTCAAGTATCTCGCCAAGCTGGCCACGCAGCCGGGTCAGGTCGCGATGCGCCGGAACCACCTCCTGTTCGGCACTCTGCGCACGCGCCTCGGCCTTGCCCAAGTCGGCTCGCACGCGAGCCAGTTCGGCATCCTTGATCTTCAGCTCGGTGTCTTTTCCGGCCACCACCTTGTCGTGGTAGAGCTTGGCCAGCGTGGCGATGCCCAGCGTGCCGACGAAGGCACCGGCGAGCTTGGCGTACTCGATCCACTCAACCACGGCACAACCTCCGATTTCCCAGAGTTTTACCCCGAACGACGAATGGCCATCACTCGCAGCCAGTGGATCCCGCGTGTCGAGCACGCGCCGATGGCTGGCATTCCATTGCCGCGGCGCAGCGTTCAACGCGCGATGGAATATATCCTAAAATCTCGCCGCTGGCAGGCGCTGAAACCCACCGAAATCTCAGGGCCAGGTTCATTTCGACGTACGACAAAGGAACCGGGCCTTGTCTCCGTTGATCAAGGCGCCTCGCTGCTATCCATGCCGGTCGGGCCGCCAACCGCGTGAGGGTAATTGCGCTGAAGGTATTGCTGCGCAACGGTGGCGATCCGCACGAGCATGCCTTTGTCGGTGGCGCCGAAGGTCCACGTACCGCCCTCGGCCGCT
>JBDTXA010000163.1:0-7677 GCA_040006415.1 Rhodanobacter sp.
GGAGCTGCGCCTGCACGCTGTCCGGTCCGGCCAGATGCGCGGCGCCGACGGCGATAAGGATGTTTCCGGCTTGGTGTTGTAGGAGCGCACCCTGTGCGCGATGCTCTTCACGGAAACGTCAAAGCAGGAGCATCGCGCACAGGGTGCGTTCCTACAGGGGCGACAGGCTCTTTGCGCTCCGCTTCAAAACCCAGTTTCCGGAGCTGCGCCTGCACGCTGTCCGGTCCGGCCAGATGCGCGGCGCCGACGGCGATGAAGATGGTGCCGGCTTTGTGGCGCAGCAGATCGCCGATCGTGGCCGCCCAGCTCTGGTTGCGCTGTACCAGCAGGCGCTGGTAAAGCATGGGTTCCTTCTGACGCATCTCCTCGTCTTCCAGCCGGGCGATGGCGGCAACGTCGCCGGCCTTCCACGCGTCGATCAGTTCGGTGAGCTGGATCGATGCACGGTCGAAGTCACGCAGCGTCGAGCGCAGCATCGCCAGCTGGACGCTCTGCGGCATGTCGGCCAGAAAGTGGATCTGCTGTTCGGCCGTTTCCAGCCCGAGTACCGTCTTGCCGGCCGTGATCATCTGGGACTTTAGCTGCTTGTCCACGCCATGCGCGGGATCGAGCCCGGCCTTGAGCAGCGGCGCGGTGGCGATGGTGAGAGCCGCCAGCCAGGGTCGCATCACGTTCAGCGTCTGCATGCCGCCGGGCACGCCGGCCTTGTTGGCCGCGTTGCCCAGGCGCAGCATGTCCGAGTGGTTGAGCAAGGTGTTCAGCGGGTGCGCGAAGTCCATGCCATGTTGCAGCACCAGCGCGGTCATGTTGGCCTGATTGTCGTCGGTCACCTCGATATAAAGCGTTCGACTGTCCGCCAGCGCCTGATTCAGTGCGGGATAGCGCCAGCTGGCGTCGTTTGGCAGCAGGTGCACCGTACCGAACAGATAGATCGTGGTGTCGGCATCCCTGACCACCCACAGCGCAGGGTTTGCCAACGCAGGAAGGCTGACGAGCAGCAGGACGAGGCAGATCAGCAGGCGCGGGCGCAGGTTGGGTTTCATGCCGTGAGTGTCAGGGCAGGCGACAGCTGAATTCAATCCCGCGTTCGATGGTGATGCGGTCAGGCGCGGTGCGATCGCAGCCGCCTTGTCATGAACACGCTGTTTGGATCAGGGACATAGTCGGCAAACGCACCACAGTATTTGAAGCCGAAACGCGCATACAGGCAGCGTGCAGGAGCAAATGCTTCCATCGAACCGGTTTCGAGGCTCAGTTGCGTGTAAGACCGGGCGACAGCTTCGTCGAGAAGGTGTTGCATGAGTCGGCTGGCAACGCCCTTGCGCAGATGTCGTGAGGCCGTGCGCATCGACTTGATCTCGCCATGGTGGACGGCGAGCTGCTTGAGTGCCGCGCAGCCCATCAGCTCCTCGTTCTGCCAGACGCTCCAGAACGTGATTTCCGGCTGGCGCAACGCTTCAAGGCCGAGCGCATGGATGCTTTCCACAGGCGAATGCAGCGCCATGCCCTGCAGGTGTTCGCGTAGCAGCTGGATGACCGCCGGGTGGCTCAGGCCGCCAGCGCGGACTTGCATGCGCCGCCATGCCGGGGGCGTGGTTTGCTGACTCATGTGACGCGCGCCCAGGGCATGGTCAACGTGCTGCGCGGTAGCCGCCGGGAACGCCGCGCGGACTCAGCGTGATCTGCCACAGCTGGTCGCGGCGGCTGCGGAATACGGCGGCCGAAACCGAGAGGTAGTAGCGCCACATGCGGCGGAAACGCTCGTCGTAACTTGCTGGCAAGCTTGGCCACGCGGCTTCGACATTGGTATGCCAGGCGAGCAGGGTGCGGTCGTAGTCGGTACCGAAGTTGTGCCAGTCCTCGACCACGAACAAATCCTCCATTGCCGCGGTTACCTGGCTGGCGGCGGGAATCATCGAGTTCGGAAAGATGTACTTTTCGATCCATGCATCGGTCTGCGCTGGTGCGCTGTTGCTGCCGATCGTATGCAGCAACGAGAGTCCGTCATCCTTCAGGCAACGACGCACGGTCTCGAAATACGTGCGGTAGTTCCGGCCGCCCACATGTTCAAACATGCCGATGGAATAGATCGCGTCGAAGCGATCGTCGAGATCGCGGTAATCCAGCATTCTGATCTCTATCGGGAGGCCGGCGCACAGTTCGCGTGCATAGTCGGCCTGCTCCTGCGAAATGGTGATGCCCACGCCTTCGATGCCGTAGTGTTCAGCGGCGTATTTCAAGGCCTCGCCCCAACCGCAGCCAATGTCGAGCACGCGCTGACCGGTCTTCAGCTGCAGCTTGCGACAGACCAGGTCGAGCTTGGCCGCCTGCGCGTCATCGAGATTGTCGGCGCGGGCCCAGTAGCCGCAGGAATACACCATGCGCTTGCCCAGCATGGCGTTGAAAAGGTCGTTGCCCAAGTCGTAGTGGACCTTGCCGACTTCCAGCGCCCGCTCACCGCGTTGCAGGTTGATGAAGCGTGCCTTGAGGTGTGCGAGCAAGGTGTCGAGGGTTTTCAACTCCTGATCGAGTCCGGCGGTGAGCAGCCGCGTGCAAAGGCCGGGCAGGTCGTCGGCATCCCACCAGCCGTCCATATACGCCTCGCCCAACCCAAGCGAACCATGCGCGAAAACGTGGGCGTAAAGACGGTCGTCGCGGACACGCAGGTCGATTGGCGCGCTACCGTCGATATGGATGCCGGCCTGTGCGAGCAGATCACCGGCGCGTTTTTTCAGGTCGTCCTGGCTCATGACTGCCTCGGATTGCGTGGAACATCAATGTTCTTGCCGTATCTCAGGGCTGGCCCAAAACGCCAAAAGCGGTGGGATGGCGTGCGTAGACAAGATTTGCGCCGGCTTCGCTGACATGCTTCAGAAACGCATCGGCTTGCTCCTCGGAGACGAGGAACTCGACCTTGGCGGTCAGGTTGTCGGCCAGCTCGAAGAACTGTTCTTCGTGCAACACGCCTTTGCGTCCGTAACAGGCGGTGGCGCGAAATACCGAGCCGCCGCCGATGCGCTGCTTCTTCGCCTGCTCAAGAAGCCACTCGTACAACAGGATGCCGCCATGCTTGTCATGAACATGGCAATAGAAGGTCAGCTGCAGACCTTGCTGGAGGTTGTCTTGGTTCATGGGATTCTCCGGTTCAGTGGCGCAGCAGTGTGCGGGCGAGGGTGAGGCCTAGCACGGTCATGCTCAGCGAGCCCACCACGTGCAAGGCAACGTGGCCGCTGAACCAAAGGTATTGCTGACGCAGCAGCAAGTTTGTCGCCTCGGCGGAGAACGTCGAAAAGGTGGTAAGTCCACCGAGCAGGCCGGTGAACACGAACATCTGCAGCGGCGGTGGCAGGGTCTGGAAGTGGTTCCAGACGCCCAGCGCCAGGCCCATCAACAGGCCGCCGGTGAGATTGGCGACCAGGGTGCCCAGCGGCAGCGTCGGAAACAACGGGTTGAGCAGGATGCCCAGGCCCCACCGAAGCCAGCAACCGATGGCGCCGCCCAGGCCGATTGCAACAAATCCACTGACACCCACGATCACGTCTCCTGACTCAAGGCCAAAGTGTCGGCTTCCGCGGTGGCAGGCACGCCTGCGCCGCCGGAAGCCGGTGGTGCAGGCATCATCAACCTCAACGTTTGCCGAGAGGCGGTTTGCTTCGCGTCCCGGATGGATGCACGAAGCGGGAGGCATGCCATCTCCCGAGCAACCATCGTAGTCGATTCGACCGTCAGGTCGTCAAGCGCGGGCTTTATACTGCCGGCCCGCCGACACCACCGTGCCGCCCATGGCTCCAGATCACCGCTCCGTCCGACGCAGCCTGCCTTGGCTGTTGGCCGCACTGTCGATGATTGGGCCGTTTTCGATCGACGCGGTATTTCCCGCGTTTCCATTGATCGGTGCGCGTTTTGACGTGAACGACGCAGCGCTGCAGCAACTGATCAGTGTCTATCTGATCACTTATGCGGGAATGAGCCTGTTCCACGGCGCGATCTCCGACGCGATTGGGCGCAAACCGGTGATGGTCGCCGGGATGTTGGTATATGCGCTGGCTTCCGTGGGAGCGGCGATGTCCACTTCGTACGCCTTGTTGCTGGCCTGCCGCGCGCTGCAGGGCATGTGCGCGGGCGCTGGACTGGTAGTCGGCAGGGCGGTGATACGCGACAGTCTGGAAGGTGCCGCAGCGCAGCGGCTGATGTCCCGCGTAATGATGATTTTCGGTGTGGCGCCGGTGATTGCGCCCATGGTGGGGGCGCTGCTGTTGCCTGTGGGCGGCTGGCACGGCATTTTCTGGGTGTTGAGTGGGTTCTCGGTGGTGCTGGCACTGGCCTTGATGCTGATGCTGGACGAAACCCACCCGCCATCGCAGCGCAGCTCGTTCGCCCCCAGGCCGCTGCTGGCCAGCTATGTGGCATTTTGTCGTGATCGGCCGTTCTGGCCACTGCTGATTTCCGGGTCGGTCAATTTTGCCGCGCTGTTTCTGTACATTTCTTCGGCGCCGCGCGTCGTGCGCGAGCTGCTGCATCTGTCGGCACAGGGCTTTCCATGGCTGTTCCTTCCGGTGGTGATCGGACTGGTGGGCGGGGCGTGGTTGTCCGGGCGCATGGCCGGGCGCCGCAGCGTGGGTTTTACGGTGAGTCTGGGTTACGCCGTGATGTTGCTGGCTTGCGCGCTGCATGTGCTGCTTGCACTCGTCTTCCCCTCACCGCGATTGCCGTGGTCGATGCTGCCGCTCATTCTCCAGGGAGTAGGCGTTCAGTTGGCATTCCCGACGCTCACCCTGCTGCTGCTGGATCGCTTCCCTAAACAACGCGGCGGTATTTCTTCGGTGCAGGCATTTGCCAGCCTGTTGCTTAGCAGCGTGGTCGCCGGCGTGGTCTCGCCATGGCTGTCGGGCAGCATGTTGAAACTTGCGCTTGGCGCCACGGCGCTGACGGTTATGGGTGCGCTGGCATGGTGGTGGTATCACGGAATGGCAAGTGATTCGCTGGAAGCTTCAGCGCTGGGCAGCGATCCGGCCACGGTGATGCAGACGGAAATCGTCGAGCCGCGCTGAGCCGTAACAAAGGCCGTTATTCGGGCGTGGGCCCGTTTCCAGGAGATCTTCTGGCCACGGCTTCCGCCGATATCATCACGGTGCCCTTGGCCAGCGCCTTCACCAGCGATGGGGAGCGGTAGCTGACATCCACCTGCCAGCGGCCCCAGACCGAATCATCCACTTTTTCATTGACTCCGGTGCCAAGCATGCGGTCGAACGGTGGCTTGAATTCCTTGTAGATCCCAAACATGAACTCCGCAAAAGAGTTTCGGGGTACGCCCATGTCAGCGTCCGCGGCTGGCGTCACCAGACGATTGAACGCCAGGCCGGCGGCGATCGCCTTTGACTGCAGCCAGGCCAGCGGAATGTCGGGCAGAGGATCGGGCTTGCGCCCGGCACCATCGCAGTCGTTGCCTCCGCCCACGTCGGAGTGCGAACCAACGAACCAGCGTTGCTCAATATCCACCTGCTCCTGTTTTTTTGAGGTGATGCTTTCGCCCGGCTTCAGGTCAAACGGATTGCGTGTCCAGACGGCCGGCGCGAAGTCCGCGCGGTGTTCGTCGAGTGCCAGTGCCTGATAAGCGTATTTGACGATTTTGCTGAGCTCGGTATCGTGGAATTCGTAGCGCGAGCGGGCGTAGGGAAACCACGAGGCGGTATCCGGAATGCCGAGTGAGCCAACCGTGTCCCACACGCCTATGAAATGAATGTCGATTTCGACGGAATGACTACGACGAAAAGCCTGTGCGGCCGGGTCGTCGGGCTTCGTACCTGTGTCTCGATAGAAATCATAGGCATGCGAGACATCGGCACTCGTCACGTTGCCGTTGGCACTGCCATGCAGCAGGCCACATTTGCGAATCATTCCGCCCAGGCTGCGTGCCGTATAAGCACCGCGACTGAAGCCGAAAAGGTAGATTTCGTCACCGGGCTGCCAGGTCTGGCTCAGCCAGCGGTAGCCTTCCAGAACATTCCCGGACAGTCCGTAGCCAAACGCGCCACCGAGCAAATGAGTCAGTCCGGGCGACACCCCGACGCCGGGTAGATAGTTGACCACCTGTTCAATGCCAGTGGGATCACGCGGCGCGACCAGCTGGCGCAGGCGCTCAACGTTGGTGTTCGATTCGGGCTTGTTCCACGTGCCATCGAACAGGAGGACAAGTCTGCGGGTTGCCATGACGCGCTCCTGCGCGGGGCGGTGATAGGTGGCTTATAGCAACTCTACGTCCTGGCTGCGATTGCGGCCAGTGCTGCTCTTAGCAAGAGAAAATCCAGATCAGATATTGACGGCGGCTTGATGGCCCCAAGTGCAGGGTTGAGCCCTGTCCGGCTGCCGTCGAGGAATGCACCATGCCTTACAAATCCATCAGCGACCTGCCCCAGTCCGTGCGTGATCATCTGCCGAAGCATGCACAGGAAATTTACAAGGAATCGTTCAACAGCGCGTGGAAGGAATATGCCGACAAGGACGAGCGTCAAGGCAACGAAACGCATGAGGAAGCTGCCCACAAGGTCGCCTGGTCGGCGGTGAAGAAGACATACAGCAAGGGCGACGACGGCGACTGGCACGCCAAGTAGTGGCTGACCACGCGGTTCAGATCAGGTGACGCTTTTGCAGGAAGGCAAGCGCCTCCGCGGCGTCATGTTCAAACCATTCGCGCGTCGAGCCGAGTCGGAACGAGTAACCCCATGCGTCCATGTCGTCCATCAGCCGATCACGGCCTACACCTGGCAGCTCGTCTGCCAGAACGATTTGCAGATAGCAGGTGGCGTCCTCCTCCTCAATCGAGTCGGTGGCATCCGTGTGAACATCCACGCGTTTCTCCGGTGGAAGCACGATCAGGTGACCGGCCTCATGCAGCAGCGAGTGCACAGGGGTGTCGTCGCGGGCGTAGACCGTCGTACCGATAATGCCTGCTTCCTCATCACCCCAGAAGCTGCCGGGGATCGGCTCGCCCGGCGCTACACGCTGCAGTTGCAGCGCGTAGCGGGAGAGCAGGGTCGCGGGTGCCTCGAAACCGATCTCACCCACGCGCATGACCCGATCGGCGGGATCGTCGGATGGAAGCGCTTGAGAGGTGTCGGAGTGCATGGGAGAAAATGGATAGCCGAACGGTGAATCACTCTGCAGAGCAAGGTGAGTGCTGCCGCGCAGGGTGCAGTCAGCCGGTCTTGGCTTCGCTCTTGCCTGAAGGTCCGTCCGGCAAGGCGACCGAGAGTTCAAGAATCTCGTGACCACTATCGCGTTCGAAGTTAATGTTGATCGCGTCGATGTCGACGTGAATATACTTTTTGATCACTTCAAGCAATTCGCTGCGCATCATCGGCAGATAGTCCGGCGCTCCACGTGTGGAGCGCTCTTGCGCCACGATGATGCGCAGGCGCTCACGCGCCACATGGGCGGTCTGCTCCGGCTTGCGCTTCAGGAAATCAAGAATACCCATCGTGATCAACCTCCGAACACGCGCTGGAGAAAGCCCTTCTTGGGCACGTCGACAAAGCGCAATGGACGCTCTTCGCCGAGGATGCGGGCCACCGTATCGCTGTAGGCCTGACCCGCATGTGACGTGGTATCCACGATCACCGGAATGCCGTTGTTGGAGGCAGTCAATACATTCTCCGACTCGGGAATGACCCCCACGAC
>JBDTXA010000164.1:0-7629 GCA_040006415.1 Rhodanobacter sp.
AACGCTAAGTAGATTGCAAAACGCAGTGTAACCCCGCAGCCTAATCCTGTGCAGCGCAGCTGGTGCGTTACTCATCGGGTCCGGCAAATCAACAAGTTGCGGTGTCCGTTGCAGCCTAATCCCGCCATCTAATCCGGCATTTATGTGCCAGCGAAGTTGGGAGTGATGGCATCGAACTTTGCCGTTGTTTTTCGCGTCTCTACGGCCGGTCAATCGCTTTGCTATCAATGAAAACCTATCTTGCGCTGGCGACATCACGAGGGCGGGATGCGAAGCGCATGGGCAGGTCGCCGCTGAGTCCGTTGGGGTGATCTGAGGGGACGGCGAAGCGCCAGCGATGGACGCTGCGCAGGGCGTGGTCGTCGAGGATGGGATCGCCACTGGATTCACGCATGGCGGCGGCGGTGACGCGGCCGTTGCCGTCGATGGTGAGGTGCAGCACGACCCGGCCGTCCAGATGATCTTGCAGCTGGTACCAGGGTCGGGAGTTGTCGCTGGGTGTGGTCAGCGGAATCAGTTCGACCGGGGACTTGATGGCGGCGGATTGCACGCCGGCCAACGCACTGATAGGCGAGGCGTTTGGCATGTGGTGGCTGTGCATTAAGACGCTGACCGGACCGCGTCGATGGGTCGGTTGGCGTGACTGGGCGCGAACCGGCGCGCGATATTCCGCCGCAGCAGCATTCGCCGTTGGCGACGGCGCAGACGTGCGGCTGGTCAGCGTGCTGAGCCAGCCGGTACCGGTGACGCTGATCGCCAGGGCCAGCAGGCTCAGGCCGGTAGTGGTGCTAAGACGCAGCATGGGTATGCCCAGCAGTTGATCATGGACGATCGAGGATGGCGGTAACGCCCATGCCGCCGGCGGTGCAGATCGAGATCAGGCCGCGCCCGGAGCCTTTTTGTTCGAGCATCTTCGCCAGCGTGGCGATGAGGCGCGCGCCGGTGGCGGCGAACGGGTGACCGGTGGCGAGGCTGGAGCCGTGCACGTTGAGTTTGGCCGGGTCGATGCTGCCCAGCGGTGCGTCGAGCCCCAGCCGGTTCTTGCAGTAATCAGCCGATTCCCACGCGCGCAAGGTGCACAGCACCTGGGCGGCGAAGGCTTCGTGGATTTCGTAGAAGTCGAAGTCCTGCAGGGTGAGGCCTTGGCGCGCCAGCATGCGCGGTACGGCGACGGTCGGGGCCATCAGCAGGCCTTCGCCATGGACGAAGTCGACGGCGGCGACTTCGGCATCGCGCAGATACGCCTGAATCTTCAAACCGCGCTGGGCGGCCCAGTCGTCACTGGCCAGTAGCACGGCGGCGGCGCCATCGGACAAGCCGGTCGAGTTGCCAGCCGTGAGCGTACCCTTGCCGGAACGCTTATCGAAGGCCGGCTTCAGCGAAGCCAGCTTCTCCATAGTGGAGTCCGGGCGAAGGAATCCGTCGCGCTTCAGTCCACGGAACGGCACCAGCAGGTCGTCGAAAAAACCTTGGTCATACGCGGCGGCGAGTTTGTGGTGGCTGTCCAGCGCCAGCTGATCTTGCGCCTCGCGGCCGATGTGCCACTCCTTGGCCATCATTTCGCAGTGGTCGCCCATCGATTTGCCGGTACGCGGCTCGGCCACGCCGGGGAACGAAGGTTTCAGTTCGCTAAACGAGAATCCGCTGACGGCCGTCTTCAATTTGTCCATCGGCGTCTTGGCGCGGTTGATCGCCAGCAGGCGTTTTCGCAGACGGGCGCCGTAGACGATCGGCACGTCGCTGGTGGTATCGGCACCGGCGGCGATCCCGGCGTCGATCTGGCCCACGGCAATCTTGTTGGCCACGATGATGGCGTTGTCGAGCGAGGTGCCGCAGGCGCGAGCGGTAGTGATGCCGGGTGTGGTCGGTGCCAGACCGGAGCTGAGCAACGCTTCGCGGGCGAGGTTCCAGTCCGAGGCGTGCTTGATCACCGCGCCGAGGGCGACTTCACCCAGTTCGACGCCGTGCAGGCCAAAGCGTTCGACCAGCGTGCCGAGCACTTTCACGGACATGCCGAAGTTGCCTACGTCAGCGTACGCGGTGTTGTTGCGACAGAAAGGAATGCGAACGCCGCCAATGACCCCAACGCGCCTCTGCGTGTTTTCCATGCTCAAAACAGCCCATCGCTCAAGTTTGTCAAGGCTAACCCGCTCTGCCGCGCGGCGAAAGCCCGCAGCATCGCGCATCGTGGCGGTTTGTTCAGCACCAGCGGCAGGGCCCAAGTATCCCGCTGATAGAATGAGCGTTCTTTGTTTTGTGGAATACGCGATCGTGGAAGTACAAACGCTGCATGCCTTGCCCGTCGTGCTGGCGCTGGAACTGGTCGAGGGCGAGAAGCCTTCGCGGCTGACGTTGAGCCGCGACGAGGCGGCGGAGCTGGCCGAGTTGATTGCAACCGATCTGCACACGCTGGTGCCACAGGTTGACGCTGCGCGACTGGCGCTGGCCGGGGCGTTGTTCGATCAGGTCGAGCTGCTGCGTCCGGGTTTTCCGGTATGGGCGACGCTGGATGAACTGGCGCGGAGCGTGCCGCGTGGCAAGCTGGATAACGTCGTCGCTTTCGGTGCGCACGAGGGTCACATGCCGGCACAGCCCTTGGAACCGTCGGCGCTGTTTGCCGATGGTCCGATGCGTCTGATGCCGTTGAGTCTGCTGGCGCCAGAGGGTCTGGCCGAAGAGCTTTCCGAGGAGCTGGAGGTGCAGTTGGTCGGTCGCGGCGAGGCCGGCGCATTGACCGCCGACTGGTTGATGCGAACCCTCGGCGTTCGTCTGGAACACGTGCGTTACCTCAGCCGCAACGACCTGCTGGCGTTGACCTGCGTGCAGTACGAACACGTCAATCTGGCGCCGCTATGGACCTTGCTTGAAGCGGCCTTGCTGACGCCGGAGCGTGCCGAGTCGGTGCTCAGCGCGCGCGGTCTGGCATTGCATTACGCCCAAGGCGAGGTGCTGGCGCAGTCGCCGGCGCAGTGGCTGGCGGCGAATGGTGGTGACCCGACCCAACGCGCACACGATTTTGCGGGAATCATTTTCGAGTTGCGCCAGTACGCGGCGCTGCTCGATGCGCACCAGCTGCCGCTGCTCTTGCAGCCGCTGGACACCACCACCACGGAAGCGGAATCCGGTTACCTCATGGAAACCATGGCCACGGCGGAACCGGGCGACCCCGCGCCGCTGCTGTTTGCCCACGAGGCGCCCGGGCTTGGCGTGGTGACAATTACCGTGGCGCAACGCGGTCAGGGTGCCCGCGCGCGGGCACTGGCTCACGGCTACCCGTTGCATCCGAAAGCATTGGGGCCGTTGCTGGCGCTGTTGTCCGATCGTTACGGCGTCGACGGCGAGCTTCACGCCATGGGCCGCATCGTGCTCGACGAACGCGGCCGGCTCGGCGCGCCGGGCGAATCCGTGCACTGAGACGGGCGAGCAACCGCTGTGCAACGGCACGAAACGGAGCCAGAGGGGCAGGCGCCGGAAGGGACGCTCCAGCTGACGGGGCAGCCTTGCCTTGCAGGCGCACAGGGCTGCCGATGCCAGCAATGGACATCGATAGCTTGCTGATCCGTATTGCCTGAATGCCCTCGGCCGTCGTCGACAGACACGCATCGGGATGCCTGCATGTCGTCCACCGGCAGGTTCAGGGTTCCCCCAGCGGCATCTCGTACATCCAGTAATGGCAGCGCTCCATGCCGAGGTCGGCATAAGTGTCTTGGGCACGACGATTTTCGGTTTCCACATACAAGCGCAGGCCAACCGCTCCTGACTCGGCGGCACGCTCCTGCACGGCGGCATAGAGCACGCGAAACACGCCGCTGCGTCGCGCGTCCGGCGTGACGTAGACACTCTGGATCCACCAGAAGTCGCCGCAGCGCCAATCGCTCCACTCATATGTCACCAGCAGGCTGCCCACGGCCACGCCATCGCGCTCTGCAATCAGGTAAAAGCCGCGGCGGGTTTGTTCGAAGACGGCGTTGACGCCGCGTTCGAGCGTGGCTGGATCCAGCGTCTTCTGCTCGGTCTCCCAGGCCATGGCCGCATTCCACGCGACGAGATCGACCAGATCGGAAGGGTTGGCGGCGCGAATGAGAAGGGCCATGGCATGACTCCATTCGAGGGGTGCAGAGTGCATCGTAACCTGCGCACTCTTCACACAGACAGGCGTAACTTCCGAGCGGTAGCCAGGGGCCACCTTTTCCAATGTGTTCACCTGACGCGTCATGATGCGGTTTCCCGCATGGCGACCGCCCATGAACACCAAGGAAGCCCGGATTTGAAAGCCACCCGCCTGCTCGACCTGCTCAAGCTTCGCCGCCTGCAGGCATTTCGCCGAAATCGCGCGGCCGCCCGGACTCGGCCGGAGGAGGAGCCGGCCCTGCGCTCGGAATTGTTCAGTGGCGAGCAGATGGAGCGGCATGGCCGAGTGCTGGCCGGCCAACACCAGTTGAGTCAGCGAGCGGGCGGAGATCTTCTGCTGGGCCGGCTGGCCGACAACGAGGCGGTGGTCACCCACACCTGCGAACGATTGACCAACGCGACACGACGCAAGCGACGGATCACCCCGGCGGGCGAGTGGTTGCTGGACAACTTCTATCTGGTCGAGGAGCAGATCCGCATCGCAAGGCGGCATTTGCCCAAAGGCTACAGCCGCCAGCTGCCACGACTGGAAACCGGACCCTCGGCGGGGTTGCCTCGGGTCTACGACATTGCGCTGGAAATCATTTCGCATGGCGATGGACGCGTCGATACCAGCAGCGTGCAGCGCTTCATCGACGCCTACCAGACGGTAACCCCTTTAAAGCTGGGCGAGTTGTGGGCCATTCCGATCATGTTGCGGTTGGCATTGATCGAAAACCTGCGGCGTGTTTCCGCCCGCGTGATGGCGGACTGGAGCTATCGCGGCAAGGCCGTGCGCTGGGCCGACACCATGATTGCCACCGCCGAGCGCACGCCCAACAACGTGGTGCTGGTGGTCGCCGACATGGCACGCTCCGATCCACCCATGAACGGCTCGTTCGTTGCCGAAATGGCGCGCCGACTGCAAGGGCAAAGCCCGGCGCTGGCCTTGCCGCTGAGCTGGATCGAACAGCGCCTGTCCGAGTCAGGGCAGAGCATCGAGCACCTGATTCAACTCGAGGCCCAGCAGCAGGCGGCCAACCAGGTGGCTATAAGTAACAGCATCGGCAGCCTGCGTACCTTGTCGGCGATCGACTGGCGCGACTTCGTCGAACGTTCGAGTGTGGTCGAGCAGCAATTGCGCGAGGATCCTGCCGGTGTCTATGCGGCCATGGATTTCGCGACCCGCGATCGCTATCGCCATGTGATCGAGGCGATGGCGCGCAATCACCGTCTGACCGAGGCACAGGTTGCCGAAGCCACCTTGGCGATGGCGCGCGCGGCCGCAACGGGCGGGACCACACCATCGAATTCGGAGCATGTCGGCTTCTATCTGATCGACAAGGGTCTGCCACAGCTGGAGCGCAGTTTCGGCATTCATCCTCGGCTGGCCGAACGGCTGCGGCGGGGACTCGACCGCGCACCCTTGCCCATCTATCTTGGGCTACTCGCGTTACTCACGCTTGGATTCGCCCAGCCGCTGCTGGCAGCGGCAGCCCATGACAATCTGGGCCTGTGGACGCTGATTGCGCTGGCGGTGCCAGCAATCATTTTGGCCAGCCAGCTCGGGCTGAGCCTGCTCAACTGGATGGCCACTTTGACCATCGCGCCGCAGTTGCTGCCGCGGATGAACTACGCCGCCGGCATTCCCGCCAGCGCGCGCACGATGGTAGTGATTCCGTGCCTGTTTTCGAGCGTCCAGGATGTCGAGGATCTGGTCGAGTCGCTGGAAGTTCGCTTCCTCGGCAACCGTAACGAACACCTGCATTTCGCGTTGCTCAGCGACTTTTCCGATGCCGCTCAGGAAACGCTGCCGGACGACGAGACGCTGCTGCGGCTGGCGCGACTGCGCATCGAGGCGCTGAACGACCGCTACAACAGCATCGCCGCCGATCGCTTCTTCCTGTTCCATCGGCCACGTCGCTGGAGCGAGACCGAACAGAAGTGGATGGGTCACGAGCGCAAGCGCGGCAAGCTCGCCGACCTCAACGGACTCCTACGCGGCAACGCGCACGACCGTTTCATGTTGATCGTCGGCGACGTCGATGCCTTGCCGACGGTGCAGTACGTGATCACGCTAGATACCGATACCGAGCTGCCACGTGATGCGGCGCAGGCGTTCGTGGGCACCATCGATCATCCACTCAATCGCGCCGTCTACGACCCGCAGTTGCGCCGTGTGGTCAGCGGTTACGCGATCCTGCAGCCGCGGGTCGGCATCAGCCTGCCCAGCACGTCGCGCTCACGCTACGCGCAACTGTACGGCAGCGACGCCGGCATCGATCCGTATACCCGCACTGTGTCCGACGTATACCAGGACGTGTTTCACGAGGGCTCGTTCATCGGCAAGGGCATCTACGCCATCGATCCCTTCGAGCGCACGCTGGACGGCCGCTTTCCGGAAAACCGTATCCTCAGCCACGATCTTGTCGAGGGTTGTCATGCCCGTGCCGGGTTGCTCAGCGACGTGCAACTGTTCGAGGAATATCCGGCGCGCTATGCCGCCGATGTCAAACGACGCCACCGCTGGATTCGCGGCGACTGGCAGCTGCTGCCTTGGCTGCTGCCGTGGGCACCGACGGCGCATGAGGGCTGGCGGCGCAATGCGCTGACTGCACTTTCACGCTGGAAGATCCTCGACAACCTGCGCCGCAGTCTGGTGCCCACCTCCCTGCTGATCCTGCTGATGGTGGGCTGGCTGTGGCTGTCGCCAGTGTTTTCGTGGACGCTGGCAGTGCTGTCGATGGTGCTGGTGCCGCCCCTGCTTTCCGCCATGCTGGAGTTTGTTCAAAAGCCGCGCGATGTGCAGCTCGATCAGCACGTGCGCGCCGGTTTCGACGCCGGCATGCAGCATTTCTTGCGGATGGCGCTGGCGCTGGCCTGGCTTCCGCATGAAGTGATGTATCAGCTCGATGCAATCGTGCGCACGCTGTGGCGGATGACGGTCAGTCGTCGCCATCTGCTGCAGTGGCAAACCTCCAGCGATGTCGAGAAGCAGGGCAATCATGCGCCGGCCACATTGTGGCGAATGATGTGGATCGGACCGGTCATCGCCATAGTTCTTGGCGCGTGGCTTGCGCTGAATCGACCGCTGATCGTGATACTGGCGGCACCGTTTCTGCTGCTATGGCTGCTGTCGCCATCGATCGCCTGGTGGATCAGCCAGCCGAAGGTGCTTGCTGCCTTTACGCCGACTCTGGCGCAGACCCGTTTCTTGCGTGTACTGGCACGCCAGACCTGGGCTTTTTTCGATACGTATGTCGGTCCGGCGGACCACTGGCTGCCGCCGGACAACCTGCAGGAACAGCCCGGCCCGGTGATTGCCCACCGCACCTCGCCCACCAATATGGGCTTGGCGTTGCTGGCAAATCTGGCGGCTTGGGATTTCGGCTTTCTCAGTGGCGGACGGCTGCTTGATCGCACACGCCGGACGCTGGCCACGATGCAGCAACTGCCACGCCATCGCGGGCATTTCTACAATTGGTACGACACGCTGAGCCTGCAGCCGCTGAGTCCGCT
>JBDTXA010000165.1:0-7559 GCA_040006415.1 Rhodanobacter sp.
TCGTGCTGCTCAATGCAGACGGGCAGCTGTTCTGGGCGCGCCGGGTCAATCGTGACGGCTGGCAGTTTCCGCAGGGTGGGATGCGTTCGGACGAGACGCCGCTGGAAGCGATGTATCGCGAGCTTGAGGAGGAGACCGGGCTCGCCGCGCACCATGTGGAGGTGATCAAGGCTACTCACGGGTGGCTGCGCTACCGCCTGCCGAACCGCTATGTGCGTCATCAACAGCGGCCTACCTGCATCGGCCAGAAGCAGGTGTGGTTTTTGCTGAAGCTGGTTGGAGGCGAGGAGGCATTGAAGCTGGATGGCTGCGACAAGCCGGAATTCGACATTTGGCGCTGGGTGGATTTCTGGTACCCCGCCGCGCACGTGGTCAATTTCAAACGACAGGTCTATGAACGGGCGCTGCGCCAGTTTGCGCCGCTGGTGGAAGATCTTTTCAGCGTCGAGTTGGGAACGCTGCCTCCGCGGGAGACCGACGAGAACGCCCCGTCAGCGGGCTCCGGCGGCGGCTGTCAGGCCGCCTGAACGGGCCTTTATCCCGAGCTGGCCAATCTAGTTGACAATCATTCGTATTCGCGTTCTTATACGCGATATGTATATCTGCCTCTGCAATGCTGTCACCGACCACGACATTCGCCGCCAAGCGGCCGATGGCGCGCGCTCGTTTAGCGATTTGCAGGCTCGCACGGGTTGCTCGGATTGCTGTGGCTGCTGCGAGCAGGATGCACGTGCCACGTTTGACGCGGCGCTATCCCAGATGCGCTGCAGGCTGCCGCTGGTTGCCGCCTGACCCCCGTCGCGACACTTTCTTTTTTGATCATTCCCGCCATGCGTCGGCAAACCGTTGCCATTCGCATGTGGTCGGCGTGCGCGCGAACTTTGTATAGTCGACGCTGCCCGTCGACAGGAGACCGATCATGAAAGGTGATGTCAAAGTCATCGAGTTCCTCAACAAGGTGCTCTACAACGAACTGACCGCGATCAACCAGTATTTCCTGCATTGCCGTATGCTCAAGGACTGGGGTTACACGGAGCTTGCCGAGCACGAATACAAGGAATCGATCGAGGAAATGAAGCACGCCGATCATCTGATCGAGCGCATCCTGTTTCTCGATGGGCTGCCGAATCTGCAGCACCTGGGCAAGCTGCGGATTGGCGAGAATGTGCTGGAATCGATGCAGGGCGATCTGGATCTGGAACTGGCCGCGGTAACGGATCTGCGCGCAGCGATCAGCTATAGCGAGGGTGTGGCCGATTACGTCAGCCGCGACCTGTTCAAGGACATCCTGCACGACGAGGAACAGCATATCGACTGGCTGGAGACACAGTTCAGCCTGGTCAAGGATATTGGCGCGGAGCGCTACTTGCAGAGCAAGATGCAGGGCTGATTGCGGTCCTCACAGCCGGGAAGCACGGAAGCGTGCGCCCGGTCCTTGACGCTTTCATCACGTGGGCGCTATACCTTCCGTTTACCCGGACCACCCATCCATGGCCTCACGACCACCACCGCGCTTCGTCGTGCGCAGACACGACGATACCGGTCAGCGACGGCGTTGGCTGTGGCTGGGTGCTGCGTGGTTGGGCAGCGTGGCGTTGACGGTGCTGATTGTCAGTGTGTTGTTGAGTCGACATGCGACAGCGCCGGTCAGGCTGGATCATCATGAACAGCGCAAGTTGCTGGGCCAGATCGACGATCTCAAACAGCAGGTGGCCAATCTGCAACGGGCCGCCCAGGTCAATGAAATCGCCACCCGCTCGGTGCGCGGGACCCTGGCCCAGCGTGAGAAGGAACTCAGCAGCCTGCGTTCGGATCTCGGCTTTTATTCGCGGCTGGTGAGCGGCGATGGTCAGCGTCAGGGCCTGAAGTTGCAGGAAGTGAAGCTGCAGCCCATTGTGGGCTCCCGCGGCTGGAACCTCAGTCTCAGCCTGACCCAGAACGCCAAACGCGGTGACGAGCTGACCGGCCATATCGTTATCAGCGTGGAGGGCCTGCGCAACAACAAGGTCACGCGCCTGGACTGGCCTGCGCTGGGCAATACCGCGCAGAAGGATGGCCTGCCATTCCGGTTTACCTATTTCCAGCAGTTGCACGGCAGCATCGTGCTGCCGGCGGACTTTCGTCCGACGCGACTGCGCATCCACGTTCAGCCCGGCAGCGGCGCACCGGTCGACCGTACGGTCGCCTGGGCCGCTGCGCTGAGCGGGAACATAACCACCGCCGAGGGGGATCAAGATGCTCAACCGTAGACGCACCGATCGCAATGATCGCAACACCACCAGCCACGAAACCAGCCTGATTGCCCGGGGAACCGTCGTTCGCGGCGACCTCTACTTCAGCGGTGCCCTGCATCTCGATGGTCGCATCGAAGGCACCGTGCAAGCCGAGGGCGAGGATGCGATGTTCACTCTCAGCGAACATGGCCAGGTGCACGGGGAGATCCGCGTGCCGCAAGCCGTCATCAACGGTCACGTCACCGGCGATGTCTGGTGCAACCGGGTCGAGCTGGCACCGCAGGCACACATCGATGGCGACCTGCGCTATCACACGCTGGAGATGGCCGCCGGCGCGCAGATCAATGGACGCATTTCGCGCCACGCCGAGGACGCACAACGCTTTCTGGCGGCGCCCGACCCAACTACAGGCGAGGAAGACATCGATGGGGCAGTTACGGCCTGAGGCGTTATGCTTGCGCTTGTCTGTCACGACCCCATCTAGATGTCATGGAAACAATCGTCTCGATTCCCGATTATCGCAGCAGCGGCGCGCCGCTGGTGTTTACTGCCGCGGCAGCGCGCAAAGTGCATGAGCTGATTGCCGAAGAGGGCAATCCGGCGTTGAAGTTACGGGTGTACATCAGCGGTGGCGGCTGCTCCGGCTTCCAGTACGGATTTACCTTTGACGAGGCGCAGGCCGAGGACGACTTCGCGGTGGAACGCGAGGGCGTGACGTTGCTCTGCGATCCGCTGTCGCTGCAGTACCTGACTGGCGCACAGGTCGACTACAGCGAAAAACTCAGCGGCTCGCAATTCGTCATCAGCAACCCGAACGCCAAGACCACCTGCGGCTGCGGCTCCTCCTTCTCTACTTGAGCAGCCCCGCCGATGGATCGGACTCCATTACCGCGTCCCAACGTCTTTGCCGGGCTCAGCCTGATCCTTGATCGGGTAGCCGAACGTCGCGATCAGTCCGAATGGATTGCCGCACATTCGCGCTCTGCACGAGCGCGTTTCCTGTTGCTGGATGCGGCGGGGGACGCTTTCATGCAACGTGATCGCGAGGCGTTGCGCTGGCTTGATGCCTCCGAGCGCGAACAATGGCTTGCAGCGGTGCCGGCCAACTTTCTCGGCCTTGCCGACCAGTCTCCGCGCTTTTCGCTGACCCTGGATGCCGCCGCCGATACGCAAGGTCTCGAGACTGCGCTCGACGCGCGCCGCGTGAGCCTGCGCAGCGCCGGCCTGCTGCTGGCCGCCGATGAGGCGGGGCTGTTCGCCTACGCCAAAGGTCTGGCGCACTGGCAGAGCGAAACCCGGCACTGTGCCCGGTGTGGTGCGCCACTGAAACTGGTGTCCGCCGGGCATCGCGCGCAATGCACCAATTCGGCATGCGGCCGCCTGCATTTTCCTCGTACGGATGCGGCGGTCATCATGCTCGTCGAACACAAAGGCGCCTGCCTGCTCGGTCGTCAGGCAGGCTGGCCCGAAGGCCGCTACTCGACGTTGGCCGGTTTCGTGGAACCCGGCGAGTCGTTGGAGGATGCTGTTCGGCGGGAAGTGGCCGAGGAAGCCGGGGTGATTGTAGACGAGGTTCGCTACCACTCGTCTCAGCCCTGGCCGATGCCTGCGTCGCTGATGGTCGGCTTCATCGCCACCGCGGTATCGCGTCGGATCGACAGGCGCGACCAGGAGCTCGAAGACGCTCGCTGGTTCACGCCACAGCAAATCGTCGATGGCCTGCATGATGGAACGTTTCTGCCTTCCATGGCGCTGTCAGTGTCGTATCACTTGCTTGCGTACTGGATGCAACACTCGGCCGAGATGGATCTGGATGCGCTGATCGCGGGGCTGCCGACACGCTGAATCGGCGCAACCTACTGCCAAGTGAGCCTATGTACACCAAACAAGTCCAATCACTTGTCTCATGGCCAAGGTGGGCCGCACGTGCGAAGAACACACGAGGGACAAGGCAGTTGGCGGGCTTCAGGTCAGCGTATCGCTGCCTGTGCGGTTGTCACTGGCTTGCATATGGGCTTCGTCATGTTTTTCCTTTTCGAACCTAGCGCGCCGAGACAAGTTCCAGAGCGCCACTCGACATTCTCGCGCGACGCTATGCGGGTTCGACTTCTTCGACCCGATCCCGTGTCGTCGATGCCACCAGCGACAACGCCGCCCTTGGCCCTGCCTCGTCGCCGGAAATCGGCTCAAAGGAGTCGCCCGCCGCGCGCAATGCCGCTCAGATCGACCACGCGCGCCTTCGGGGTGGTTGGGAGAGCCGCGGTTGCGGCCGGTGCGCCATCCAACTACGTCGCCGGAGGAGGCCGTTTCCGCGGGCCATCGGCTTACTTGCCGTCGAGCAACACCCAGCTGCCGGGTTCAGGTGTGCCGATTGTCAAAGGTCTGCGCATGATCGATCCGCGCATGCAGGGTATCGGCGGAGCAGTGGGCAAGTTGCAGACGGTTTTTGGCGTTCCCGATCCCCACTGCGTCGATGTCGACGTCTGGCGGGGCATGTCGGTGCAGGAATTGCTGGATCGCCACATGTCACCCTCACCGGTGGAAGCAACTGCCCAAGAGTACGGCTGCGGTCCGCCCCTTTGAGTCGAGGCGCCCGGGAGCTGCGGCGTTTACAATGCAAGGTATTGTCTGCGAGTTTTTCATCATGGCCATCAGTCTGCTTGTCGCCCTCATCGCTCTCGGTCTTCTGCACGTCATGCCGCAGCTTGCCCGCTGGCGCGCTGACGGCCTGTTTCGACGCTGGGTGGCGCAGCTGTCCGATACCAGCGGCATCGGGCGGGTGGTGCTGGCGTTGTTGTTGCCTTTGGCCATCTGCGCCCTGCTTTTGTGGTTTTTCGGTCGCACGCCACTGGGCGAACTGCTGCAGGCAATCCTTTCGCTGGTGGTGCTGATCTATTGTCTTGGCCCGCGCGCGTTTGAAGCCGACCTGGAGGCGATCATCCATGCACCGGATGAGGTTACCCGGGAAACTGCCGCGCAGGCGCTGGCGGATGATGGCGAGCCTGTCCCGTGGAATGCGCCCGCGCTCGGCGCCGCGGTGGTCTACGCTGCGCTGCGTCGCCGTTTCGGTGTGGTGTTCTGGTTTTTTCTGCTGGGCCCGGTTGGCGCGCTGCTTTATCGTCTGGCGCAAATGCTGGCGCGCGACGAAACTTTACTGCTCGATCCCGAGGCTCGTCACATGGCCACTTATACGGCTAACGCGCTGGACTGGTTACCCGCTCAGCTGCTGACCCTCACCCTGGCCGTGGTTGGCCACTGGGAAGCGGTGATCGGTGGCTGGAGGCGCTGGCACAGCCAGAGCTCACCGACCAGCTGGTACGTAAGCGGCCCGGGCTTTCTTGGCGCCGCCGCCCGGGCCGATGTGCTGACGGACATTGAGGCCGGTGATGGCTACGCGGAAGAGCGCAGCGACACGCTATCGGAATTGATTCGCCTGCGTAGCGCCTTGCTGCGTGCGCTGCTCGCCTGGCTCAGCGTCTTGGCCTTGATCGTCATCGGTGGCTGGGCAGGGTGAGAGGCCGAGACAGGCAATCACAGCCCGATGGCGATACCGCTTTTTTCTGATTAGCGTCGCGCCTCAGCTTATAGGGAGAGTTGGCCGGTCCCACCATCGGGACTTGCTGATCCGATGTTGGTGAAAAATTTATGCCGTAAGAGTTCTGGTTTTGCTGAATCCCCTGTGAGCGCGGGAGGTTGGAGGGGGTCGCTCTTGCTGCCGGGTAAATCAAGAGCAACCCCACCCCAACCCTCCCCTACAAGCAGGGGAGGGAGCAGAGCGAGCGCGATGGTCGGAGGACCTCAGCTGAGGCTCGACACTAGTCAGCATATTGTTTTGCTATGCCCGGTCGCCGCGCAGATCACGGACCCTCGCCTCTAGCACATCCAGCGTGGCCTGATCCGGTGCCAGCGGGCTGTCGACCACCAGTTCCACCTGGGCACGGAACCGCCGCGGCAGTCGGGTACGATGCAGCATCGAATCTCGCCGGCTCCAGACGCTGCCCCAGAGTCCTCGCAGCGCCATCGGGATCACCGGCACTGGCCGTCGCTGGAGGATCCTTTCCACCCCGCCACGAAACGGACCGATCTCACCGTCGCGCGTCAATCCGCCTTCCGGGAAGATGCAGACAACTTCCCCAGCAGCTAGCGCCTCGTCGATCACCTCGTAGGCATGTTGCAAGACTTCCGGATCCTCTTTGTATCCCGCGATCGGAATCGCCTTGGCGGTACGGAACACGAAGCTCAGCAGCGGCGTGTTGAAAATCTTGTAATACATCACGAAACGCATCGGACGCCGCAGATTCGCCATCAACAGCAGCGGGTCCATAAAGCTGACGTGGTTGCACACCAGTACAGCCGGCCCCTCCTCGGGGATATGCTGCTTGCCCTCCACGCGCGCACGATAGAGCGTGTTCACGAGAATCCAGGTGATGAACCGCATCAGGAACTCGGGCACCAGGGTGAAGATATAGATCGCCACCAGTACGTTGAGCAACGCATCGACCAGGAAAATCTTTGGCGCGCCCATGCCCAGACGCCCGAGCAGAAGTCCGAACATCGAAGCTAGAACGATGAGCAACGCGTTGATGATGTTGTTGCCAGCGATCACCCGCGATAGCCGATCGCTCGGCGTACGTGACTGCACGAACGCGAACAGCGGTACCACGTAGAAGCCCGCGAACATGCCGATCGCTGTCAGGTCGAGCGCGATGCGCCAGCTGCCCGCCGCCTGCAGAAAGGCCCACCAGTCCAGGCCGGTATGCAGCGACGGGCCGGGCCGGGCCAGAAACAAGTCGATTCCGAAGGCGGTCAAGCCAAATGCCCCCAATGGCACCAGACCGATTTCCACCCGCCCAGCGGACATGCGCTCGCACAGCAAAGAGCCGATACCCGTGCCTAATGAGAAGAGCGTCAGCACCAGCGTATTGACCGAGCCATCGCCACCAAGATTCAGCTTGGTGTAGATCGGCAGCTGAGCCACCAGCACGGTCCCAAAAAACCAGAACCATGAGATACCCAGCACTGCATTGAATACCGCGCGATCACTGCGCGTAATCTCCAAGACGCGCACAGTCTCGCTGAAGGGATTCCAGTTGAACTTCAGTTCGGGAGCCGTGGCTGGAGCAAGCGGAATCTTCTGGCTGAAGGCATACCCGGCAACGGCGATGGATATGGTTGCGGCAGCGGCCAGCCAAGGGCCGAAGCCCGCGACCAGCATCAGTGAATTGCCCAGCACCATGCCGACAAGAATGGCCAGCTGGGTGCCCATCTCCACCATGCCGTTGCCACCCACCAGTTCGGCAGGCTTCAGCGCCTGCGGCAGGATCG
>JBDTXA010000166.1:0-7555 GCA_040006415.1 Rhodanobacter sp.
ATGCGACGGGCCGGATCGTTCTTGCCGTAGAGATTGAATTCCAGCTCCGGCTCCAAGATCACTCGCTGAGTGAACAGCACTTCGTAGTTGGCACGCAGGCGCGCTGCCGTCTTGCCAGACTGGCCAACATAGCCAGTCGCATCGAGCTTAAACCAGTACGGCGCCAGCCCTTCGACACCGAAGGCAAGCCAGTCGCGGCTCGGGCCTGCACCCAGATCGTGACGCACGCCCAGTTGGGTGCCCCAATAGGTGGCGATGGCATGGTTCCAGAATGCTTCAACATCACCGTCTTCGATCTTGCCGTGACTGACGTCACCCTCGCTGCGCAACCACAGCTTGTTCAGATCCTGGCCATACCAGGCACTCAACTCAAACGATTGACCGTTGCCGTTGCGGCTATCGACGGCCTCCAGCTGATCAAACAGCAGCATGCCGATAGCACGCTTACCATGCATGTGCGGCTTCATTGCACCGTAGCCGACACCGTCGGAGTAGTCGGGGCTGCGCGCTTCCGGCGGCGCGCTTCCGCCCTTCATCGAGTCCATGGACATGCCTGACATGGCGTCTTGCTTGGATCCAGCGCCTTGGCCGTTGACCGGAGTGTCGCCGTGATCCATGGCGCCGTGGTCCTTGCCGGACATCGTGGCGTGATTCATCGGCATCGCCTTGCCGGTGCCATCACGCATTGGGTCCGGAGTCATGCCGGGCATGGATGGCATCGCGGTCGATGTCGCCAAAGACTTGTCACCACCCTTCGACGGCTTCATGCCGGGCATGCCGCTACCCACAGGCGCTTGTTTTGCCGGTTTGGTGCCTTCCGCAAGTCCAGCGCTCCTCGCTGCTGCTGGCGTGGCTGTCGCCGGGGTCGCGGACATCGTCATGCTGGGCATGCTGCGATGATCCATGCCGAAATGATCCATATCGGGCATCGACGCCATCGGCATCGGTGCTGAGCGGCTGGAGGAAGCCGGGCTCGTTTGCGCGAGCCCGGCAAGCGGCAGCGCGGTCAGCATGACGGCGGCGAGCGCCGCACGCGGAAGGCCTGCACAGTGGCATCGCTTGAGCGCACTCATGACACCACCAGCTCGCGGAACATGCCCGCTTCCATGTGGTACAGCATGTGGCAGTGATACGCCCATCGGCCCACGGCGTCCGCGCTTACCGCATAAGACACGCGCTGCGCCGGTTGCACATTGATGGTGTGCTTGCGCACCTGGAATTGCCCATCGGGATTCTCCAGTTCGCTCCACATCCCATGCATGTGGATCGGGTGCGGCATCATCGTGTCATTGACCAGCACGATGCGCAGCCGCTCCCCGTAGCGGAAATGAACTGGCTTCGCATCGGCAAACTTCACTCCGTCGAACGACCACATGTAACGCTCCATGTTGCCGGTGAGATGCATTTCGATTTCGCGACCGGGCTCGCGCGTGTCGATCGGTCCGCCGACGGTATGCAGATCGGCGTAGGTCAACACCCGGCGTCCGTTGTCACGCAGACCGACGCCTGGATCGTCCAGATTGGTGCGCGGCATATCCACCCGCATGTCCACGCCGGGGCCGTATTCGGTGCGCGCGTGGTGCGCTTTGACCATGGAATCCGTCGACGCCCCGGGCTTATCAGCCATTCCGCCGTGATCCATGCCCTGCATTGCGCCTTGCCCGCCGCCGCCCATCGCCATGGCACCCATCATGTCGACCATCGCCAAACGCTGGCGGGGATCCATCGCGGGCACCTCGGCCTGCATGCCCTCGCGCGGTGCCAAGGTGCCGCGGGCATAGCCGGTGCGGTCGATCGACTGGGCAAAAAGCGTATAGGCGCGGTCTTCCTGCGGCTCGACCAGCACGTCGTAAACCTCCGCCACGCCGATGCGGAACTCATCCACCGGCACCGGCTCGACATCCTGTCCATCGGCGGCGATCACGGTCATCTTCAGTCCCGGAATACGCACATCGAAAAAGGTCATCGCCGAACCGTTGATGAAGCGCAAGCGGATCTTCTCACCGGGTCGGAACAGCCCGGTCCAGTTGCCGGCTGGCGCGTTGCCGTTCATCAGGTAGGTATAGGTGTAAGCGCCAACGTCGCTCAGATCGCTGGGGCTCATTCGCATGCGATTCCACATGCGCCGTTTCGCCAGGGCTTGCTGCATGCCCAGCTTGCGCACGTCGTGGAAAAACTCCGGCGCGGTCGGCTCGGCGAAGTTGTAGTAGTCGCTTTGCCGCTTGAGCGTGGCGAAAATGTGATTGGGGTCGTCGTCGCTCCAGTCATTGAGCATGACTACGTGATCACGGTCACTGGGGTAGCGCTCGCCGCCGACGGGTTCGACAACGATGGGGCCGTACAGGCCGGTCTGCTCCTGGAATCCCGAGTGTGAGTGATACCAGTACGTCCCCGATTGCTTAACCGGAAACCGGTAGGTAAAAGTTTCGCCGGGCGCGATGCCGTCGTAACTGATCCCCGGCACGCCATCCATTTGGAACGGCAGCAGGATGCCATGCCAGTGAATTGAGGTCG
Source organism: Rhodanobacter sp. (assembly GCA_040006415.1). Classification (GTDB taxonomy): domain Bacteria; phylum Pseudomonadota; class Gammaproteobacteria; order Xanthomonadales; family Rhodanobacteraceae; genus Rhodanobacter. The sequence continues at coordinate 2,515 of JBDTXA010000166.1, forward strand.
GCATGCGCAGGTGGTTGGTCACCCGCAAGGTCACCGTGCTGCCCTCCTTCCAGCGCAGCACAGGCCCGGGAATGCCTCCATTGATGGTGGTGGCGACGCGAGCGACGCCGGTGTAATTGACCGGGGACTCGGCGATATCGAGCGCGAAGTCGGTGCCGCTGAGCACATGCGGATGAAACGAGCCGGCAACCGCCGCATGGCGACCAACTGCCCAGGCGTTGGATGAGCGCAGCAGGCCGAGACTGGCGACCGCGCCGCCCACCGAAACGCCTTGCACGAAGCGCCGACGCGAGAGGTCAAACGTCGAAGGTGATGAAATTTTCATGATTCTTTCCACGGAAGCAGGCATTGCAGGAATGCGAGTCGCGACAGGTCGACGCGGTTGCCGTCGTCAACGGCGATGCGCACCCTGTCTATTGAAAGCGGAGAGAGTCAGACCGAGGGTGGTCGCAAAGGCGCCAGGATATTGGGGGCAGGCGCACGTCGGTCGGACCGACGCGCATAAGTAGCCGCAAACATAAGCGGAGCCGGAGCCAGCACGGCCACCGGCGATAACACGTTGCCGCACAAGGAGTGACAGTTGCAGCCTGGAGCCGTGTAATCGTTGCAGCAAGACATGTCTGACGTCGGCGTGGGCGCTTGCTGCATGCTCGCCATGCCTTGGTGTTGATGCGCGCTTGTGGTTTGCAGCGCTGGCGGTGCGCTATCTGTACCCATGAGCATGGGCGCTGCGGCCAGTGACGTACTCACCAGCATCAGCCACGCCAGCACCGCCATCGTCCGCAGACAATGGGAGCGTGCCAGCCATCGCAGCGAGATAGTCATCCGCTGAGATTATCCCCGTGCAAGTGGGTGTTCAACTCTGGAGGTGTGTCCATGCGGACTGTGGCGCTCATTGCACGTGCCCCGCGTGGGACGTCTCTTGCTGGTGATCGCCTGACATCATGCGCATCATCTTCGGTCCACCGCTGCGCAAAAACATTACCACCAGCACCGCCGCCACGATGCCGAACAAGGCATCCAGCACGGTCGTGTAGTTCAAGCTGATTTTCGCAGCCTCAACCACCTGACTGTGGTTGCCTGGCATCCAGCCAAACAAGACAAACAGCCCTTCTACGCACAGCGCGGCCAGCACCATGATGAGATAGAACGAAACGAACAGATAAAGCGTCGTCTTGCCGCCGTAATACTTGCGGTAGATGTTAAGAATCGGCGGGATGATCAAGTCGCCGAAGATGAAGGCCACCACGCCGCCAAAGCTGATGCCGCCATTCCAGAGCACAGCCGCCAGGGGAACGTTGCCGACCGAGCAGGTAAACGCGGCCACGGCGATAAGCGGACCGATCGCGGCGCCCCACAGCGCCACCACCCACGGATTGTGACCTTGCAGGAAAAATGCCTGCCAGAAGTGATCGGGAACCCATGCGCCGAGCGCGCCGGCAATCAACAGGCCAATCAATATGTCCTTCCACACCATTGCCCAGTTCATCACGTACGAATGGCTTATCGCGATCCATCCCTTGCGTGACCCGAGACGCTGCGTCCAGGTGCCTTGATGCTTGCCCATCGCCATCTCGGCATGACCCTCCATGGCACCCTTGCCATCGCCTTTAGCGTGCTCCACCGCCTCCTCGCTGAGCTTCTTCGGCAAAAACAATGCGTAGCCCGCACCGAGCAGCACCAGCATGATCGAGCCACCGATGAATTCTGCGGCGGCAAACTGCCACGCCATCAGCACCCATAGCAGGATGCCCAACTCCAGCACGAGATTGGTCGCTGCAAACTGGAATGCCATGGCAGCGGTGAAGTTGCCTCCCTTGCGCACCACCGACCGGGCCATCGCCACAGCGGCATAGGAACAAGATGACGTCGCCGCGCCCAGCAGCCCAGCCGTTGCGATCGATCGCGGACCGCCATCCGGCAGCAGACTCGACATCGTGTCTTTGGACACGATGACCTCGATGATCGCGGAAAAGACAAAGCCGAGACTCAAGCCCCAGAAGATCTGCCAGAACATCGTGAATGACAGCCAGAGCGCATCGCCGACAGCACCAATGATTTGCATGATCCAACGCTCCGTGAACCTCGGTCCGAACTCTATATGCCAACGGCTCGATCAACCTTCGACGTCTTGGTCGCTTATGCCGCTCTCCCTTCCCATAGTGCATCTCTTCCTGTGCACGAGGGGTATCCACGTCAGCGCTCTATACTTGACGGGCCGCGCGTATCTCAGCGCCCCTGCTACCTGTGATTTCCATGAATTACCGCCACGCTTATCACGCCGGCAACTTTGCCGACGTCCTCAAACACACCGTTCTGCTTGCGCTGATTGAAGCACTGAAGGTCAAGTCAACGCCGTTCTGCTACATCGACACACATGCAGGCAGCGGCAACTACGCCATGGACGGGTTCGAGGCACGCAAGACGGGCGAACACAAGGCCGGCATTGGTCGTCTGCATCCGGCCGAGAAGGTTCCACCCCTGCTGCAGCGCTGGCGCGCCGGTATTCTCGGGGGGGAAGAGAACAAGGACGGCTTGAAGCTCTATCCCGGCTCACCGCTGCAGGTGGCACGGTTGCTGCGGCCCGATGACAGCGCACAGCTATGTGAATTGCACATCGAGGAGGCATCGAAGCTGCGGGAGCTGTTTCACGCCACTCCCCAGATTCACGTGCATCACCGTGACGGCTACGAAGCACTCAAAGCACTCGTGCCGCCCAAGGAAAAACGTGGCCTGGTCCTTATTGATCCGCCCTACGAAGCGCAGGAGGCCGAATACCGGAAGATCGAACACGCCCTGAAGTCGGCCCTGCTGCGCTGGCCCACCGGCATCTTCGCCGTGTGGTACCCGATCAAGTTGCGCAGCCAGGTGCAGCCTTTTCTTCGCAAAATGCAGCACAGCGGCGTAAAAAGGGTATTGCGGGCCGAGCTCATGGTGCATGCGGATGATTCACCGCTCCGTCTCAATGGCTCCGGCATGGTGGTGCTCAATGCACCGTGGAATCTGGATGACGCGCTTCGGGACTCCCTCCGATCGCTGGCAAGTCTGCTCTCCCAGGATCAGCCCGCCGAATGGAAGCTGGACTGGCTGCTGGACGAAACCGGCAGCATGCTGAATGCACCAAGTCCTTTGCCCGCTTCGCGGCTTCCACGCACACCCGGTCGCCGCTAAGCTCGGTTTCAAACCCGCCAGCGTTTCTCAGGAGCACCGTCATGCGCAACCGTTCTGTTTCCCTGGTGATCAAGCTTGTCCTTCCTGCCGGCCTGATCCTGCTGGCGGCGTGTGCCCCGGCACCGATCTACAAGAACACCACGGGAGTGGCCGCGACCCCGGCACAGGTCGCGCAAACACCTGAGCGCTACAGCAACGGTGAGGTGATCTGGGGTGGTCGGATTGTGCAGGTCAGCAACTTCAGTGATCACAGCGAAGTGGAACTGCTGGCCTATCCCCTCGACTCGTCGCAACGCCCCAAGGCGAACGACAGCGGCAACGGACGTTTTATCGCCGTGATGCGTGGTTATGTCGAGCCTATCGATTACCCGCCAGGCGCATTGATGACGGTCAGTGGCAAGCTCAACGGCAGTCGTGCCGGCCAGGTCGGCGAAGCAAACTACGTGTTTCCTCTGATCAGTGTTGCGCAATCCCACGTATGGACGGCCAATGAGATGGGCAAGGGCCGCAACAACTTCCACTTCGGCCTGGGTGTGGGTGTAGGCATCCACTGACAGGTTACCGCAGTGGCAGCACCGCCATTAAACTGAGCGGTCTCATTCGCAAGGATCGAAGCCGCATGTCGTCCGGCCACGCCAACCCCATCAAGGCCATTCTGCTGGCACTGGGTGCCAACTTCGCCATCTTCGTGGCAAAGCTGTTTGCCGCCTTCATTACCGGTTCCGGTTCGATGATGGCTGAAGCGGTCCATTCCCTGGCCGACTGCGGCAACCAGGGTTTGTTGCTACTTGGCATTCGCCAGTCCAAGCGCCCTCCTTCAGATGATTTTCCGCTGGGCTGGGGTCGTGCGCTGTACTTCTGGTCGTTTCTCGTTGCAATTCTGCTGTTCAGCGTTGGCGGCATGTTTTCAATTTACGAAGGCGTGCACAAACTCACCCACCCCGAGCCACTGAAATGGCCCTGGTTGGCACTCGGCGTGCTGGTTTTTGGCATGATTGCCGAAGGTCTCTCGCTACGCGGCTGCATGCAGGAGGTCAACAAGGCTCGAGACAGCCAGACCTTGTGGACCTGGTTCCGACAGACCCGCTCCAGCGAGCTTCTGGTGATCTTCGGTGAGGACCTGGCGGCCTTGGCCGGCCTGGGCCTGGCCACCGTCGCCATCGGTGCGACGATGCTCACCGGCAACCTGATGTTCGATGCCGCCGGCACGATAGCCATCGGCGTGCTGCTGATCGTCGTCGCAATGCTGGTGGCGATCGAGGTCAAGGCGCTGCTTATAGGTCAGGGTATTGAACCTCGACGCCGCGTCGAGCTGATGAGTTTTTTGAGCAACCGTCCGGAAGTCGCGGAAGTACTCAATCTGATCACCCTGCAGATGGGACCCGATGTCATGGTTGCCATAAAGGCCCGGATGCAGCTGACCGCTGACAACCAGCAGCTGATCGCCGCCATCAACGCCGTCGAAGCGGCGATGAAAGCCGAGTTTGAGGATGTGCGATGGAGCTTCTTCGAGCCGGATACCGCGGACTGAGTCCTTGGGTGCGGCAGGCCACGCGAAAACCGAAGCAAGGCCCAGAGGGATAACTATCCGAGAACTCGTTCAGTCCGACGAGGTTGTAAAAAAGCGGAACTGGATCACAGTTTTGACGCCTCACCTTTTCGTTCCCGCGGCTGAGTCTCGAAGCGCAGTATGTTTGCTGGGTCGTTCAACAGATTTACGCGAGATGGGCAAGCTTCCGATACAATAGGATCAGCGGTGCTTGGGATTGCTATCAAAAATCGTGAAGAAAATTCAGGACGCGAAGATCGCAGTAAGGGAATCCACGTGAGGGGTGTGGCAATGTATAAGAGGCTCCGGGGGGAGGCTTGG
>JBDTXA010000167.1:0-7529 GCA_040006415.1 Rhodanobacter sp.
CGATACCGCTGCTTTGAATGCTCGGCAATGCCGCGAAGGTTGTGGCCTGCGCGCGGAGAACGAACCGCTGACGACACACTCCACGTTGCGACGAACCGCGCGCGCCACGAAGTACAAAAAGGCGAGGTGCGCACACGCGCGTGAATTGCGATGAACGTCCAGCGCACGAAAGACCACAACGCAGGCCAGCCAAGAACAACACAACGCGGCGAGCCTGAGAAAATTCGAAACGTGCCACGCGCTTCACAACTGCAAAAGAAGGCCGCTCTGACGTCTAACGCTAAGTAGACCCCAAATATGGGGCGTTGCACCGAGTATGCCGGTGTTGGACAACCTATCACAAGGGTAGGAATCCTACAGGAATTCAAGTGCTTGCTTTGCTGTGTGGACGATGCTTATGGAAGAGACTTTCTGTGTTATCCCGCATTTTTGAGGGTGTATGAATTACGCAGGCGAAAGTGAGGGCGTAACGGGGGCGAGAACTCCGCGTTTGCTGGATCAGGTACGCGCGCGATTGCGGCTGAGGCATTACAGCCTGCGGACGGAACAGGCCTATGTCGGCTGGATTCGTCGCTTTATCCTGGCCAACGGCAAGCGGCATCCGCGCGAGATGGGTGCGGCTGAAGTCGAGGGTTTTCTCAGCTTCCTGGCGACGGATGGAAAGGTGGCTGCCGGTACGCAGAACCAGGCGCTCTCTGCGCTGCTGTTTCTCTATCGAGAAGTCTTGGCGATCGAATTGCCCTGGATGGAGACCATGGTGCGGGCAAAGAGGCCGCAGCGGGTGCCGGTGGTGCTTTCGCGTGAAGAGGTGACACGGTTGCTGGCAGTGATGAACGGTGCGCATGCGCTAATGGCCTCGCTTCTTTATGGGTCGGGCATGCGGCTGATGGAATGTGTGCGGCTGCGCTTGAAGGATGTGGATTTTTCGCTCAATCAAATTTGCGTACGCGATGGCAAGGGTGGCAAGGATCGCCATGTACCACTGCCGCAGCGATTGCGCGAGTTGCTGCGCGCGCAGCTGGAGCGGGCCAGTTTGATTCACCAACTGGATCTGTCGGCAGGCCACGGTAACGTCTGGCTGCCCTACGCACTTTCCCGCAAGTACCCTTCGGCCGCGCGTGAACCCGGGTGGCAGTACCTGTTTCCCTCAGGCCGGCTTTCGCGTGATCCGCGTGGTGGCATGTGGCGGCGACATCACGTGGACGAGGGCGGCCTGCAACGTGCGGTGCACAGTGCGCGCATCAAGGCTCGCATCATCAAGCCGGCCACCTGCCACACCCTGCGCCACTCGTTTGCCACCCACCTACTCGAAGCGGGACAAGACATCCGCACGATTCAGGAGCTGCTGGGCCACAAGGATGTGGCGACGACGCAGATCTACACGCATGTGCTGAATCGGGGCGGCCAAGGCGTGCTGAGTCCGCTGGACCGCTGAGCTCGCCGCCCGACTCCAGATGACGCTCGCCCTGCCCGCCTTCAGCTCAGTGGAACTGGTCGCTGGCAGGCACCCACGAGCTAGACGATGCGGCCGGCGCGGAAGACGGTTTGACCGGCAACTCAATCGACTGACAGCCGGGCGGAGGCGGCGCGCCGGACACGCGGGCAGCGGAGCACTCGGCACCGTTGTCGATGGGCACCATCGCCGCGGGGACCGGGATGCTTGTTGGCGACGGCGGTACCACGGGGTTGGCTGATGTCAGATGGAGGCGGTCGTACACCTTGTCGGCGAGCGCCTTTGCCGGTGGATCGGGATTGCTGCAACCGAGCAAGGCCATCGGCAGCAAGGGCATGACCGCACATTTGATGCGCACCCCTCGCGGCAGGTGGAAGGTGTGGCTGACGGTGGTCTTCTCGACCGCATGACGCAGCGCGGTGTCGATCGAGCTTTCGCCCTCGGGCGCCCAGTCACGTTCGAAGCGGGTGGCCTTGTAGCCGATATTCGGTGCGCCGTGCTGCATGATGTCAGTGTCGCCGTGCGGTTTGAGTTGCACATAGCTGCCCAGGGCGCCCTGCTTTTCTCCGTGGTCTGCACCGGGCTGATTGCCGCCGGGCTGGCCGGTGCCCGGCTTTTTTCCCTTGTCGCCCTTGTCGCCCTGGTTGCCCTTGTCGCCCATCGCAGGTTGCTTTGCGGTGGCGTGGGTAGGTGCATGGGGGGATTCGGTGACCGCACCGTCGGGCTCGCCGACCCGGGCGCTGTCGCTGCCCTGCGGTGTGGCGTCGGGCGCCTTGCTGACGTCGCGACCCGTCGTGACATCGCCCGCAGCGGGCGTGCTTTCCGCGTCAGATCGCTGCTCTGCCGTGCGGACCGATGCCGACTTCGCCGGCGCGCTTGCTGTCGCTGGCTGCGGTGTCGGCGTCGCCGTCTGGACGGCCGGCGCACTCAATTGCGCGGGCGCAATGGATGGCGCAATGGATGGTCTTGGAGCGGTGTCCGCGATGGCGAGTTTCACCGCGGGCGCTTGCGGCTGCACATTCGCGGACTCGGCGGGCGTGATTGGTACCGCCTCCAGTTCGGCCTCGGCCACCTCGACGTCAGGCGCCTGAATCTGCGGTCGCTGCTGCGGCACGGTCGGTGTTGGCGCGGCCACATCACTTTGCAGGTTGACGCTGGGCGACGGTTGCGCCGGCAAGGGCACCGGCTGCAATGCGGGCACCGGCGGCGCCCCGCTCAGTTCGGCCGGCGCCACGTTGATGCTGGCCGGTTTGTTGGACTTGGGCACGTCGGTATTCAACGCGATACTGGGCAGTGCGACCGCTGGCGCTGCCTGCGGCGGCAGCTCTGGCATGGCCAGCGAAGGCGGCGGCGGCATGGCCTGATTGCCTTCCAGCTGCGGCCTGCGCACCGATTCGGGCTGAAACTTCGGCGGTACCGGTGGCTGCAGCACTGGTGTCGGCAACTCGACCGTGGGTGGCTCACTGGCCAGCGGAACGGGCTGCAGATCGGGTACAGGCGCGGGTTTCGGCAGGGCAACAGGAGGTGCCGGCGCGGCGACTGGCCTGGCGACCTTGGTGCTGGCTTTCGTCGCCGTGGCGACTACGGGGGTCGCGGCTTTCGGCGTGGCTTGGGCAGCTTCCGTGGCCTGGGCGTTGGCGCTCGCTTCAGTGCTTGGCGCGACGCGGCTTCGACCCTGATGACGCGGCCCGCGCTCTTTTGGCGGCGTGCCACGCACCGGCGGTGGCGGCGGGGGTTCGGGCGGCTCGATCAGGCGTACCTGCAGCAACTGGGCTTTCGACTCGTGCGGTGGTTTGGGCTGATAGGCCGGGCCGAGCACGAAACCGAACAGGAACAGCAAGTGCAATACCAGCGCCCCGACGCCAGCCAACGCCCGCAGCCCGCGCTCGCGCGGACGTTGGCGGGTGCGCTGATGAAATACCCGTGCTCGCATGGACGCCGCCAAGGGCGAATTGAGCATGATCCGCGCAGGATTGGCGGAGCGCTCGGCAGCAGGTTTGTCCGTGGGTGGCAAGGGCATGTGGCCAGTGTAGCGGCCTCAGATGCGATTCCGCATGACGCTCAAGGTTGGCGCGCAGCACCCTGAGCGCGCTGGCGCAGCTCGCCGTCGACGGCACGATTTGGGGTGTCGATCGGACAGCCCCAAGCGAGCGGTTTACCGGCGCGGTACATGGCAATGCACGCCTTCTCCGTGGGTGGTTTGGGTGCATGCGCGGCGCCGTCCAGCGGCTGCGTCGGAGCCATGCTGAGCCGTTCATCACCGACCTTGGCCGACGGCGGCGCAGGCGGATTGATGCAGTTGGGAATCGGGATGCCGAGGATGGTGGTGCATTTCAAATGCACGCCATGCGGCAGATTGACGGCGGTGGAATTCACAACCTTATCGATGACATGCCGCACGACTGCGCCTCCGGCGGTTTCATCCGTCGGGGGAAAGTACGAATCGAAGCGCGTGGCCTTGTACTTGACCGGATCCGTGTGTTGCATGACCCCGCTTTCGTCGCGCGGCTTGTGCTGCACGTAGCCTGGCACCGCCGAGCTGGCAGCCGACGCAGGCAGCAACGGCTGACCCTGTTTGTCGAACAATGCCGGATGAGCGGTTTCGGTGGGTACTGCCGGCGGCGGTTGAAGTCGCATCGCATCCTTTGCCAACGGCTCGCGCGTGGGTACGGGTGGCGGCCGCCGCGTGGGCGGCGGCGCAGGCGGAGCGGGCGGCGGTTTGATACGGGCGATCGGCTCGCGGCTGATGAAGCGCACCCGCAAGACCTGCTCGACCGGTACCGTCACTGGCCTGTCCGGCAACGGGCGCATGATGTGCCACAGCGCAACCACAAATAGAACGTGCAGAAAAACGACCGCGATCATCGCCAGCCAAATACGTCGGGGGTAGTGCGGTGTCGAGCGCCAACGCATCTCCCGCAGCTTCGCCAGGGTCGGGCCGTCAAGCGGCTGCAGCCCGTGAGCCGACGGAATTCGCTCGGGCGACGTCCAGCGGTGATGTTCGACCTGCGGCGGATTAGCGATAACGGGGCCTCGCCAGCGATGAATGACTGCACAGCATGCCGCAGCATGCTTGAACCACGACGCACTCGCGGTTTTGGCCGGGGAACGGGCCGCGCACACCACGCAGACCGTCGCCAGCGTGGGCGGTTCCCCGCAGTGCAGCTTGACCGCGCTGGCGGTTCGCTCAAGTCTAGATGGGTGGCGCCCAGCGCCGCTCCGCCATGACCGCCCTCGTGCCGCAACCAGATCCGGCGCGACGAAAGGACGACCATGTCGGCCCGCCATCTTCAGCCGCCAACGCGCGGCCTCATGCGGCGCCGTTCATGCCACGAGGCCACGCCCAGCATGGGAGGGTCATCGTGATGTATTCCACGGAAAGCATCCGCAATATCGCACTCGTCGGTCACGCCGCCGTCGGCAAGACCACACTTTTCGAGGCCATGCTGCAGGCCGGAGGCGTGATCCAGACGATCGGCACCATCGAAAAGGGCAGCACCGTCTCCGACACCGACGAACAGGAGAAAACGCGCGCCCACTCGATCGACAGCTGCATCGCCTCGATCGACCGGGACGACTGTCACATCAACCTGATCGACACCGCCGGCTACGCCGATTTTCGTGGCCCCACACTAGCCGCGCTGGCCGCGGTGGAAACCGTCGCCATCGTGGTCAATGCCATCAACGGCATCGAACACGGCACCCGTCGCATGATGATGCATGCGCGCGAACGCAAACTGCCGTGCATGCTGGTGATCAACAAGATCGATTTTGACGGTGCCGATCTCTCGGCCCTGGTCGATGCGCTGCGGGAGGAATTCGGCAAGGAATGCCTGCCAGTCAACCTGCCCGCCGGGCGCGGCAGTCGGGTGCTGGACTGCTTTTTCCACAGCGAAGGCCAGACCGACTTCTCGTCACTGGCGGAGGCCCATCAGCGCATCCTCGACCAGGTGGTGGAAATCAACGAAACGGTCATGGGCAAATACCTCGACGAGGGCGAAGGGGCGCTGACGCCGCTGCAATTGCACGATGCCTTCGAGCAGTGCCTGCGTGAAGGTCATCTGGTACCGATTTGCTTTGTCAGTGCACGAACAGCGGTGGGTGTGAAGGAGTTGCTGGATGTCGCCGCAAGGCTGTTGCCCAATCCCGCCGAGGGCAATCCGCCGCCTTTCCTGCGCGCGGACGGTTCACCGCTGCTGATCAGTGCAGCGGCGGACAGTCACGTGATCGCGGATGTCTTCAAGATCGTCAACGATCCGTTCGTCGGCAAGCTCGGCGTGTTTCGCGTGTGGCAGGGCACGATTCGACGCGACAGCCAGTTGCTGGTGGATGACGGCCGCAAACCATTCAAGGTCGGTCATCTGTTTCGTGTGCAGGGCAAGAGCCACGTGGAGATCGAAGAGGCAGTGCCAGGGGACTTCGCAGCGGTGGCCAAGGTAGACGAGCTCCATTTTGATGCAGTGCTGCATGACTCGCACGACGAGGACCGGATCAGCCTTGCACCTCTGGCCTTTCCCACGCCGATGTACGGTCTGGCGCTGGAGACGATGCACAAGGGGAGCGAGCAGAAACTTTCCAACGCGTTGGCGAGGCTGGCCGAAGAAGATCCGTGCTTCCGCATCGAGCACCACAAGGAGCTCAACGAGACGGTAGTGCGTGGTTTGTCGGACCTGCACCTGAAGGTGATGCTGGAACGTATGCGTGAACGCTACGGCGTGGAAGTGGAAACCCATCCGCCACGCATCGCCTATCGCGAAACCATTGCCGGCCACGCCGAAGGGCACTACAAGCACAAGAAGCAGACCGGCGGCGCCGGTCAGTTCGGTGAGGTATTCCTGCGGGTGGAGCCACTGGCGCGCGGCGCTGGCTTCGAGTTTGTCGACGAGGTGAAGGGTGGCGTGATTCCCGGCCAGTTTCTGCCGGCGATCGAGAAAGGCGTGCAGCAGGCGATGGAACATGGCGCTGTTGCGGGCTTTCCGCTGCAGGATTTGCGGGTGACGGTCTATGACGGCAAGCATCACTCGGTGGACTCGAAAGAAGTTGCCTTTGTCAGCGCCGGCAAGAAGGCCTTCATGGACGCCATGAGCAAGGCGCGACCAATTGTGCTCGAGCCGATCGTCAACGTCGAAGTGGCGATTCCCGAACACAACGTCGGCGACGTCACCGGCGGCCTTGCGGGAAAGCGTGCACGCATCCTGGGCACCGACGCCCAGCGCGGCGGCGAACTCGTGATCAAGGCACAAGCGCCTTTGGCCGAGTTGATCGACTATCCCACCGAGCTGAAATCGATGACCGGTGGGCGCGGTCGCTACAGCCTCGACCTGAGTCACTACGAACCGGTACCGGCACCGGTGCAGAAGCACCTGGCCGAACAATGGAAACCACATGTCGACGAGGACTGAAGCGATGGCGCACGAAAATCCGTAGCGCCTTGTCCGTCGGAACGGTGAACCAGGCTCGCACTGACGCTAACATCGGGGGCATTCACTACGACCGGAGCAACGATGACCGACCTGGTACTCAACCGCCGACAAGAACAGTTGATTGCGTATGTGCGAAAGGAGGGCTTTCTTACGGTGGAGGCGTTGGCACAGGCTTTCGAGGTGACCCCACAAACCATACGACGTGATCTGAGCGCCTTGTGCGATGCGGATTTGCTGCGGCGGTACCACGGTGGCGTCAGCATGCCATCGAGTGTGGAAAACCTGGCTTATACCGCGCGCCTGGGCCTGCTGCAGGGAGAGAAGAAATCCATTGCGTCGCTGGTCGCCCGACACATTCCCAATGACGCGTCGCTCTTCATCAACCTGGGCACGACCAACGAGGACGTGGCGCAGGCACTGATGCAGCACTCCGGGCTGCGGGTGATCACCAACAACCTCAAGGTCGCTGTGATGCTCAGCGACAACCCTTCCTTCGAAGTCATCGTGGCTGGCGGCGTGGTGCGCGGACGCGATCATGGTGTTACCGGCCAGCAAACCGTCGAGCTGGTGCGGCAATTCAAGGTCGACTTCGGCATCATCGGTATTTCCGGCATCGAGCTTGACGGCAGCCTGTTTGATTACGACCTGCACGA
>JBDTXA010000168.1:0-7404 GCA_040006415.1 Rhodanobacter sp.
TGAACCCGTACCTGATCGACCACGAAAACGGGATCAGCTATATCGACCGCTATTTTGAATTCCTTGGCCGGCGTGTGCGCGAGCTGCGCGAGATCACGATCCACAAGATATGAGTTCAAGCCTGCGACGGAAAGCAGCTTGACCACCGCCAACCAGCCACAAGATAGGGAGCGCCGCTGGACAAGCGAGGCACCGCGCAACAAAGGCTTGTGCAGGATAATGACTCTGAACCGCAAGCTTTCATCTGATGCCCGCACCGTCGACACCACAACGGGAGAGCTGCATGAACGCGTCGAAACCACCGCATGTCGCCAGCTTGTCCGGACTGGACCCGACCGAGGCCGCACGCCGGCTGGCCGAATACGGCCCAAACCTGCTGCCGGGAAGCACGCCCAAAACGCTGTGGACGATCATCGGCGGCGTACTGACCGAACCGATGTTCCTGATGCTGCTGGTGGCTGGCGGCCTGTATCTGGCGCTGGGCGATCGCGCCGAGGCAGCGTTCCTGCTGTCGTTCGTGTTCGTCGTGATCGGCATCACGCTGGCGCAGGAGCGCAAGACGCAGCGTGCGCTGGAGTCGCTGCGCGAGTTGTCCGCGCCGCGCGCGCTGGTGATTCGCGGCGGGGAAGAAGTTCGCGTACCCGGGCGCGATGTGGTTGTCGGTGATCTGCTGGTACTGCACGAAGGCGACCGAATCGCCGCCGATGCCACTCTTCTGGACGGCCATCTGGATGTCAACGAATCGCTGTTGACTGGCGAAGCGGTACCGGTGACCAAGTTGCCGGACGACGCCAGCGCCCCGTTGTTTGCCAGCACCGTGGTGACCAAGGGCGTGGGTGTCGCCGAAGTCACCGCCATTGCCGGCGCCACCGAGGTCGGCCGCATCGGCCAGGCGCTGGCCTCTACCGTGGAGCCGGTTTCCGGACTGCAACGAGCCTCGCGCAAGCTGATTCGCAACCTGACCATCGGCGCCCTGCTGCTGGCTACCACCTACGCGCTGCTGGGTTGGCTGTGGGACCACCACGGTTTGCTGGAAAGTGTGCTCGCCGGCATCGCGCTGACCATGGCGATACTGCCCGAAGAGATTCCGGTGATCCTCACCGTCTTTCTGGCGCTGGGCGCGTGGCGCATTTCGCGGCAGAAGGTGCTGACCCGGCGCGTCCCTGCGGTGGAGGCGCTGGGCGCAATCTCGGTTCTGGCGGTGGACAAGACCGGCACGCTGACTCTAAACCAAATGCAGGTGGCGGAACTGCGCTTGGCCGACGACAGTTCGCACGACGAACATGACACCGAACTGCCCGAGCCGTTCCACTCGCTGGTCGAGTTCGCCATGCTGGCCACGCCCGCCGATCCCTTTGACCCGATGGAGAAGGCCATTCGGCAATTCGGCCTGCGCTGGCTGACCAACACCGAGCACGTTCACGCCGAGTGGTCACCGGAATTTGAGTACGCGCTGTCATCGGACATCCTCGCGATGACTCACGTATTCCGCGGCGCAGCGCGCGACACGCACCTGCTCGCCACCAAGGGCGCGCCGGAGGCGGTCATCGATTTGTGCCATCTGCCACAGGCCGTTGGCGACGCGATCCTGCGCCAGGTCGAGGCGATGGCTGAACGCGGTCTGCGCGTGCTCGGCGTGGCGCGTGGCGAATGGCGCGGAGCACAGTGGCCGTCCAGTCAGCACGATTTCGACTTCCACTTCGTGGGGCTGGTAGGTTTCGTCGACCCGCCGCGTCCGGAAGTGCGAGCTGCCATCGCCGAATGCCGCAGCGCAGGCATACGCATCATCATGATGACCGGCGACCACCCGGCAACCGCCCGGGCGATTGCGCGCGAGGTGGGTCTGAGCGAGCGCGCCGAGGTCATCACTGGCCCGGAAATAGCGGCACTGGATGACGTCACCCTGCGCGCACGTCTGCAGCACGTCGACCTGTGCGCGCGGCTCAAGCCCGAACAGAAGCTGCGCCTGGTGCAACTCTTGCGCGAAGCCGGCGACGTGGTGGCAATGACCGGCGATGGTGTCAACGACGCGCCCGCACTGAAGGCCGCGGACGTCGGCGTTGCGATGGGAGAGCGCGGCACCGACGTGGCCCGCGAGGCGGCCTCGCTGGTATTGCTGGACGACAGCTTCGCCAGCATCGTCGCCGCCATCCGCCAGGGCCGGCGGATCTACGACAACATCACCAAGGCGACCCGGTTCGTGTTCGCCGTGCACATACCGATCATCGCGCTGGCACTGGTGCCGACCCTGCTGCATTGGCCGACTCTGCTGATGCCGGTGCACATTGTGTTGCTGGAGTTGCTGATCGACCCGGCCTGCTCGATCGTGTTCGAGGCCGAACCTGCGGCCGACGACATCATGCGGCGACCACCACGCGCGCGAACGGCATCGCCCTTCGCCCGCGCGAATCTGGGATATGCGGTAGTCCAGGGTTTGGGTTTCGCCGGCATTCTATTGCTCGGTGACGGGCTCCTGCTGAGCCACGGGATCGACGCAGCGCAAAGCCGAACGGCCGTGTTCATGGCACTGGTGATTGGCCTGTTCCTGCTGACCCTGGCCAACCGCGACGTGTCACACACTCTGCTGACCCGCAAGCGCGCGAAGAATCCATGGTTGCCACGCATGTTTGGCGGCGTAACGGTGATGCTGGGGCTGGTGATCGGGGTGCCGTTCTTCCGCGGCGTGATGGGGCTGGTGCTGCCGGGCAGCATGGCGCTGCTTGGCACGGTCGGCATGCTGCTCGCCGCCCTTGTGTGGCTGGAAAGCTGGCGGCGCGCAGCGCGCCACGCTGGCAGAAAGAACGTGCTCGCGCACTGAAGCCGTTCATCCATCGCTCATACACAGGCTATTCAGCGATGCTCGCCCAGCTGTGCACCGTGACAACCGACACCTGCGCAGGTTGTTGTCTGCGCCTCAAGAGGTGATCTACGACAACGGCTGGAAGATTCCCGACCTGCGTGCCCTGCGCCGCGACAAGATCGGCTTCGCCTTCCAGGCGCCCTACCTGATCCCGTTCCTCAACGTTACTGACAACGTCGCCCTGCTGCCGATGATGGCCGGCGCACCCAACGCCGAGGCACGCCGGCGTGCACGCGAACTGCTCGCCGCGCTGGACGTGCAGCACCGCGCCGAGGCGATGCCCGCGCAACTGTGGTGAGCAACAACACGTGGCGATCGCGCGCGGTCTGGTCAACCGACCGCCCGTGATCCTCGCTGACGAACCTACCGCACCGCAGGACAGCGAACGTGCGCTGGCGGTGATCCGCATCCTCAACGAAATGACGCAGCAGTTTGAGACCGCCATCATCGTGGTGACCCACGACGAGAAAATCATCCCGAACTTCAAGCGCATTTATCACATCCGTGATGGCGTGACCCAGGAGGAGGTCGGCGAAGGACGGGCGTTTGCATGACGCAGCAGGCGTCGTCGACCAGCTATCCAGCGTCGTCCGGGCGAGGCGTTGCTTGTGGCAAGGTCAGCCGAACCCGCGCGCCACCCAGCGCGGATCGGTCGAAGTCGAGCCGGCCGCGATGCAAGGCGGCGATCGCCTGGGCGATCGAGAGTCCCAGCCCGCTGCCTTCGCCCACGCTGCCTTCTGGCCGGTGGAAGCGCTCGACCAGACGGCCTGGATCGATAGTCGAAAAGCCGGCGCCACTGTCATTCACTTCAAGCACTACTGCTTCGGCCGTGCCACCCACTCTCACGTTGACCTGGCCGTGTTCCGGCGTATGCCGCAAAGCGTTGTCGAGCAGGTTCTGTACCAGGATGTCGAGCAATCCGCGGCTGCCTCGCACGAAATCGTTGCCATCGTGATCCAGTGAAAGTTCGATGGAACGCGCTGCTGCTCGCTCACTGATATCGCGCAGCGCCGTTTCGGCGACGCTCAACAGGCGCAGCCGTTCGACGTCGTCGAGTTCGGTCAGCTTCTCCACGCGCGCCAGCAGCAGCAACTGCGTCACCAGCCGCTGCATGCGGTCGAGCGCGTTTTGCGCCCGCTGCAGGTGCAACGGCCGCAGCGTGACGTCATCGTTACGCCCGGCGAGGTCCAGTTCCAGACGCAAGGTCGCCAGCGGGTGGCGCAATTCGTGCGCGGCATCGGCGGTGAAGCGGCGTTCGTGTTCCAGACCGACCTTCAGGCGTTCGACCAAACGATCGACCGCTTGGGTAAATGGCGCCAGTTCGATCGGCACCTGCGCGTCGGTAAGCACCGGAATCAGTGGCGAGCTACTGGCAGACAAGGTGCCGGTCAGACGGCGCAGCGGCTTCAGGCCGCTGCGCAAGCCGGCATACACGGTCGGCGGCACCAGCACCAGCAACGCCAACAGCGCCAGCAGCGTTGGCGCGAGCCATTTGCGTAGCAATTCGTCGCGCTCGTCCAGCGGCGAAGCTACCTGAATCCAGTACTGTCGTTCGCTGTCCCAGCTCTGGAACACCCGCCAGCGTCGCTTGTCATGCGTGACCGTGTGAAAGTGCGAGTCGCCTGGATCAAAAGCCAAAGCGGGCAGCTGGTCGTTCTGGATCAACAACCGCCCGCGCGCATCCCGCAGCACGATGGCCGGGCGTTGGGCGGAGGCATCTGAGCCAACGACTTTCCGCTGCGACAAACGCACGACACTGTGCTGCGCCGGAGCGTCCGGCATCACCGCGAAGACGCTGGCAGTAGTGCGCACCAGCATCTGATCAAAGATCTCGTCCACCTCGTGCAGGCTGCGCCAGCCGATCCAGCCGACCGCCACGATCCATACCAGCACGATGCCGGTGACCAGCCGCACGACCAGACGCCGGTTCAGCGAGGGACGCATCATGACTCCTGCGCCACTGGCGGACTGATGGCATAGCCGATGCCGCGCAAGGTACGGATCCAGCCGAGCCCCAGCTTGTGGCGCAAATGATGAATGTGCACCTCCACGGCGTTGCTGGCCACTTCCTGATCCCAGCCGTACAGCGCCTCTTCGAGCTGCTCACGCGAATAGGCCCGACCGGGATGGCGCACCAGAGTCTCCAGCAGCGCGTATTCGCGTGCGGTGAGTTCCAGCGCATGGCCATCCATCGTCGCACTATGCGCCGCAGGCGTGACTTCCAGCGTACCCAAACGGATAGCCGGCTCGAGTTGGCCGTCCGCGCGTCGCAGCAACGCGCGTAGCCGTGCCGCCAACTCGTCCAGATGAACCGGCTTGACCACGTAATCGTCAGCGCCGGCATCCAGCCCGGCCACGCGATCGGGCAAACCATCGCGTGCAGTCAGCAGCAGCACCGGCGTGGCGTCCTGACGCCGGCGCATGCTTGCAATGATTTCCGGGCCGCTGCTGCGGGGCAGATTCCAGTCGAGTATCGCGGCGGCGTAATCGGTGTCGCACAAGGCGGCTGCCGCATGGATGCCATCGGTGATCCAGTCGACCGCGTAGCCGAGTTGGCGCAGGCCGTCGGCCAGCGCCTGCCCCAGTGATTGGTCGTCCTCGGCTAGCAGGATGCGCATCGGTTCACGGTACCTTTCGCGGCTGCATTTCAACTTCCAAAGCGATTGCCAACGGCTCAATCATGATCGAGATGATCCTCGCCCAGTGCGCGTTTGCGCCCGTGGATCATCGAGGCAATCAGGTTCTCGCCATAGTGGAGGCTTTCACCCACCGCTGCCAGCACGTGCCCGCCTACCAGCACCAGCACGCCATACGCCAGCACTTCGTGCATATCCTGCATCCACATGACCCCAAAGAAGCGGTCGGTGGTTTGCAGCCAACCGGTGATGCCGGTGGCAAGCACGCCGCCGAGCAGCGCCAGGATCATCAGGGCGGCGCCGGGGTTGTGACCGAGCTGCCTGCGCGAACGGCCGGCCAGACGATTGCGCAGATAGTCGCGCGTGGCACGCGGGCCACGCACCCAATCGCTGAAACGTGCGTGTCGCGTCCCGATCCAGCCCCAGACAAAGCGGATCGCGAGCAACGCGAGGATGGTGTAACCAAACCAGACATGCAGCGTCTCGCCACCCTCGGTAAAAAAGTTGGCGAGAAACAAGCCAGCCAGTGACCAGTGAAACATGCGAACCAGCGGATCCCAGACCTTGATCGTAGTGGACATGACTTGTCCCTCATCCAGTTGCGATAAGTGGAAAGAATCAGCCGCCCTTCTTCTTGACGATGTGGCCATCGGTCGGGTCGAAATAGATCTCGACGTTCTTGCCGGCTTTGTCCTTGCCGTAGATCTCGTAGCAGTTGCCGGTGACCTGGAACACCTTGATGGTGTAGCCCTGATCAAGGACCTTCTGCTTCATGGCCGCTTCGGTCATCCACTGCGCTCGCGGGGCCGTAGTGCACTGCGTCGAGGCGATGGCTGATGTCGACAGCGCGGCGGCGACAAGAAACAGGGGTGCGATGAATGTGCGTTTCATGATGCTTCTCCGGTGCAGGCGTGATTGCCTTGGGTGCCATTGCAACCGGTCGGGCTTATGTGAGTCTTAAGGTCGCTTGGCCAGTTTCGGCATGCGTCGAGAGGCCACACGGTGAGGCTGGGTCACGGCCACGAAAGACCTGCAGTAACTTCACGAATCGACGGCGATCAACTTCCTGGCGGCTCGCGGTATCCCAGTTCACCCACGCGATGGCCTTCCCATGACACAGGCGGGAAACGCGTGATCATTCACCGTTGTCACGGCGCCGCCAGACAAGTCAACAGTTCGTACCACTTGATCGTCTGCAACGATCGCCGCGTGCCGATTGATTGCAGCGTGTTTCACGACAGCGACAAGGTCGAGCGCGCCAACGCCCGGCAGTCGGGCAATGGCAGCGAGCCAGGCCACGACTAAGACAATGGGCGATTTCTTCATCCCGACTTGGTTGTCGCAAAATTGTATTGATACCATCGAGGAGGTGCTCTGGAAGGTATCCCCGTTCGATCCGGCACGCGATACGCTACTGGCGGCAAAACACCCCGATCGACTAGCTCGGCTTCGCCAGCCCGGCGGCCGGCATCGGGGTCACTACTCGGCATCAACGCCATCCGCCAATGGCCGTCCGAACTCAGAGACTGTGAAACTACGACTGCCGTAGCGAGAACGTCGCCGGGCGTTCGTGGCAAGGTGCGTTACGTGCGAATCTGGGCAGTTTGGTGAGCTGTTGACCTGGATTTAAACGTAGGGCGCCGCTGGCACGCGCGTTCGACGGCGCCCGCACCGCGGGCACTTTCTTCGGTCGCAGCAGGTAGGCGATTTTTTCACACCCACTCAGCGTGGGTAGGATCGGCCGATCATTCCAGATATCACGCTAAAACGTCAGCTGGACGCGCTCCGGGAAGAACTGAACTGTTCCCGCTGACTCATTCCGGCTGTCGCTGGTGGAACCGCTTGAGATTTCTCGCGGTCACGCTTCAGCCCACCGTTTACACCACTCGAGGCGCGACCAGCCATCTC
>JBDTXA010000169.1:0-7386 GCA_040006415.1 Rhodanobacter sp.
GCATCCTCAGCGCGATGAAGCGCGGTTACACCGCGCTGGAATTCAAGCAGAAGATTCGCAAGCTTCGCGCAGTGCGTCCGGACATCTGCATCTCATCCGATTTCATCGTCGGTTTCCCTGGCGAGACCGAGGAAGATTTCGGCAAGACCATGAAGCTGATCGAGGACATCGGCTTCGACCAGAGCTTCTCATTCATCTTCTCCTCGCGTCCGGGCACGCCTGCCGCCAACCTGGCAGATGACACGCCGGCGACCGAAAAGCACGCTCGTCTCATGCGGCTGCAGGCCGCGATCAACGCCAACGCGAAGCAGATCATTACGGCGATGGTAGGCACCGTGCAGCGCGTGCTGGTGGAACGCCACAGCACCCGCGATGCCAGCGAACTGACCGGCCGCACCGAAAACATGCGCTTCGTCAATTTCCCCGGCAACCCGCGATTGATCGGCCAGTTCGTCGACGTGGAAATTACCGAGGCCATGGCCAACTCGCTACGCGGGCAGATCAGGCTCACCGACGACGTCGCCGCCTGACCGCTTTGCTCCCTCCCCTGCGACGCAGGGGAGGGTTGGGCTGGGGTCGCCCTTCGCCGCAGGGTCAAAAGCCTCACCCCTCCTGGTCTCCCCCTGCAAGCAGGGGGAGGAACAAAACAGGTGTGCTCCGTTTCCTGGCAAACCGCTAATCCAGCCGTTTGCGAAAGCGCAGGATCGCCAGCGCCATCATCAGCAAGGTAAACACGGCCAGCGCCAGTACGTCGATCCACATTTCCCACAGGCTGGCGCCGCGCAGCATCACGCCGCGAATCAGGCGTAGAAAATGGGTCAGCGGCAACACTTCGGCGATCCACCGGACCACCTTCGGCATGCCCGCGAACGGGAACATGAAGCCGGACAGCAGGATCGATGGCAGGAACACGAAGATCATCATCTGCATCGCCTGAAACTGCGACTGTGCGCGGGTCGAGATCAGCAGGCCCAGCGCGAGGTTGGCGAGGATCAGCAGGCCCGACGCCAGATAGACGTCGAGCACGCTGCCGCGAATCGGCACATCGAACAGCCACATGCCCAGCGCCAACACCACGCTGGTCTGCAGCAGACCGATGACTACGTACGGGAGCACCTTGCCGACCATCAACTCGGAGCTGGTCAGCGGGGTGGCGATCAGCAGCTCCATGTTGCCGCGCTCGCGTTCGCGCACGATCGCGATAGCGGTGAACAGCACCATCGTCATGGTCAGGATCACCCCGATCAGGCCAGGCACGATGTTGACCGCCGAGCGGCGCTGCGGGTTGTAGAAACTGACAACACTGATCCGTCCACCCGCTGGCGTGCTGGTCATCGGCGCCCGCGTGTCCCGAATGGCACTGTCAATCGGGACCTGCGCAAGTTGCGCGGCAGCACCCTGCACCGCGGTGTCGCTGCCATCGACCAGTACCTGTGCCACGTCGCGGCCATCGATGCGGCGACGCTCGAAATCCGGCGGGACCACGATGCCGATGCTGATCCGACCGCGCCGGATCATCGCCATCAGTTCCTGCGGTGTATCTGCCCGGGCCACAGGTGCAATCACGTCGGTGGCCAGCATATCCATCACCAGCGCACGCGAGCCGGCGGTATTGGCCTGATCCACGATGCCGGCATCGAGCCCGCGCAGATTCGTGTTGATCGCGTAGCCGAACAAGACCAGCTGGATCACCGGGATGCCCACAATCATCGCCAGCGTGACGCGATCGCGGCGCAGCTGGCGCAACTCCTTGATCACGATCGCCCACAGCCGGCGCCCGTTCATGCGTCACGCTCCTGGGCCGCGTCGCTCTTGCGCGTGGCGGCGACAAACACGTCTTCGAGATTGGGCGGCGCTGGCGCAAGTTCGGCCTTCAACCCGGCTGCAGCCAGTGTCTTGTCCATGTGCTTCGTCGCATCGCCAGCATCTTGCGTAGTCAATACGCGCAAGGTGTTGCCGATCTGCGCTACGCCAAGCACACCGGGCAGGTCCACCAAAGCATGCTGGGCAGCGCGCGGGTCGGTCGTATCGACAACGAACGTGCGCCCCTCCAACTGGGCGGTCAGTTCGTGCGGCGTGCCATCGGCGACCAGGGCACCGCGATCAAGGATGGCCAGCCGATGACAACGCTCGGCTTCGTCCATCAGGTGGGTAGACACCAGTAGCGTGGTGCCGATGTCGGTAAGTTCGAACAACTTCTCCCAGAAATCGCGGCGCGATT
This sequence comes from Rhodanobacter sp., assembly GCA_040006415.1. Taxonomy (GTDB): domain Bacteria; phylum Pseudomonadota; class Gammaproteobacteria; order Xanthomonadales; family Rhodanobacteraceae; genus Rhodanobacter. The sequence goes on from JBDTXA010000169.1 coordinate 2,222, forward strand.
CGGGATCGACCGCACTGGTCGGCTCGTCGAGAAACAGCAGTTCCGGTTCGTGGATCACGGCGCAGGCCAGCGCAAGACGCTGCTTCTGGCCCCCGCTCATGGTGCCGGCGAGCTGCTTCTGAAGGTCACCGAAATGGTATTGCTCGATTAGTTCGTCGATGCGCCCGTTCGTCTTCGCCTTCGGTACGCCCTGGATCGCGGCGAGAAACTCCATGTTCTCGCGCACCGTGAGGTCTTCGAACAGAGAGAACTTCTGCGTCATGTAACCGATATGCGGACGCAGCTCGTCGGCTTGTGCCGGGATACGCAGCCCCAGCACCTCGATCTCGCCCTCGCTCGGCGTCAGCAGGCCGCACAGCATCCGGATCGTGGTCGACTTGCCCGAGCCGTTCGGGCCGAGGAAGCCGTACACGCGTTTTACCGGCACCTCAAGATCGACGTGATCCACCGCAACGAGTTTGCCAAACCGCTTGGTCAAGCCGCTTGCGCGGATCGCCGGGCTGTCGGCGTCGCTTGTCACGGTCCGGATTCGCGGAGTTCGACCCGCACCGGGAGCCCGGCGGGAAGCTCGGCAGCCCCTGGGCCCAGCGTGATTTCAGCCAGATAACTCAGCCGTGCCGCGTCATCGCCGATCAGCGCGTAGTAAGGAGTGAAGGCAGGTTCGGTGCGAATCATCCGCACCTTGCCAGCATAGGACTTGCCTCCGTCCGCCACGAAAACACGAAGCGCGGTGCCGACATGGACGCTGGCGCGCTGTTGCTCTGGCACGTAGATACGCGCATACGGCGCGTTGCCGGCCAACATAATCGCCACCGGCGCCCCGACTGGCGCCTGATCGCCAAGCTTGTATGGCAGGCTGTCAACTCGACCGGCGCGCGGCGCCACGAGGCTCAACTTGCCCAGCAATACCTGCTGTGCGCTTGCCTGCGCCTCCGCTGCCGCAACCGCCGCCTGCGCTTGGGCGATCTGTTCCGGTCGGGTGCCGTGCAGCAATTCGTCCAGCGCAGCCTGCGCAGCCGCCACTTGGCCATTCGCGTTGCCAGCTGCCGCGCGGGCGCGATCGAGATCGGCCGCAGCGACATAGCCGCGACTTTTCAACGGCGCCAAACGTGCGTCATAGGCACGCGCCTCGCGCGCTTGCGCCCGCAACGCCGCAAGGTTCGCGCGCGCCTTGTCGATATCCTCGCTGCGCGGCCCGGTCACCAGTTCATTCAGCAACGCGCGTTGCTGTCGGGCCTGGGCCCTGGCGGCAGCGAGTTCGGAGCGGGTATGTGTGGGGTCCAGTTGCAGCAGTGGCTGGCCGGCCTTGACCTGCTCGCCCTCGTGCACGTCGATGGCCACGATGCGTTCGGCGGCGGGCGCCGGCAGCGTGATGCGATCGTATTCGAGCGTACCCAGCGCTTGCGGTGGCGATTTGCTGCAGGCGGCGAGACCGACCACCGCAAGCAGGACCAACGGCATCGCGCGAATTCCGAATGAGGCGTTCATGCCATTTTTCCCGGTCTGGCTGCACCCGCGCCACCATCGAGCAGCGCCAGCGTGTGCTTGAGCATGACTTCGGGCCCCAGCCCCTGAGCCCCGAACGCATGCCGCCATATCGGCGCGCCAGCGGCCGGAAAGAGGGTCAATCCGACCAGTGAGACGACCAGCAGGCGTGGATCCAGGTCGGCGTTCAGCCGTCCATCTGCCTGCGCCGCTGCAAAACGCTGCGCCAGCAGTTGCGGCAAATTGGGAATGGCCTGGTTGAAAAGTACCTCGCGCAGTGCACCGCCCTCGCACAGCACCTCGCGCACCCACAGCGGCGGCAGCCATGAATGATTGGCTACGACCGCATCGATGCCTCGCACGAAAACGTCGATCAGCGCGGCAGGATCCTCCCCGGCCTGCTCCAGCTGGATGCGCAACGGCACCAGCGCCGGCAACAGGCGCTCGTCGATCAACGCCTGGATCAGGCGGGCCTTGTCGCCAAAGTAGTAGTGCAGCATCGCTGGCGTGACATGGGCCTCGTCCGCAATCGCCTTCAACGACGTGGCGGCGATCCCTTCGCGCGAAAATCGCGTGATCGCGACATCGAGCAAGTGCCCACGCAGATCGCGATCGTCCCCGCTGGGGCGACCCGCACGACGGCCACGGACACCTGTTGGAGCTTTTGTGGAGGAAGCCATCCGGCTAAATTAATTCAATCATTAATTATTCGCAAGCACCCGCATCCCTCATGCCATCGCCATCGCCACAACGGTTGCCTCAAGATGGTTCTTGCACAGGCAGCACGCTACTCTCCGTCCCCATGAATGAACTTAACCAACGCGACTTCGTCCTCGATCCCGAGGACAACGCCCGGCTTGCCAATCTGTGCGGCCCGTTTGACGAACATCTGCGCCAGATCGAAGTTCGCCTCGGCGTGGAGATCAATCATCGCGGCAACATCTTCCAGGTGATTGGCGAGGAGACTGCAGCAAAAGCCAGCGAGAAGGTGATGCGCGCGCTCTATGCCACCACCGAAGACGAGTCGCTCAGCGGCGCGCGAATCAATCTGCATCTGGCCGACTCCGGCATCGACGCAATTACCGAAGCGTCGATCGAGGGCACGCAGGAAGTCACGATCAGGGTCAAGCGCGGCCTGATCACGGGTCGCGGTGCGAATCAGGCGCGCTACCTGCACGCCATTGCCAACCACGACATCAACTTCGGCGTCGGGCCCGCCGGCACCGGCAAGACCTATCTGGCGGTTGCCAGCGCGGTCGAGGCGCTGGAGGCCAATCGGGTGCAACGGCTGTTGCTGGTTCGCCCCGCGGTGGAAGCCGGCGAGAAGCTCGGTTTCCTGCCAGGCGACCTGTCGCAGAAAGTCGATCCCTATCTGCGCCCGCTCTATGACGCCCTGTATGAAATGCTCGGCTTCGAAAAAGTGGCGCGACTGATCGAGCGCAACGTGATCGAGATCGCGCCGCTGGCCTACATGCGCGGTCGCACGCTCAACGATTCCTACGTCATTCTCGACGAGGCGCAGAACACCACCGTCGAACAGATGAAGATGTTCCTCACCCGCATCGGCTTCGGTACGGTCGCCGTCATCACCGGCGACGTGACCCAGGTCGACCTGCCGCGCCAGACCAAATCGGGACTGCGCCAGGTGGTCGAGGTGCTGCGAGGCGTGAACGGGATCAGCTTCACCTTCTTCACCTCCCGCGACGTCGTGCGCCACCCGCTGGTCGCGAAAATCGTGCGCGCCTATGAGGCCTTCGAACAAAAGGACGACGACCACGCATGAGCGGGGATACAAAGTCCGTCACGGTCCACCTCGGCTATGCCGTACCTCGCGCTGGCCTGCCTTCTGCGGTCAGCTTTCGTTGCTGGGTCGAAGCCGCACTGCGCGGCGCCAAACGGCGCAAGCCGGCGGAACTGTCGATCCGCATCGTCGACGTCGACGAGGGCCGTAGCCTGAATCTGGCTTACCGCGGCAAGGACTACGCCACCAACGTCCTCTCGTTTCCGGTGGAACTTCCGCCAGGTGTGGAGTCACCGCTGATCGGCGACCTCGCGATCTGCGCTCCCGTGGTGCTGCACGAAGCTACCGAACAGGGCAAACAGCCTCGCGACCACTGGGCCCACATGACCATCCACGGCGTACTGCACCTGATCGGCTACGACCACGTGGAAGACTCAAAAGCCGAAGTCATGGAAGCGCTCGAAACCCGCATTCTGGCCAAACTTGGCGTCGCCGACCCTTACGCCTGAACATCCCCCCGCTGCTCTCCCTCCCCTGCTCGCAGGGGAGGGTTGGGGAAGGGTGTCGCTCTTGATCTTTTCCGCCAGCCCATGCAACCCCCTCCCAGCCTCCCCCTGCGCGCAGGGGGAGGAGTAAAACGGAGTGACCGTCGCCTGAAGCCGCACGTGTTTTCCGTTAGAATCGGCCTTCCGCCCGTAATCGGGCTGAATCCAAAAGAGTGATGAACGACGACCCCGGCAGTACCAACGGCCCGGCACACCGAACCTGGTGGGACCGGCTGGGCCACATGTTTTCCGGAGAGCCACGCAACCGCGACGAACTGATCGAGGAATTGCGCTCCGCCCAGAGCAACGGACTGATGTCCGTCGACACCTTGACCATGGTCGAGGGTGCGATCAAGGTCACCGAGCTCGATGTCGACGACGTCATGGTGCCGCGCGCGCAGATCGTCACGCTGGCCGCAGAATCTCCGCTGGCGGACATTCTTGCCACGATGGTCGAATCCGGCCACTCGCGATTCCCGGTTCACGGCGAGGACAAGGACGAGATTCTTGGCGTTCTGTTGGCCAAGGACCTGCTGAAGTTCTTCGGCAGCACCGAACCGTTCGATCTTCGCTCGGTGCTGCGTCCGGCCGTGATGATTCCCGAGTCGATGCGGCTGAACGTGTTGCTGGATGAGTTTCGCCTCACACGCAACCACATGGCCCTGGTCGTGAACGAATACGGTGGCGTGGCCGGCCTGATCACGATCGAGGACGTGCTCGAGCAGATTGTCGGCGAGATCGACGACGAGCACGACGACGAGGAAGAGCCGCAGCTGATGCACGAGCAACCCGACGGCGACTGGCTGGTCAGCGCGCTGACCCCGATCGAAGATTTCAACGAACGGACGGGAGCTGAATTTCCCGACGAGGAATATGACACCGTCGGTGGCATGGTCACTTCCGAGTTCGGCCATCTGCCCGACGTGGGTGAAGAGGTCGCCATGGGCGATTACCTTTTTCAGGTAACCGAGGCAGACGACCGCCGCCTGCAGCAATTCCGCGTGGTTCGCCAAGGCGAGTCGTAGCCGCGTCCTCCGAGATGACTGTAGGAGCGCACCCTGTGCGCGAACGCTTTTGTCCGCAAGATCTCACCGAGAAATCGCGCACAGGGTGCGCTCCTACAGATCCAGGGTTACCAATCGAATGACGTTTCTCCGTGGTGCGCTCTTCATCATCGTTGCTCTCGTGTCGAGCGCATTTGCACCTGTCCACGCCAGCGTCGCCAATGCCCCGGGCGCCCATCTCGAGGTGTCACTGATCACCTATGGTCCGGGCGAAACCTACTGGGAGCGGTTCGGCCACGATGCCATCGAGCTGCGCGACACCAGCTCGGGCGAGGCGATCAACTTCAACTACGGCGTGTTCGATTTCAACGAGAAAAACTTCTTTCTCAA
>JBDTXA010000170.1:0-7216 GCA_040006415.1 Rhodanobacter sp.
GTAGTGATTGGCGCCGTGGATCATCACCCGCAACCGGCTTGCCGGCGGCAGCTTGTCATAGATCGACTGGATGTCGGCTTCGATTCGGCGACTTGCTGGATCGGATGCGGTGCCGTGATCGCTCATCAAGAACATGAAAGGCTGAGCAAGGCCATCGCGAATGACGCTGCCGTATGGCGCACCATCGATGTCGATGCCTGCCTTGCAGCGTTTGTCCACATGACAAAACTGGGCAGCGGTCGCGCCGCCGAGCGAATGGCCGTAGATGCCGACGCGCGTCAGGTCCAGCCGTCCGGCAAAGCGGTTTGATGTGTCTCCAGCGTTCAAGCGCGTCAGTCGGTCGAGTACGAACTGCGCGTCATCGACCCACGCCGTCACCAGCTCTCTGGCGATACGTTCGCCCTGCGCGCTGTTGATACCCTCGGGATCATTCTGCGGCGCGCGATAAACCACCTTGCCATCGGGATAAGCCACGACCTGGGTGCGGTAAGGCGCATCGAAACCCACAACGACATAGCCATGACTCGCCAGATCTTCAGTCAAGGTCGTGTACTCCGTGGTCAAGGCGGACATCCCGGGTCGCATGATGACGACCGGGTAGATCGGCTGACGCGGCGAGACCTCCGCGTGACGCAAGCTGTGCGTGTGTACGCGCGCGTAGTCACGGTCAAGCAGCCGACTGATCAGCTTGCCGCGATAGCGTACGAGCGCCGCCAGCCACGGTGCGGGAAGATACGCCTCAGTGGGGGCAGCAGTGGCCTGGCGGGTCGCCGGATACCAGATCCAGACCATCAAATCGCGCGTCGCTCCTGGTACAGGCGCCAGCGTATCGGCGTGTGCGGCATCTCTCCAGCGAACCATGGCACGGCCAACAGCGAACGATCCGGTCGGCGTGGGCAGTGTGGTTCGCATGCCATGCTCGAACCACATCAAACACAGCAGGACGCCGATACCGAGCAGGCCGTACAACAGCCACCTGGCCATCGTATGGAGCAACCAGCTGACCCGCCGCCGCACCGCCATCGTTCACCCCCTTTTGCATGCTCACCAAGCTCGATTCGTAGTAGCACGCAGATTTTGCGCCCACAAGACGACGGTCGTCCCGCGAGCAAGCGCGGCATTGCGCAGTGGCCATGCGATCATATAGCCATGACTTCCTTCACTTCGCTTCCCCTCAAACCTGCCCTGCTCGCCAGTGTCGAGACCCTCGGCTACGCCACCATGACGCCTGTACAGGCGCAGAGCCTGCCGCCGATGCTGGCCGGCCGCGACGTCATCGCGCAGGCGCAGACCGGCAGCGGCAAGACCGCCGCATTCGGCCTCAGCCTGCTGCAATCGATCGATGTGGACACGATCCGGCTGCAGGCGCTGGTGCTTTGCCCGACCCGCGAACTGGCCGACCAGGTCAGCAAGGCGATCCGCAAACTCGCCGCCAATATTCCCAACGTGAAGTTGCTGACCTTGTGCGGCGGCATGCCGCTGGGGCCGCAACTGGCGTCGCTCAATCACGATCCACACATCGTCGTGGGGACGCCTGGCCGCGTGCAGGAGCATCTGAAGCGCGAAAGCCTGCACGGCGGCGGGATCAAGGTGCTGGTGCTGGACGAAGCCGACCGCATGCTCGACATGGGCTTCACCGAGGCCATCGACGACATCATCGGCCGGATTGCCAAGCACCATCAGACGCTTCTGTTTTCGGCAACCTATCCTGAAGAGATCCGTGCGGTGAGTGCGCGCGTGCAGCGCGACCCGGTCGAGATCACCGTCGATGCGCCGGCCGCGGAAAGGCCGGCCATCGAGCAGCGTTTCCACGAGGTCGAGCCGGCACAGAAACCTGACGCGCTGGCGCAACTGCTCGGCAGTGACCGCGGTGAACAGGCGCTGGTGTTCTGCAACATGCGCCGCGAAGTGGACGCGGTGGCGCAGGAGCTGGACCGTCGCGGTTTTTCCGCGCTCGCGCTGCATGGCGACATGGATCAGCGCGATCGCGACGAGGTGCTGGTGCGGTTCGCCAATCACAGCTGCGCCGTGCTGGTCGCCACCGATGTGGCGGCGCGCGGACTGGATATCGTCGACCTCCCGCTGGTGGTGAGCTACGACATCTCCCACGATCCGGAAACGCACACCCACCGCATCGGCCGTACCGGTCGCGCGGGTCAAAGCGGGCTGGCGATCACGCTGTGCACGCCGCGCGAGCGACCCAAGGCGATCAACATCGAGGAGCTCGCCGGCACGCCGTTGCCATGGCGTCCTCTGAAGGTCGCTCCGCCGCGTGGCAAGACCCTGCATCTGGCACCGATGAAGACGCTGGTGATTGACGCCGGCCGGCAGGACAAGCTGCGTCCGGGCGACATCCTTGGCGCACTCACCGGCGACGCCGGCCTGGATGCGAAGGACATCGGCAAGATCGACGTCTTCGCCACCCGCGCCTACGTCGCGATCAGTCGTGCGTTGGCGAACAAGGCACTGGAACGTCTGCGCGCCGGCAAGATCAAGGGCCGCAATTTCCGCGTCCGTCCGCTGGGCTGAGCGCCCGCCGTCCCCATTTGCTTCGGAACCGCACCTCCATGATCCGCTGGCTTGTCTGCACCCTTTTCGTCGTTGCCCTTTTCGTCATCGCCCCCGCGAGGGCAGCGATTCCGGTCTATGGCTACAAGGTCGTGCAGACCTACCCGCACGACACCAACGCGTATACCGAAGGCCTGTTCTACAAGGACGGCTTTCTCTACGAGAGCACCGGCCAGACCGGCCAGTCCACCGTGCGCAAGGTGGACCTGAAAAGTGGCGAAGTGGTTCAACGTCACAACGTGCCCTCGCGCTACTTCGGCGAAGGCATCGTGGACTGGAAGGGCAAGCTGGTGCAGCTCACCTGGCAAAGCGAGACCGGCTTCGTTTACGACCTGGACAGCTTCAAGCAACAGCGCAGCTTCAGCTATCCCGGTGAAGGCTGGGCGCTGACCCGCGACGACAAACACCTGTACATGAGCGACGGCTCCGCCGTACTTCGCATGCTCGACCCGGAAACACAGGCCACGACCGGCAGCATCCTGGTCACTGCCGACGGCGAACCGGTGGGGAACCTCAACGAACTGGAGTGGGTCAAGGGCGAGATCTACGCCAACGTGTGGCTCACGAATCACATCGCGCGCATCGATCCGGTGACCGGCCATGTGGTCGGCTGGATCGATCTCACAGGGCTGTTCGATGTCAATCAGACGGCCGAACCGGGCAACGATGTGCTCAACGGAATCGCCTATGATGCCAAAGGCGATCGCCTGTTCGTTACCGGTAAACGCTGGCCCAACTTGTTCCAGATCAAACTGGTCAAGCGACCCTAAATTCCGCGCGCCACCTGTGTCACCCGCGGTTGCCAACAACGAGTGGACAGACTTGCTGTGCAACTCCGGACCGACGCTGACGCGGGGGTATCTGTACGAAGTTCGCGGAACCGCCACTGCGCAACCTGCCTGTCGGGCGTCAAGCACGGGCAGCAAGTGACAGGTGTACGGAATCTGCCAGGGGCGTGTGCTATCGCGAACAAAACTGCAGGATCCGCCTTTTTACGCCTCATCGCTGGCGCAGCAGTCCGCGGCACTCGATGCCACGTCCACGACGCCACCTGCGCCACCATCATCGCCGAGAACGAATATCAGGACGGTACCGTCGAATAGACGACCACCGCCATCGCCCGTGCCGGGCAATACAGCGCACTACCCAGAACCCTTCAGACAACACAAAACGGGCCGGTGACCCTGACACTCGGTCGGAGTCGCCAATCCCTCCGGCGCAGCAAACGCTACACTGCGGCGACCGGCCACGTCTGCGCCATTTGGCGATCACGTGCACACCTTCGCGCCGGATCACAGCACCCACGGACCCACCCGATTCTGCATGGCCAATTCCGCTTTCTCCAGCGCGCTTGTTCTCACTCAAGGCCATCTGTTTCGCCACGTCAGTGCCGACAAGGCGATGCTGTATCGCGCGGTGATGGAAGCCTTCGCGACGGCCAAGCGCGAGTTTGTGCCGTATCTGCGGCCCGACGAAGTGTTGGCGCGCATGTCCCACCGCGATCGCGCGGCCGGTGTCGAAAGCGTGGCCGCGCCACCGACGCTCGACGACGTGCAATCGGCACTGGCGCAGTTGGCGGATTGGGGCAATGTGGATTCGCAACCCGATACTGCGCGCGTGTCGAACATCGAGGATTTCTACCGCGCGCGCTTCCTGTATCGCCTGACCGAAGGCGGCGAGGCGGTCGAAACCGCGCTGACCACGTTTGCCCAGGCATTGCATCGCCGCGCCGAACTGCAGAGCGTGGCGCTGGAGGACATCGCCAGCCGCCTGCAATCGCTGCGTGCGCTGGCCGCCGCGACGTCGCCCGATGCGTCCAAGGTGCACGAGGTCCTGCGCGATCTGGCCCAGCGCCTCGGCGACCTGGCCGACAACGCACAGGCATTCATGGCTGGCGTGGCGCGCGGCATCGATCTGCAGCAAACGGACATGGCTGCGCTGCTGGCTTGGAAGCAGCGCCTGATCGGCTATCTGGAGCGCTTCATCAGCGACCTCGTCGCGCGCTCGACCGTGATCGCCGAACGCATTGCACGGCTGCAGCCAAAGATCGAGCCCTTGCTGTGGCTGGCCGCGCGTCGTGAAGCGCGCGACGCCGCGCCCGACGATGCCGGACAACGCGACGCGCTCGACGAACGCATGAGCGCCTGGCGGCAGCGCTGGCATGGGCTGTCACGCTGGTTTATCGCCGCCGATGGGGAGGTCGCTCAGGCCGAGTTGCTGCGCGGCCGCGCGCTGGCGGCGATTCCGCAATTGATGACCGCGGTCGCCAACCTCAACGACCGCCGCAGCGGGCGTAGCGACCGCTCCGCCGACTTCCGCCTGCTCGCACGCTGGTTCACTGACTGCAGCGACGACGACGCGCACCGCCTGTGGCGCGCCGCGTTCGCGCTCAATCCCGCGCGTCACCTGGGCCTGTGCGCCGAAGAGGATGAGATAACCGCCGCAACGTCATGGTCCGATGCGCCGGCGATCGCGATCCATCCGCGCCTGCGCGAATACGGTACGGCCACGCCCAAGGGCCCGCCGCCGCGCGTGAAGGAACGCGCCCAGGAGCGTGAATTGCTGGCACGCCAGCTGGCGGACGAACACGCCCAGGTCCAAGCGGCACGCGAACGTCTGGCGACCGGCGAAGCCACCACCTTGTCCACACTCGGTACGCTGGATCGGCACGCGTTTCGCTTGTTTCTGGCTCTGCTTGGCGAGGCGCTGGCGGCCCAGGCCGAGCCCGATGCTGCCATCGAACGGCAGACCAGCGATGGCCTGCTGCGAGTGCGCCTCGAACCTCTCGGCGCCGATACCTTCGCCTGTATCGAAACCGAGCTGGGCACGTTTTCCGGCCGCGACCACCGGCTCACGATCGCGAGCACCGCCGGCAAGGCAGAGCCGGCATGAGCGAGCGCAGTGTGCACGATACGCTGACCCGACAACGCGACGAGGAGCGCCGCACCGCGCTGCGCGCCCTGCTGATGCGTCCGCTGTTGCGCAGCGATGCGCCCGCGTTCACCAGCGTGCGTCGTCACATCGATTACCTGCGCGACTGGTTCGCACGCGAAACCGGCTGGAGCCTGCATCTGGATCGCGATGGCGCGCGTCTGTACAAACGCCCCGCAGATCTGCACGACGCCAGTCGGGGCGCGCGGGATAGTCAGGGCCGTGAATTCGATCGCCGCCGCTACACGGTGTTCTGCCTGGTCTGCGCCGTGCTCGATCGCGCCGATCCGCAGATCACCCTGCGCACGCTGGGCGAAAAACTCCTGATGCTGGCCGGCGATCCGGATCTGCGCGACGCCGGCTTTACGTTCACCCTGGAAGCGAACCACGAGCGCCGCGAGCTGGTGGCCGTGTGCCGCCACCTGCTCGATCTGGGCGTGCTGCTGCGCGTGGCCGGTGACGAGGATGGTTTCGTACAGCAATCCGGCGACGCGCTGTACGACATCCAGCGCCGTGTGCTGGCCGGACTCCTGGCCGTGACGCGCGGCCCGTCTAGCCTGCCCACAGACACCGGCTCGCTCACGCTAGTGCAGCGCATCGCGGCCATCAACGAGGAATACGCACCCGACAGCGACGAAGGTCGACGCAGCGCCGCACGCCATTACCTCGCGCGGCGCCTGCTCGACGACCCCGTGATGTATTTCGACGACCTGCAAGCGGACACCCTCGCCTACCTGCAAAACCAGCGCGGCCCGCTCGCCGCACGCCTGGCCGACGCCGCCGGGCTGGTCGCCGAGCAGCGTGCCGAAGGCGTGGCGCTGATCGATGCCGACGGTGAGCTAACCGACATCGCACTGCCAGCCGACGGCACCGCCGCCCACATCACCCTGCTGGTCGCCGAACACCTTTCGCAACGCCTGCGCGAACACCGCGCCGACGCGGCAACGATGGCGCTGAACATTCCCATCGACGAAGTGGCCACCTTCATCCAAACGGCCGTCGCGCAATTTGGCCGCTACTGGAACAAGGCCGCGCGCGAACCCGGCGCCGAACGCGAACTCGCCCGCAATGCGCTGACCCGGCTGGCGAGCTTGCGCCTGGTTCGCTTCGATGCCGAACATATCGCGCCGCTGCCAGCGCTGGCCCGCTTCGCGCTGGGCCGCACGACGGTAAAAAACGCCAGCGGCGAACGCGAGGAAGTGCAGGGCGGCTTGTTTGGTTGAGGGCTCGCAACGGCGGCGGACAGATGGCATCAAACTCGCGCATCGTTCGTTACCTTCCTGATCGCGCGGGCTTCGTACAATGCGGGAAGATCGCCACGCAGCGATTCAATGATCCTGCTCCTCACAACGCACCTCCAGTAAATGTGGTTGTAACCATAGATTGGCCACATGCCAAAAGCTTGGTTTAGCCACGTCACCCATGTGGCTTGACTGACGGTCGCTTGTCGACCCGTAACAGTCGTTCGCTAGGAGCGCGAGGAACCTGAGAGAACCTATTACACCCGCACTTTTGCTGGCGTAACTCATACACCCCAAAAGTGTCGGATAACAAGAGAGGATGCCAGCGAGCCGATCCCCGCGCTGCTGCGCAAGCCCGTGATCTGTGATAGAAGTTTGTCGCTTGTGCCGCCAGGAACCGAACTGCATACTCGGCGCAACACCCCATATTTGGGGTCTACTTAGCGTTAGACGTCAGAGCGGCCTTCTTTTGCAGT
>JBDTXA010000171.1:0-7195 GCA_040006415.1 Rhodanobacter sp.
CGCACAGGGTGCATTCGCGCACAGGGTGCGCTCCTACAGAGCCCGATGGCCTCAGACTCTTCCGTAGACGTCATCGAAACGCACGATGTCGTCTTCGCCCAGATAGCTGCCGGACTGCACCTCGATCAGCTCCAGCGGCAGCTTGCCGGGGTTACGCAGGCGATGCTTGCTGCCCAGTGGAATGTAAGTGCTTTGATTCTCACTGAGCAGAAACACATTGTCGTCGCAGGTCACTTCGGCGGTACCGGAGACTACGATCCAGTGCTCGGCACGATGATGATGCTTCTGCAAACTCAGCGAGGCGCCGGGCTTGACCTGGATGCGCTTGACCTGAAAGCGCTCGCCTGCCTCCAGCGAGTCGTAGTTGCCCCACGGGCGGTGCACCACGCGATGCAGTGAATGTTCGCTGCGGCCGGCAGCCTTGAGTTGTTCGACGATCTTCTTGACGTCCTGCGCCGCGTCACGATGTGCGACCAGGGTGGCATCGGGCGTCGTCACCACGATCAGATCGTCGACACCGACGGTGGCGATCAGGTGGCGATCATGCGAGCGCAGCAGCGAGTTGCGCGTGTCGACCATCATCGTGTCGCCTTCGCACAGATTGCCCTCGGCGTCCTTGTCGCCGGTGAGCCACAGTGCTGACCACGAGCCGATGTCGCTCCACGCGCAGCTGACTGGAATCACCGCGGCGCGGTTGGTCTTTTCCATCACCGCATAGTCGATCGAGTCGTCCGGCACCCGCGCAAACGCGTCGTGATCGATGCGCACGAAGTCGAGATCGACGGTGGCCTTCGCATGCGCCGTGCGCACCGCGTCTAGCATGGCAGGCGCGTGCGTGGCGAGTTCTTCAAGGAAGCGCGAGGCCTTGAACAGGAACATGCCCGAGTTCCAGTCATAGCCACCGTCGGCCAGATACGACTGAGCCGTGCCCAGGTCGGGCTTTTCGACGAACTGGCCGACCTGGTAGCCATGATCGTTAATCGCTTCGCCACGTCGGATGTAGCCGAAGCCGGTCTCCGCGCGCTCCGGGCGAATACCGAAGGTCACCAGCCAGTCCTGTTCAGCCAGAGGCACGGCTTGCGACACGGCGGCAACGAAGGCGTCGGTTTCGCCGATCAGATGGTCGGCGGGCAAGACCAGCAGCAACGCTTCGGCATCGCGCTCCAATGCCTGCAGCGCGCCCAGCGCGATGGCCGGCGCGGTGTTGCGCGCCAGCGGCTCCAGCACAATGGTGGCGCCTTCGACGCCTGCTTCCAGCAGCTGGTCGGCGGCGAGGAAACGGTGATCCTCGCTGGCCACCACGATGGGCGCGGCAATGTCTGGCAACTGCCGGGTACGTGCGACGGTCTGTTGAAACAGCGTCCCCTTGCCAGTAAGGGACAGGAACTGCTTGGGCAGATTCCGACGCGACACCGGCCAGAGGCGGGTGCCACTGCCTCCGCTGAGGATAAGAGGGATCAACATGTCGCACCGCCTGTTGCGATAAAAAGTCCGGCCATTGTGCTGCAAACCCCGTGTTATTGCCGTCGCTGGAGACAGAACATGTAGGAGCCCGCTCGCGGGCGATGCTGTTGCTCTAATGCCACGATTACTACCAAGCCGAACGCATCGCCCGCAAGCGGGCTCCTACACGAGCGTAGTGCCGCTTCGGGCGAGGTCGGCTATAACCTCGGTCAGGAAATGTAGGAGCCCGCTCGCGGGCGATGCCTTTGCTCTAATGCCATGATCACTACCAAGCCAGACGCATCGCCCGCAAGCGGGCTCCTACACGAGGGTCGTGCGGCTTCGGGCGAGTTCGTTGATGACCTCGGTCAGGCCGGCGCGCCAGTCGGGCAGGGTAAAATCAAACTGTTGTTGGAAGCCGGCATTGTCGAGCAACGATGACGCGGGTCGTGCGGCGGGCGTCGGGAACTCGGCGCTGGTGATGGGCACAACGCGCGGATACTGCTGCAGCAGCCCATGCATCTGCGCCTGATCGAATATCGCCTGGGCAAAGCCATGCCAGGTGGTGGCACCACTGGCGACCAGATGATGTATGCCTTCAAATCTTTTGCGCTCTGCGGGCGTTGCTGCCTCCCAGCGATCCAGCGCGGCCAATGTGGCGTTGACGATCAGGCGAGTATCTGTGGGAGCGCCGTGCTGGTCGGCGACCACACGTAGTTCCTCGCGTTCGGCACCTACCCGCAGCATGGTGCGCAGAAAGTTCTGGCCATGCGCGGCGTAGACCCATGCGGTGCGAAAGATCAGGTGGTCCGCGCCGCTGTCGTGCAGGGTTACCTCACCGGCCAGCTTGCTGCGACCATAGGCACCCAGCGGGCCGGTCGGCGCATCCACCGCATACGGCTGTGAATGACCACCATCAAATACGTAATCGGTGGAATAGTGGATCACCAGCGCGCCATGGGCTGCGGCCCAGCGACCGATCACACCCACCGCTTCGGCGTTGACGCGGGTAGCCAGCGTTTCCTCCTGCTCGGCACGATCAACCGCCGTGTAGGCGGCGGCGTTGACGATCACGTCTGGCTGCACGCGATCGAGCAGGGCGGGCAGGCTGGCCGGATCGGCCAGGTCGGCCACTTCGTCGTGGCTGCCATCGCGGCTGACTGCGGTCAATACACCGCGCGCGGCGAGGCCGCCGTGATCCAGAAAGGTGCGACCCAACTGACCATTGGCGCCGAACAGCAGGATTTTCATGAAGTGAAAACCGGTAGCCGCTCCGGATCCACGTCCTTCAACAGCGGCGTGCGGCTGTCCTTGTCCGAGAGCAGGGGCGCGCTGATCGGCCAGTCGATGGCCAGGGCGGCATCGTTCCAGCGGATACCGGCATCGGCCTTGGGGTCGTAAAGG
Organism: Rhodanobacter sp.; assembly: GCA_040006415.1. Lineage (GTDB taxonomy): Bacteria > Pseudomonadota > Gammaproteobacteria > Xanthomonadales > Rhodanobacteraceae > Rhodanobacter. The sequence continues at coordinate 2,848 of JBDTXA010000171.1, forward strand.
GCGGTGCACTGGTAGGTGAATGTGGCGAACTCGGACAGCACGCAGAAACCGTGCGCGAAGCCCTCCGGCACCCAAAAATGGCGATGGTTCTCCGCAGTAAGCATCACGCCGAAGGATTGCCCGAACGTCGGCGAGCCGCGACGGATATCTACGGCGACGTCGTACACCTCACCCTCAAGCACGCTGACCAACTTGCCCTGCGGATTCGGCCACTGGTAATGCAGGCCGCGAAGCACGCCGCGGGCCGAACGCGACACGTTTGACTGCACGAAGCGGTGATCGACACCCGCCTCCTGGTATTTCGCTTCGTTGTAGCTCTCGTAGAAGAAACCGCGACTGTCTCCGAACACCTGTGGTTCAAGGATCAGTGCGTCGGGCAGCGAGGTCTTGATCACCTTCATCGGGCATGTCCCTCACGAACCAGGTCCTTCAGGTACTGTCCGTAGCCCGTCTTGGCCAGCGGTTCTGCCAGGCGCAGCAATTGCTCATCGTCGATCCAGCCGTTGAGATGGGCAATCTCCTCCGGGCAGCACACTTTCAGGCCTTGCCGGTGCTCGATCGTCTGAATGTAATTACCCGCTTCCATCAGCGACTCGTGTGTTCCGGTATCGAGCCACGCAAAACCACGGCCGAGCTGTTCCAGGCGCAGCGAGCCGTCGTCGAGATAGCAGCGATTGAGGTCGGTGATTTCCAGTTCGCCGCGCGGGGAGGGCTTTAGTGCGGCAGCGTAATCGCACACGCGAGCGTCGTAGAAATAAAGGCCTGTGACGGCGTAATGCGACTTCGGCGCGACGGGCTTTTCCTCCAGCCCGATGACCTTACCCGCGGCGTCGAACTCGGCCACACCGTAACGCTCCGGGTCCTTCACCCAGTAGCCAAATACCGTCGCTTCGTTCTCGCGCGATGCCGCACGTTTGAGCCGCTCGGTGAAGCCATGACCGTAGAAAATGTTGTCTCCAAGCACAAGGCAACTCGGTTTCCCGTCAACAAAATCACGACCGATGGTGAACGCCTGCGCCAGACCATCTGGCGAGGGCTGCACCGCATAGTGGATATCAATGCCCCACTGCGACCCGTCACCCAAAAGACGCTGAAACATCTCCTGCTCATGGGGCGTGTTGATCAACAACACCTCGCGGATGCCGGCAAGCATCAGCGTAGCGAGGGGGTAATACACCATGGGTTTGTCGTACACCGGCAGCAGTTGCTTGCTGATTGCTCGCGTGATCGGATGCAGGCGTGAGCCCGAACCTCCGGCGAGGATGATTCCTTTCTGTGTTGTCATGAATGCGTTCCTGTTCCTGGTAAGTTTCGGTTCAAGAGCCGAGGCGCTCCATGCGGTAGCTGCCGTCAAGCACCCGCTGACTCCACACCTGATTTTCCAGATACCAGTCCACCGTCTGTTCGATGCCCGTTTCAAACGTTTGCGACGGCCGCCAGCCCAGCTCGGTCTGCAGCTTGCTCGAATCGATGGCGTAACGGCGGTCGTGGCCGGGCCGATCCTTGACGTACGTGATCAGTGACTCGCGAGAGCGTCCATTAGCCAAAGGACGGCGCTGGTCGAGCAGGGCGCAAATGGCTTTCACCACGGCGATATTTTCGCGCTCGGCATTGCCGCCGACATTGTACGTCTCGCCCACGCGACCCGCTTCCAATACACGCTGGATGGCGCTGCAATGATCGCCGACGAACAGCCAGTCGCGGATGTTCAGACCATCGCCATACACCGGCAGTGGCTCGCCAGCCAATGCTTTCTGGATGATCAGCGGAATCAGCTTCTCTGGAAACTGGTAGGGACCGTAATTATTGGAGCAGTTCGTCGTGACGACCGGAAGCCCATAGGTATGGTGAAAGGCACGCACAAGATGGTCCGAGGCAGCCTTTGACGCGGAGTAAGGCGAATTCGGCGCATACGCCGTCTGTTCGGTGAACTTGCCTTCGGAACCCAGCGAGCCATAGACCTCGTCGGTCGAGACATGGAGAAAGCGGAACACCTTGCCCTTGTCTTCTTCTAGGCCGCGCCAGTAGTCACGCGCACATTCCAGCAGCGCTAGCGTCCCGACGACGTTGGTCTGCACAAACTCGGCAGGCCCGTCGATGGACCGGTCGACGTGCGACTCAGCGGCGAAGTTGACGATGGCGTCCGGCCGATGCTCCGCCAGAAGTTTTGACACCAGTTCCCGGTCGCCGATTTCTCCCTGGACAAAGATATGGCGATCATCGTTCTTCAGCGGAACAAGTGTGTCCAGATTGCCGGCATAGGTCAGCTTGTCCAGATTGATCACGCGTGTTCCGTTTGCTACCGCGCCCAGAACAAAATTTGCGCCGATGAAGCCGGCTCCTCCGGTGACCATTAAGGTGTTCATGTACAACTCCATGAGTAATCCGACCTATTCTGCCACACCGGAAAATCATCTTGATTGGAGGCAAATTGATGCTTGAGCTTGTATTTGCGTTGATCGTGGCGTGGGCTGCTCTATGGGCCGTCACAACCCGATTCATCGTGCAACAGACGGTCGTCAGCGTCCTTCCAGCAATAAACAACTATCGTGCCCATTGCCGCGTCTGTCACAGTGCGGCTTGCTGCGCTATCGGGTCTGCTCGCGCGGCCGAGTCTGGCTGTGTTCAGGCGCAGGACAGGTAGTTTCGCCCAGTGCGAAGACCGTGGCGCGAGTGAGTCTGCTGCGTAAGATTTCCTTGCGTTGAAGCGTTTGTTCCGCAGTAGGCGCGTGCTGGCCTGGTGACCGAGATCAAGCGGAATGAACCGCACGCTTCACTGAGGTGGCAATGGGTTGTGGGCGGGGACTTGGTTGGGCCCATGCTAAGTGGATATGCGAGTAGAATATGGGACTTTTACGCCACGCTCACCAAGGCACTTGATGTCTGTGGCGCCAACCAGGTTGCATTTGATGACGAAGAAAACGACGGCAACGGATTTTGGACTCGGCACCCGCGCCATCCACGCCGGCCAGCACCCCGATCCCAGCACCGGCGCGATCATGACGCCGATCTATGCCACTTCGACCTACGTGCAGCGCAGTCCGGGCAAACACAAGGGTTACGAATACTCGCGCAGCCAGAACCCCACGCGTATGGCATACGAGCGCTGCGTGGCCGATCTGGAGGGCGGCGTAGCCGGCTTCGCGTTCGCCTCGGGACTCGCTGCGGCGGCGACCGTGCTGGACCTGCTTGATTCAGGCAGCCACGTAATTGCGATGGACGATCTGTATGGCGGCACCTATCGCCTGTTCGAGAAGGTTCGCCGGCGTTCGGCCGGGCTGGACTTCAGCTTCGTTGACCTGAACGATACGGCCGCGATGAAGGCCGCGCTGAAGCCTAATACCAAGATGATCTGGGCCGAGACACCGACCAATCCGATGCTCAAGCTGGTCGACCTGACCAAGGTCGCCGCTTTTGCGAAGAAGCATGGTTTGATACTGGTGGTCGACAACACGTTCTGTTCGCCGATGCTGCAGCGCCCGCTGGAATACGGCGCGGATCTGGTGCTGCATTCGGCGACCAAGTACCTCAACGGCCACTCCGACATGGTCGGCGGAATCGTGGTCGCCGGCGACAAGGAACTGGCCGAGCAGATGGGCTTCCTGCAAAACTCGGTCGGTGCCGTGGCCGGCCCGTTCGATTCCTTCCTGGCGATGCGTGGCCTGAAGACCCTGCACCTGCGCATGAAGGCGCACTGCGAAAGCGCACTGGAGCTGGCGAAGTGGCTGGAAAAGCACCCGGCGGTTGAGCGGGTGATCTACCCGGGCCTCAAAAGTCATCCACAGCATGCGCTGGCCAAGCGTCAAATGGATGGTTTCGGCGGCATCATCAGTATCGAGATCAAGGGTGGTCTGAAAAAGGCCAAGCGCATGCTGGAGCGTTGCAAGCTGTTTGCGCTGGCCGAATCACTCGGCGGCGTTGAAAGCCTGATAGAGCATCCAGCGATCATGACCCACGCTTCGGTCCCGGCGGCTAACCGCAAGCGGCTGGGGATCAGCGATGGGTTGATCCGGCTTTCGGTTGGTGTGGAGGAAGTGGGCGATCTGCAAGCCGAGCTCAAAGAAGCTCTGTCCTGATTTAAAAGTCTAATTTTGCGCAATTGGCGCATTGTACAAGGAGCGCCCGGCATTGGATCCACATCACAGACAGCCGACTTCGCCATTGGCAATGGTGAAAACAATATGGTTCCACCGCGCGCTGATTAGGCAAATGACGGAGCGCGAAGTGGTTGGACGTTATCGCGGATCTTTCATGGGAATTGCGTGGTCGTTTTTTAACCCCTTACTGATGTTACTGGTCTATACATTCGTATTCACCGCTGTTTTTCATTCTCGTTGGTCAGGCGGGG
>JBDTXA010000172.1:0-7152 GCA_040006415.1 Rhodanobacter sp.
AGCGGCTTCAGCCGCGATGCTTTTTCTCTCAGATCAGAACAAGAGCATCGCGGCTGAAGCCGCTCTTACATTGCGTTACAGCTTTCGCCGCATTCAATGCAGCTCAAAGCTCACCGGTACCCGAGCCCACGCACGCACGGCCTTGCCGTCGATCATGGCTGGCTGAAAGCGCCATCCCGCCAGTACCTGACTGACCGCGCTACGGTCGAGCAGGGCGTAGCCGCTTCCGTTTTCCACCGTGACTTGCAGCGGCTTGCCGTGCTCGTCTACCAGTACACGCAACAGCACGGTGCCATGCATGCGTTGTTGCAGTGCGCGGGTCGGAAAGCGAAGCGGCGCCGAGCGGTAGGCGAGACTCGCCTCGACGGGTACCGCCTTGGTCGGCGCCATGGGCGACGCGTCACCGTCGACAGCGATGGGCGTAGTGACCGGTGGGGCTGCTGTCAGCCCCTCCGATGTGGGTTCCACGGCGGGCGGACTGACCGGCGTGGACCTTACAGCGCTTGGTGGCGCCAACGGCGCGTCCGGGAACGGAATCAGGTCAGTCGGAGGGGGCGGCGGTGGCAACACGGGTGGCGGATCGACGAATCGAATCGTCTGCGGTGGACTGGTCGGTTGAAGTGGCGAGAGTCGTATCGGCGTGAGCGGTCGCGAGGCGATCAGGATCACGGCAAGGTTGAGCGCGATCGCGGCACTGATGGCGGCGATGCGCGCACTGTCCAGATGTGGGCGCGGAACGATATTGACGCGTGCAGCAACAGCCAGGTTTGCGGACGACATGGGCGACCTCCTGACAACAGTGGGGTTGTGGCGACAGTCACGCTGCTCTCGCAGGGGGATCGTGCTCCCGCGACCCCAGCCTATGCCTCTTTTGCGCGATTGTGCAAGTAGACGGCTGGATGTCCAAAACGAGAGTGTTCGATAAAGCTCTCATTGCCATCGCGACTGCAGGCCATGACGTCGGTCCTGGTGGTGCGCCGAATGGCTTTCTGTAGGCAAGCACGGAGCAGGTCGCTAAGGTAGGCTGGAGCGCACCGTTGCTTCATCCTCCGTCTCGTCAGGAACCGTCCATGTCCGCTCCATCCAGCGCGGCAATTGCGCATTACAGCTTCGGTGATGAACTGGCCAGCAGCGTCATTCACGGCATCGGCATTGTGTTGAGCATTGCCGGACTGGCGACGCTGGTAGCCTTCGCTGCGCTACATGGCAACGCGCTCACCGTGGTCGCCTGCGCCGTGTTCGGCAGTTCGCTGGTGTTGCTGTACACCGCGTCCACGCTGTATCACTCCATTCCCATCGACGCTGCCAAGCCGGCTCTGCGTGCATTCGATCACATCGCCATCTATGTGCTGATCGCCGGCACCTACACTCCGTTCACCCTGATCGCGTTGCCCGGTGCATGGGGTTGGGGTCTGTTCACGGCGGTGTGGACGCTGGCCCTGATTGGCAGTGCGCTGGAACTGGGTTTGTTCAAGCGCTATCACCGACTCGCCGTCCTGCTCTACGTGGGGATGGGCTGGATCGGCATGATCGCTTTCAAGCCGCTGAGCGAACATCTGCACGCAGGTGGCATCACGCTGTTGATCGCTGGCGGCCTCGCCTACACGCTGGGTGTGCCGTTCTACCTCTGGCGAAAGCTGCCGTATCACCACGCCTTGTGGCACCTGTTCGTGCTGACTGGCAGCGTGCTGCATTTTCTCGCCGTCCTGCTGTATGTGATTCCCGGCGTGCCCGACTGATCGCGTCGCTTGTCGGTTCAACCGAACAGCATGGCCACTCCGAACAGGCCGACCATCACAAACGACAGCACCAGTTTGACCAGGGTTCCCAGCAGCAGGCCGATCCAGGTGCCGACGCCGACATGGGCCGATCGCAGCACGCTGGTACCCGACGACAACTCGCCGACCAAGGCACCTATGAACGGGCCGAACAACAAACCGGGGATGCCGAGGAACATGCCGACGATCGTCCCCAGCCCGGCGCCCCACAGCGCTCGCTTGCTGGCGCCCACGCGTTTGGCGCCAAGGGTGCTGGCGATGAAGTCGATCACCACGCCAGCGGTGGCGATGGCGCCGATGATCAGCAACCACCACAGCCCCAGGTGCTGATAGTCATCCACCGCCGCAGCAAGCCAGATGCCGCCGAAGACCATGGGAATGCCGGGTAGAGCGGGCAGCACCGAGCCGGCCAGTCCGCCGACAATCAACAGGGCTGCCAGCACGTAGAACGTGATTTCGAACATCGGATCCGCCATGTTGGCTGGGTGAGGGACGCTTGCCTAAGCGCACGGTGAGCTGCCTTGCTGAGACACTATGGGGGCTGATCGCCTCAATTTCTTGCTCCCCGGAAATGCTGTGGACATTGCTGAACCCCTTTTGCTCAAGGCGGACGAGTTAGTTCGCATCGAGGTCGTCGAGCGTGACGGTGTGCGCATGATCCGTCGTGATATCGCCGCGGCACGCTGGTGGGCGCACTCATTCGCGCGTCGGGCAGCGGCCCGCGAGGCCTGGGCATTGTGTCGGCTTGATGGCGTCGATGGCGTGCCGGCATTGCTGGGATGGGACGGACACGAGCTTTTGCGCGAATATATCGACGGTGCCCCGATGCAAGAGGCCCGGCCTTGCGGGCGCGGCTATTACCGGGATGCCTTGCGCCTGCTCACGCGGCTCCATCGCTGCGGTATGGTGCACAACGACTTGGCCAAGGAGCCGAACTGGCTGGTGCGTGAGGATGGCAGCCCGGCGCTGGTGGATTTCCAGATTGCCTGGACCCACGGTCGCCGCGGCCGGCTGTTTCGCTTGCTGGCGCGTGAAGATCTGCGTCATCTGCTCAAGCACAAGCGAAGCTATTGCCCCGACGCGCTCACTGTTTGCCAGTGCGCCATCCTGAACGCGCCGGCACCGCACTCGCGGCTGTGGCGGGCCACCGGCAAACGGCTGTACAAACGGGTCGCTCGGCGCGTGTTCGGTTACTGGGACAACGAAGGCAACGGTCGCGTACGCGACTGATCGCCGGCATCCATCACTTCTCGACGAAGGCGCGCTCGATTACGTAGTCGCCCGGTTCGCGCGTACGCGGCGAGGCTTCGAAGCCCCGGCCATCAAGCAGGGCGAAGAGATCGTCAAGCATCGCCGGACTGCCGCACAGCATCACGCGATCCGTGGCCGGATTCAGCGGCGGCAAACCGATCACGTCGCTCATCACGCCGTCGACGATGGCGTCGGTGATCCGCCCGCGGTTGCGGAACGGTTCGCGGGTCACCGTGGGGTAGTAGATCAGCTTTTCGCGGACCAGTTTACCGAGATATTCGTGTTGCGGCAGCTCGTTTTGGAGATAGTCGGCATAGGCAAGGTCGTTGACGTGCCGCACGCCGTGGGCCAGCACGACTTTGTCGAAGCGTTCATAGGTATGCGGATCGCGGACGATGCTGAGAAACGGCGCCAGGCCGGTGCCGGTGCCGAGCAGGTACAGGTAACGGCCAGGTTTGAGGTCGTTCAGCACCAGCGTGCCGGTGGGTTTGCGTGTGACCACCAGCGAATCACCGGGCTTGAGGTGCTGCAGGCGCGACGTCAGCGGGCCATCGCGCACCTTGATCGAGAAGAATTCCAGGTGCTCCTCCCAGCTCGCGCTGGCGATCGAATACGCACGCATCAGTGGCCGGCCCTCGGACTCCACTCCGATCATCACGAACTGTCCGCTGTCAAAACGGAAACCCGGATCGCGCGTGGTGCGGAAGCTGAACAGGCTGTCGTTCCAGTGCTGTACGTCGATCACACGTTCGGTTGCCATTGCCACCATGGTCATTGTCTCGTGCAGTTGTCGGGTCTGGAAATGCCGCGCTGTGACGCATCCGGCGGACCGCAGCTGAGCTCTCGCGGGGGAGGGCAAGCGTGGTCGCACTGCCTTGCCAGCGCCGGCGTAACCGCGGCAGCAAGCGTTACAAGGATACGCGCGTGAGTGTGGAAGTGCCTCGTTACCTCCGACCGCGTCATCGGTGATGCGAGTGGTGACGATCACCGAAATAATCGTCGCCAGGTAAATGTCATCGCTGGCATCCAGGGCCCGCTCCCGGTTGTGTGAAGGGCGGCGGAGCCGATGCATGGCCAGCCATGTGTGACAGCGAATGACACCAAAGTCATACACCGAAAGTATGGTTGAACCGCCGCATCCAAGGTGCGCATACTTCAGCGTCGCCTCGCGCCGTGCGGTAAGCCAGGAGTGGGACGGATCCCGGGGTATTCCATGTCGCGCCGTTCCGGTGCGCCAGTCTTGATGGTGACGGTAGGGTCGGATGATGCCGGTGATGCTCGGCCAATCCCAGGCAATTCAGTCGGTGCGTACGCAATTGCAGCGTTACGCCGGCTGCGATGTGCAGGTGCTCATAGAAGGCGAGACCGGCACCGGAAAGGAACTTGCGGCGCGGGAAATCCATTACGCGGGCACACGGCGCGACCATCCCTTCGTTCCGGTCAATTGCGGCGCCATACCCGACAGCCTGATCGAGAACGAGCTGTTCGGCCACGATCGCGGCGCGTTCACCGACGCGAAGAACGCACAACCTGGACTGATCGATCACGCGCGCGGCGGTACCTTGTTCCTGGACGAGGTCGATGCGCTCTCCGACAAGGGTCAGGTGACCTTGCTGCGCTTCCTGCAAGACAATGAATACAGGCCGGTGGGTGGAGGCGCGGCGCGCGTGTCGGATGCGCGCATCATCGCCGCCACCAATGCCAATCTCGAGCAGCAAGTGGCGGCCGGGCGTTTTCGCCGCGACCTGCAGTACCGACTCCATGCGTTGTACCTGCGCCTGCCAGCGCTGCGCGACCGCGACGACGACGTGACTCTGCTGGCCGGGCATTTTCTGCATGCCATCGCGGCGCGACTGCAAGGTTCCGAAAAGTGCTGGGGCGAGGATGCCATGCAGGCGCTTGCTGCGCATGCGTGGCCAGGCAATGTGCGCGAGCTGGAAAATGTGGCGCTGCGCGCCTATTTGTTTGCCGACACATCCGTAATCGGTCTCGCCGAGCTGGTGGCGGCGGAGCCGGCGTTCGCCGGCATTGGATCATGCCCGAAGCGTCGCGCGAACGAGCCGTTGACTGGTTTCAGCGCGGCCAAGACGCACGCCATCCGCACCTTCGAGCATGACTACCTGACCCACGTGATGCAGCAGACCTGCGGCAATATCAGCGCCGCCGCCCGTCTGTCCGGTACCGAGCGACGGCAGCTGGGCAAACTGCTGCTCAAGCATGGCATCGGCAGCACTCAGTTCCGTGCGCGGTGAGTCTCCAGGACAGACTCGTCAGGTGGGTCGAATTTACCCCACTGCGCCAGAGAATCGGGTCACCGTTGACCCGAGCACATCGGAACCGCATGCGGTGGAATCAGGCACCGAACCCATCTCGGCACTTCTGAAGCTGGCACGCATGTTGCCTCGGTACCTATGTAGGTGTGCAGAAGAGTGCCATGACGAAATATCCGGACAAAAAATCGGTAGGCGGAAACGAGGCAGAAGTCGAGCGCAGCGTGCTCGCTTATCTGCGTCGCCACCCACAGGCCGCAGACACGCTTCGCGGCATCGTCACTTGGTGGCTGCCGCAGCAGCGTTACGAAAGCGGCGTTCAGCACATCGAGCACGTGTTGGGTCGGATGGTTTCAGAAGGGTTGCTGCATCGTGACCCGTTGCCAGACGGCGAAGTGCTTTACGCGCTGAACAAGCGTACGAGGTCGCCGCAGCCGCATTGACTGTGACGCACGTTTTTAACGAGGAGGACAGACTCATGCCAGCTGCGCTCACCTATCCGGGCGTCTATATCGAGGAAATTCCCAGCGGCGTCCGCACCATCACCGGTGTGGCAACGTCGATCTCGGCTTTCATCGGCCGCGCCGCCTTCGGCCCCACCGACGCCGACCCGGAAAGTCCGGTGATCATCAACAGCTACGGCGACTTCGAGCGAACTTTCGGCAAGCTCGACCCGGCCTATACCATGGGCTATGCGGTGCGTGACTTCTATCTCAATGGCGGCAGCCAGGCGGCGATCGTTCGCCTTTACAAGACCAGCGGCACCCCGGCGGCGGCAGCCAGCGCGGCGATCAAGATCGCCAACCTGCCGCTGGAAGCTGCGTCAGCGGGAAGCTGGGGCAATCAGTTACGTGCGCGCGTCGACGCCAACGTTTCGGGCGAGATCGCCGCGCGTTACGGCCTCGCCAGCACCGATTTGTTCAACCTGACCGTGCGCGACATGGTCAGTGGCCGGCAGGAGAGCTTCAGCAACCTCACGGTGAAAGAGAGCCCGCGCCGCGTGGATCGGGTGCTGAAGGCCAGCTCCACGTTGGTGCGGGTCGCCGCGTCGCTGACCCTGCCGGCAACCGCGATACCCACGGCGCACCTCGCTCCAGACAGCGGGAAAACCGTGTGGGAGCAGGAAAAGTCGTCCACCGGTGTCGCCGACGGCGATCAAGCGGCCGACAGTGCGGCCATCGACGACGCGGCCTATCTCGGTGATCCGGACGCAAAAACCGGCATTTACGCACTGAAGAAGACCGACCTGTTCAACTTGCTTTGCATTCCGCCCGACGTGCGTGACGGCAACACCTCGCCCACGGTGTATCAGAGCGCGATGACATTTTGCGTGGAACGTCGCGCCCTGTTGCTGGTCGACGCACCGGCCGAGTGGGGCAGCGCTGGCGCCATCACCCAGAGCAACAATGCGGCGCTGACCGCGCTTGGACTCAACGGCGACGCCGCGCGCAATGCCGCGCTGTATTTCCCCCGCGTGATCGAATCCGATCCGACCCGCCAGGGCCAAATCGACACCTTTGTCCCCTGCGGCATCGTGGCCGGCGTGATGGCGCGGACCGATTCGCAGCGAGGCGTGTGGAAGGCACCGGCGGGGATCGATTCTGCCTTGAACGGCGTTCGGGGCTTGGCGACCACGCTCACCGATGCCGAAAACGGCATGCTCAATCCACTCGGCGTCAACTGCCTTCGCAGCTTCCCGCTGGTTGGTCCAGTGGTATGGGGCTCGCGCACCCTGCGCGGTGCCGACCTGCTCGCCGACGAATACAAGTACGTGCCGGTACGCCGACTCGCGCTGTATATCGAGGAGAGCCTGTTCCGCGGCACCCAGTGGGTGGTGTTCGAGCCGAACGACG
>JBDTXA010000173.1:0-7085 GCA_040006415.1 Rhodanobacter sp.
CGCTGATCAGCATGGGCTGGACGCCGGGCGGCAAATTCATCCCGGCCGACTGGAAGGGTTATAACGAGGGCAAGCTGGTCTATATCCTGGCGCTCGGCTCGCCGACCCATCCAGTCGGGACCGATGCATGGAAAGCGTGGCTGTCGACCTATGACACCACTTGGGGCACCTTCCACGGCCAGACTTTCCTCAACTTCGCACCGCTGTTCGGACACCAGTACACCGAGTCGTGGATCGACTTTCGCGGCATCCGCGACGACTGGAACCGAAAGCGCGATCTGGACTACTTCGAGAACGGCCGTCGCGCCACCTACAGTCAGCGCGATTACGCCATTGCCAATCCCGGTGGATGGACGGGCTACGGCAAGAACGTGTGGGGCCTCACGGCCAGCAACGGACCGGGCGGGCTGGTAGTGAAAGGCGCTGATGGCGAGCGTACTTTCCATGGATATACCGCTCGCGGCGCAGGGCTGGACTACATTTCAGACGACGGCACCATCGCGCCGACCGCCGCGGGCGGCTCGATCGCCTTTGCCCCCGAAATCGTCATTCCCGCCCTGCAGACGATGAAGCAGCGCTACGGCAAGAACATCTATGACCAATACGGCTTTGTCGACGCGTTCAATCTCAGCTTTCACACCAAAACCGACCTGCGTACAGGCAAACTGGTGCCGGACCTGGGTTGGGTCGATACCGAGCAGCTGGGCATCGACCAGGGGCCGATCCTTCTGATGATCGAGAACTGGCGCAGTGATTTCGTGTGGAAGGTAGTGGAAAAGAATCCGTACATCCGCAAGGGCCTCGAACGCGCGGGCTTCAAAGGTGGCTGGCTGGACGCGCCTCCCGCCGAGCCGTGAGGCGGAGCGGCCGCCAGCAAGACTTGCCGAAGTGGCATTCGATCCTGCTGGTGTTGCTGCTGATAGGCGCCAGCGTGCTCGGAGGTTGCCGCGCCACCTCGCGCGATGACGACTCGCTGGTGTTCTGGGCCTTTGGTCGCGAGGGCGAGGCCATGCAGACGTTGCTTCCAGAGTTCGAGCGACTGCACCCCGGCATCCACATCAAGCTGCAGCAGCTGCCATTGAGCGCCGCGCATCAAAAATTGATGACGGCGATTGCGGGCGGGGCAAGTCCTGACATGGCCCAGCTCGGCAACACCTGGTTGCCGGAGTTGGTGCAGATCCATGCGTTGCTGGCGCTGCAGCAGCGGGTCGCGCAATCGAAGGTGGTGCAGCCTGACGACTATTTCGCCAGCATCTGGGCGACCAATGTCATTGGCGGCAAGGTCTACGGCATTCCGTGGTACGTCGACACGCGGCTGCTGTTCTATCGCAAAGACCTGCTGAAAGAAGCCGGCTTCGACGCGCCGCCACGCGATTGGGCACAGTGGCGACACATGCTGGCTGCGCTCAGCTATCCGTCGCAGCACCGCTACGGCATCCTGCTGCCCACCAACGAATACGAACAGCTGATGTCGCTGGCCTTGCAGCAGGACGAGCCGCTGCTGCGTGACAACAACCGCTACGGCAACTTCGAGAGCGCCGGCTTCAAGCGCGCGTTGACCTTCTATGTCGACACCTTCCGCCTGAAACAGGCGCCGGCGATCACCAATGTGGAAGCGGGAAATCCGTGGTCGGAGTTTGGTCGAGGCGTATACGCATTCTATTTTTCCGGGCCGTGGAACATCGGCGAATTCCGCAAACGACTGCCCGCGGCGCAGCAGGACGACTGGTCGACGGCCCCGCTGCCGGGCCCGCACAGTGCCGGGATCGGTGCAGCCGGCGGATCGAGTCTGGTGATCTTTCGTCACTCCCGGCATCAAGAGGCAGCCTGGACCTTGATCGAATATCTGTCGCAGCCCGCCGTGCAGCAGAACCTTTACGATCTGCTGGGCGACATGCCACCGCGACGCAGTTCGTGGCAAGGCGGGACGCTTCGGCGTGATCCCAAGGCGCGTGCGTTCCGGCAGCAGCTGGAGCATGTGAAGCCGACGCCGCTGGTGCCCGAGTGGGAGCGCATCGCCAACGAGATGCAGGCGGTAGCGGCCCAGGCAGTGGCGGGCGAGCTGACGATCGATCAGGCCACGGCGGAACTCGACCGTCGCACCGACCGGATCCTGCAGAAGCGCCGCTGGGTCCTCGACCATCCGCGCAAGGTCGTTCCATGAACACGTCGCGCGCGGCTTGGCTGTTCCTGGCTCCGGCGCTGCTCGTGCTGGGACTGTTCTTCCTGCTGCCTGTAATCGGTGCGTTGGGGCTCAGTCTCACGGACTACGATCTGTACGCTGTGGCCGACATCCGCAATCTGCGTTTTGTGGCGCTGGGCAATTATTGGGCGCTGCTGCAGCGGCCGCTGTTCTGGTCGGCGCTGGGCAATACGTTATATTTCGTGGTCGTCGGCGTGCCGTTGTCGATGGTCGCCTCACTGGGCGCGGCGCTTTTGCTGCATTCGCCGCTGGCGCGATGTAAGGCACTTTTCCGTACCGCGCTGTTTGCCCCGGTGGTGACCACGGTGGTGGCGGTGGCGGTGATCTGGCGCTACCTGTTCAACACACGCTACGGCGTTGCCAACGAGCTACTTGGGCATCTGGGCATCCATCCGGTCGACTGGCTTGGCGACCCGCACTGGGCGATGCCCACGATCATCGCGTTCGCGGTGTGGAAAAACTTCGGCTACAACATGATTATTTTCCTTGCGGGCTTGCAGGCGATTCCGGTTGATCTGTATGAAGCAGCGCGCATGGATGGTGCCTCCGCCTGGCGCCAGTTCCGCCACATCACCCTGCCGATGCTCGGACCGACCCTGCTGATGGTCGGCATCCTCACCGTTTCCGGCTATTTCCAGCTGTTTGCCGAGCCTTACGTGATGACCGAGGGTGGCCCACTGCAGAGCACTACCAGCGTGCTTTACCTGATGTACGACGAAGGCTTCAAGTGGTGGAACGTCGGCTCGGCCTCGGCCGTGGCCTTCCTGCTGTTTGTGCTGATGTTCGCGGTAACCGTGGTCATGTTGAAGCTGGGCCAGCGCGGTGACGATCATGACGGAGGGGCACGATGAGTCCGCGTTTTGCCCGTTCCCTGATCAACGGCTTGCTGCTCGGCGCGTCCGCGGTTGCGTTGTTTCCGCTGCTGTGGATGCTGTCGGTGTCGCTCATGCCGCCCGGACAGGCCAGCTCGCTGCCGCCGCCACTGTTGCCCGCGCAAGCCACGTTCGACAACTACCGTGAACTGTTCTCGCATGCGGGCATGGGCGGCTACTTGCTCAACAGTCTGGTGGTGTCGACGCTGATCACGGTGCTGTCGCTGGTGTTCAACCTCATGGCCGGCTACGCCTTTGCCAAGTTGCGTTTTGCCGGGCGCGAGCGACTGTTCCAGGGACTGATCGGTGCGCTGGTGATTCCGGCTCAGGTGGCGATGCTGCCGCTGTTCCTGCTGTTGAAGACCGTGGGTCTGGTCAACAGCTATGCCGGCGTGATCATGCCAGCAATGGCGACCGTGTTCGGCATCTTTCTGGTGCGCCAGTACGCGCGCGGCATTCCGGATGAGTTGCTGGAGGCAGCACGTATCGACGGCGCCGGCGAACTGCACATCTTCATGCGCATCGTGCTGCCGTTGTTGAAGCCGATCATGGTGACGCTGGCAATTTTCACCTTCCTTGCCGCGTGGAACGATTTCATGTGGCCGCTGATCGTGCTGACCGGGCAGGATCATTACACCTTGCCAATCGGTCTGGCTTCGCTCGCGCGCGAGCACGCCCAGGACACCGAGCTGATGATGGCCGGTTCGGTCATCACCGTATTGCCCGTGCTGGTACTGTTCCTCACCTTGCAACGTTATTACCTTGAGGGATTGCTGCTGGGCAGCGTCAAAGGTTGATCTCAGCCGCGTTTCAGAGCATGCCGACGCATGCGTTTTGCGTGAAGGATGCCGCTTGATGGTGATCGTGGTGATGGGTGTGGCCGGCTGCGGCAAGTCCCACGTCGGCAAGGCACTGGCCGACGCCATGGACTGGGACTTTCAGGACGGTGATGATCTGCATCCGGCGGCCAATATCGAGAAAATGCGCGCGGGCGAGCCGCTCGACGATGCGGACCGAGGTCCGTGGCTGGACCGCGTCGCGGACTGGATTCGGCGCCACCATCTGGATGGGCGGGACGGCATAGTCGCCTGTTCGGCCCTCACGCGTCGCTATCGCGACCGCCTGCGCGAGGCCGACGACGGGCTGCGCTTCGTTTTCCTGGATGTTCCCACGCAGGTGCTGCGGCGGCGCCTCGAGCGGCGCCAGCACTTCATGCCGGCGCGATTGCTGGAAAGTCAGTTGCAGACGCTCGAGCGCCCCGGGGCGCTCGAGTCGGGGCTGACCGTGGCGGGCGATCCGCCGTTGGCGGACGTCGTGGAGGCGGTGCAGAGCTGGCTTTTACGCATCGGCAGGCATTAGTGCGGTTTGTCCGCGTGCGTTCGCGGACGTGGCCGGGCCTGGTACCAACGAGCGATCACCTGGCGATCCTGGTCTGTCATGTGGGTGGCGTTGCCCATCGGCATCGCGCGCAGTTGCACCACCTGACGATAGATCCGTGACGATAGTCGGTCGACGGCGCCGGGCTGATCCAGCTTCAACCTCCATGGTGCGGTTATCGATCCGGACTGCGACGCGTGGCAGGCGTAACAGTGTCGCTCAATCAGCGCTTGCACGGCAGGCGGGGACTGGGATTGAACCATCGCCTGGGCCGAGCTCGCCGACATGTCCGCCGGTGGCGGCGGCGCCATTCGCGAGCCGATCCACAACGGTACGGCAAGCGCCAGCAGTGCCATGCCGATCCGCAACGAGCGCAGGTCGCGCACCACATGGCCGCGCGCAATCCATCGCAGCAGCATGGCGATCCCAAGTACGGTCAGGCTCAGCGCCAACCAGAACAGGACCTGGCTGACGCTGATCGCGCGGCTGCCGTCGACGATTGCGCTCAGCGCGATGATCCCATCATGCGTCATTGGCTAGGTCGCCACGCTCAGAACTTGCCGGCGCGGAAGTCGGCAATCGCTTCGTGGATTTCCTGCTGCGTGTTCATCACGAACGGTCCGTAGCGCGCCACGCTTTCCTTCAGCGGCCTTCCTGCGACCACCAGCAGGCGCGAGGCTTTTCCACCGGCGGCCAGCTGCAGCTGTTCGCCGTCGGAGAGCACGCCCAGCTCGCTACGTTGCAGGGATTCGCCACCCACCAGCGTGGATTCGCCCTCGAACACGTAGGCGAAACCGTGGTGACCGGCCGGCAGGGTCAGCGCGAAGCTGGCGCCGGGTTGCAGGCTGACGTCGAGATAGACCGGTGCGGTGGCAATGCCTTCGACCGGGCCGGTGGCGCCATCGAGTTTGCCGGCGATCACACGCACCTCGACACCGTCGGCCGGATGGACCACCGGAATTTGCTCGGGAGCGATGTCCTGATAACGCGGCGCGGTCATCTTGTCTTTCGCCGGCAGGTTCACCCACAGCTGGAAACCCCACATCAGGCCGTCTTCCTGCTGCGGCATTTCCGAGTGCAGGATGCCGCGCCCGGCGGTCATCCACTGCACGCTGCCGGGGCTGAGATCGCCCCGGTTGCCGTGGTTGTCCTGGTGCTGCATGTGCCCGGCCAGCATGTAGGTGACGGTTTCGAAGCCGCGATGCGGGTGCTCCGGAAAGCCCGCCATGTAGTCACCGGCAGTGTCCGAACGGAATTCGTCCAGCAGCAGGAACGGGTCGAGCATGTCCAGCCCGGCCTGGCCGATGATGCGTTTCAGTTTCACGCCGGCACCGTCCGACGTGTCGGTGCCGCGGATGCGGCGGGTGATGTGGCGATCGCTCATGGCGTGTTCCTCAAGAGATATCAGATCGACAAGATGGTCTCGTCGCCGCGTTTAGCCAAGGCTGTGGGCCGGAACGGATCGTTTCGCTGCGGCAGCCAATAATCATTACAGCCAGCGAAAGGCCCGGCAAAGTTCTGCCTCGGCGTTCTCCATGTAGCAACGGCCGTGGGCCAGGATGACCCGCTGCGGCTGCCACGCCAGCATTCTTGCCAAACTGGTGCGCGCCTTGGTCTTGCGGCCGAGATAGGTCAGCCGCATGTCCAGCGGCGCCTTGCCGTCGGGGTCGATCACGCCACCAAGCCTCGCCATCCAGCGCATCGGGGGCGTCAGGCGCTCCGATTCGAAATTCTCGATCAGGTCGGCAAGGATGAGGGTGGCGCTGGAGCGATGCAGAAACACCACTTCCTGCATCACCCGACTGCCGCGAAACAGTAGCTGATTGATGCTGTTGCGCCATGCGGCTGGCGGTTCGTCATTCAGATCCTCGTCGAAGTCGATCTCGATGTGCTGGCCGGCGGCACGCTTGCGCACACCTGGTGAGGCCCACGCCACGGCCTGCGGATAGCGGCGCTTCCACGCCGCGATGTGCGCGTAATGCAACAGATTGGGCGAAATCAGATGGCGCACCGGGCCCAGTGCATCGAGTGCGGCGAACAGCGCGTCATCCGGCGCGATGGGCGAATGGCACCACAGCCCGCCATCGGCCAGGCGCACCACGGTCATGCGGGTGGAAAACGGTACGCGCAGGCCGGCGGCGGCCATATAGATCAGCGGCCCGTCGACGATCCACAGGTCCGGTGCCATGGGCTTGAGCGTGTTGAGCGGTGCGTAAACCAGTTGCGGCAGGCTGGAACGGCTGAGCGGTGTCGACGGGTGTTGCCCACGCTTCTCCACATCGCCCTCGCTCAGTGCACCCAGTGACCGCTGCGCTGGCGCGGCGGGGAGTTTTCGTCTTCGGCGTCTGGCCGTTGCTGCCTCACCATCATTTCCACCTCACCCTCGGTGGCAGGCTTGGCTTGCCAGTACTGGTTGACGGCGCCAAGCACCGTCGGTACCTGCGACAGGCATTCGTCGTATTCGTCGTCGCTGAGCTTCTCGAATTCGGCTTCGGCACTGAGCACGCCTTCGTCGACGGCCAGCGCCATGACCGGACCGAGCAGCTCCATCAGCTGGCTGTCTTCGGCCAGACGGTTTTCCCACAGGCCGGCGCGCAGGTCGATGCCGCGGCTGAAACCCTCGCACCAGCCCG
>JBDTXA010000174.1:0-6941 GCA_040006415.1 Rhodanobacter sp.
TTTGCGGTCCGGCAAGTAGTAGCTGACGAGTCTTTTCTACCCGGACCCGATGGCCAGCAATGATGTGTTGCCAAGAACGTTCCAAGCGAAAAAAGAAGTGCGTGCTCGGTTGCAGGGAATGTTGGAGCCAAACACTTTCGGATCGAGTTACTACTTTCATAGCGCCAAATAACCAGCCGCGGCGTAGTTTCGCAGGGACGTTCCCGATCGAGAAATCAATTTCCATGTGATCTCCTTTGAGCGCCTAACTACTGAATAGTCGGACCCCTGGGTCCGACTATTCACAATTGGTCGCGACCAGATGCCTTGACGCAACCTACTATTCTGCTTGGAACTTATCCTTGCTGGGTCCGGCAAACAACCAGACGTATTACCGGATGGAGGAAGTGGGTTTGCGAGTGAGCGGTATGAATCGAAAGCGGGCTTTGGCGATTTAAAACCACACCGTTTGAAACCCGCGTGGCGCGCCACCCGGCTCACTTGCCGTCACAAAACTCGTCAACCCCGCCGCGCGGGCAAAAACCGACTGTTGCGCAGTAGTCCCGCCGAGACCAGCGATACCAGCACGCCGACGGGGAAAATCTCCACGAAGGTCATCGGCAGGCGGTACATCGGGTTGGCGTACTGGATCTTGAACGCGTCCATCTCGACGGACAGCTTCGCCAGCGCATCGGCGCTCGCGCCTTTCGCCTTTTCGCTCGCGATGATCGCGTGCGCGTAGCTGCTGGCGAAGTCCATGTGCGTGATCGCCTGTACCACCTCCCATGCGATCACGTAGAAGATCCCGGCGATGAAGCTGACGCCCAGCCCGACCCCGAACGCTGGCCAGAACCCGATCACACCGCCGCGGTCGATGTCCCGGTGCCGCTTGATGCCCACGAATACCGTGCTTAGCGCGATCAGCATGGTGGTATAGCCGATCAGCATGCCGTATTTCAGCGGCGGCATCCCTGAGAACGCGGCGAAGGTGATGACCTCGAACCCGCCGATGACCAGGCCCGCGATCAGGCCGTACTTCAGGATGGTTCGCAACATGGTGTTACTCCTTGGTGATGGGTGGTGGGTGATGGGTGATGCTGTCATTGACCTCGATCGAGCGCCGCTGAGCAATCGCCCAAACGGGTGATTTCGGTGCATTCACCCCGAATAGGGCCGAATCAGGGCATGATCCCCAGCTCACGCGCCCGGCGAATCGCCTCGGTTCGTCGCTTCGCGCCAAGCTTTTCGAACAGCCGCGCCACGTGCGTCTTGACGGTGTTCGGCGAAACATGGAGTTGCGCCGCGATCTCCTTGTTGGAGCGGCCGGCGGCCAGTTCATGCAGCACTTCCAGCTCTCGCTTGCTGAGGCCCAGCGCTGCCTGCGCCTTCGGGTTGCCGTCGAAAGCGACCGGCGGTGGCGCGGCGAAGACCCGGGCGCCCAACAGGATACCGAGCACCAGGAAGGTGGCCGCGATCAGGAACAGGTAGATGTCGCCCGAATGCATCCGCGCCAGCCGCTGATAGTCGAGCCACTGCAAGGCAAGCGTTCCCGCCGCCATCAGCGCCCCATAGCCCAGCACCCGCTGCCACATTGCCGCCTCCGCTCGCTTCGAACGGGGTCATCTTAGCGCTGCCGGCGAAGGCCGGCAGGGGAATTACATCCGGTGCTATCGATGATGAGATGGCAAGTTGCACCGCAAGCCGCGTCGTCAAAACACAATCCGAATCCCCCGACAGAGCGCCCGGGCATTGTCGCTTGGCCACTCGATCGCACCACCTCCGGCAAAGCAGACAGTCCCGGATGCAAGACGTCCGAAAGGATTTCGGAAAAAAGCCATGCGGATGCCTGCAGCCGGACGGATGCGACGCGCAAGATGAAAGAAAGGTGCCGGTCCGATTTGCTGTCCAACCTGGAACGCTGGCCGAGGGCCATAACGGAGAATTGTCATGAAGTCATGGGTCGTTGTGTTGGGGTTGTTGGTGGCAAGCGCCGGCGTGCAGGCGGAGACGATGGTCTGGCAGCCAGCTACGGGGTATACGCAGGTGGCGATATGGCCTGGGGCGGCACCGGGTCTGCAACCGGTTCCGGGGCCTGAAAAAGTCACGGTGAGCGACAAGCTGCTGGCGGGAAAGCCGGTGACCGCGGTCACCAACGTGACGCGGCCAACGATGACGGTCTATGCCCCGAAGGGCAGGAACACCGGGGCTGCTGTTGTGGTGATTCCAGGCGGCGGGTTCCAGATACTCGCCATGGATCTGGAGGGCACCGAGGCCTGCGACTGGCTGACGTCCCATGGCATCACCTGCGTGCTGTTGAAGTATCGGGTGCCGAGCAAACCGTACGACTGGCATTGCGATTGCCGGCCACACAACTTTGCGTTGTCGGTGTCATCGCTGCAGGACGTGCAGCGAACGATGCGGCTAGTTCGTTCTCATGCGGCGCAGTGGCACATCGACCCGCACAAGGTGGGCGTGCTGGGTTTCTCGGCGGGCGGCTTTCTGGTGGCCGAGATCAGCACCAATTTCGATCGACACCTGTATGCGCCGGTCGATGCGGCTGACAAGGAAAGTGCCCGTCCGGACTTCGCCATGCCGATTTATCCAGGACATCTCACCAGAGGAGACGGCAAGTTGAACCCCAATGTGCCAGTGTCCAGCAAGACGCCGCCGACCTTTCTGGTGCAGGCAGAAGACGACTACGTCGATGGCGTGAATCAGGCGCTGGTCTACTACACCGCGCTGGCACAGGCGAAGGTACCGGCGGAGATGCATCTGTACGCGCACGGGGGCCATGCCTTCGGCTTTCGGCCGACCCCGAACCCGATCAGCGGCTGGTCGAAACTGGCCGAGGGGTGGCTGCGTTCGATTGGGATTTTGCAGGACTGAGGAAGGCGGGAGGGCACGCCGTTCCGATCGGTTTAGCCGGTGTGATGCATGAAGAGTGGAAGAGCCGAACGCTTTCAGCGCGCGTAGCTTGCCGGCGCCTCGTTCACGCTTGAGCCGGCATCAAGCTTGATGTGCTGGCGCAGCCATGCGGCGAACTCGGCTTCGGAAAGGCTGCCTTCGGCGAGAGCGAGATATTGCGGATACAGTGCGAGGTCGTCGGCAGCCAGTGTGCCGTCATTGAGCATGATAAAGGTTTCGCAAGCCACGGCCGCCGTACGCTTGTTGCCATCAACGAGGGGATGGTTGCGTGCCAATCCGAAGGCGAGACTGGCGGCCAGATCGGCAAGATCGGGCGGCGGGTCGCCATAGGCGTGCGATTGCTGGGGACGTGCAAGCGCTGAGTCCAGCAGGTTGTCGTCGCGAACGCCGATGCCACCGCCATGTTCTGCCAGTTGGCGTTCGTGGATGGCGATGGCGAGTGGTCTTTCGATCCAGATGATCATGGTCATCGCCTATTGCGCGAGCTTGTGCAAAAGAGTGCGTCGTTTGCGCATGACCTCATCGGCCACTTCCATCTGTTTGGCCAGAGTGGGGTCGTACGTGGTGAGACGAATGCCATCGGGGGTTTCGAGTGCGAACAGCTCGTCGCCCTTTTCCACGCGCAGCCGGGCAAGCAGTTCGCGTGGAAGGATGACGCCGGCGGAGTTGCCGATCGCGGTGATTTTCAGTTTCATGGTGGATTCCGAAGCAAGTTATAACTAATGTTATACAAATGAATGAATTGAGCGCAAATGTGTTCCAGCGCGGGAGTTATGCTCATCGTTCGGGTCTGGGCCGGCTGGCGAAATGACTGGTGGGAGAAATCATGAAATCGAAAAGTGTTCCCGACGACGAAGGCGCTTCGGCGAATATCACACGACGCATTGAGGCGCTGGGCGATTGGCGCGGCGAGACACTCGCGCACGTCCGTCAGCTGATTCACGATGGCGATCCCCAGATCCAGGAGGAGTGGAAGTGGGCCAAGCCGACCTCGGGTGGAACGCCGGTCTGGTCGCGCCACGGCATCGTTTGCACCGGGGAGTCGTACAAGGACAAGGTGAAGCTCACCTTTGCCCGCGGCGCATCGGTCAAGGATCCGAAGAAGCTGTTCAATGCCAGTCTTGAAGGCAATATGCGTCGGGCGATCGACCTGCACGAAGGGGAGAAGATCAACACCACCGCTTTCAAGCAACTCATCCGCGCGGCAGTGACAGTCAATGCCGCCGTACTGGCTGAGCGGGTTGTCAAAAAAAAGCGGGTGCACACTACAGGGATGTGACCTTGTCTGACGAAACGAGCCGTGATGCACGCCTGCGTTCACGACGCGCAGTTGGTGTCGCGCACGATGTTGCGGCCCGCACGCTTGGCCATGTACTGGGCCTCCTCCGCTTCACATAGCAGTGTTTCCGCGGCACCTTCCGAGTCGAGCAACCCGGAGGCGACGCCGACGCGGCAGCTGCCAAGCAAGTGGCTCCTCAGAGGGGAGGGCGATACGAACTGCAGCCGCTATATCGACTTGTGTCCACTTCATGATCCGGGGTGCTTTGTCATGAATGATGAATTCCTTCGCTTCAATGGCCGCTACTGGTACGGCAAGGTCACGTATCGTTTCTGATGAATGCAGGCGCAGGCAGCCGGTTGACCGTTTTCGGTAAAGGCCCTCGCCGTGCCATACAAAAGGGCCGCACATGGATGCGGCCCTTTTGCTTTTCGTGATGTGTGAAGACCGTTACCAGATCTTGACCCGGTCCTTCGGTGCCAGATATAGCTTCTCGCCCGGCTTCACCTGGAACGTCGGGTACCACGCGTCGGTGTTGCGGACGGTCTGGGCGCGGAAGCTCGCGGGGGCATGCACGTCGGTGCTGAGGCGCTGACGCATGGCAGCGTCGCGGATCTTGGAACGCCACGCCTGGCCGAAGGCGAGGAAAAAGCGCTGGTCGCCGCTGAGGCCGTCGATCACCGGAGCGGGTTTGCCGTCGAGCGACTTGTGATAGGCGAGGTAGGCGATGGTGAGGCCGGAGACGTCAGCGATGTTTTCGCCCAGCGTCTGTTCGCCGTCGACGTGCAGACCGGGCAGGGCCTGGTACTGATTGAACTGTTTCACCAGCTGCTGACCGGTGGCCTTGAAGTGGGCCAGATCCTCCGGCGTCCACCAGTTTTCCAGCTTGCCCTGGGCATCGAATTCGGCGCCGAGGTTGTCGAAGCTGTGGCTGATCTCATGGCCGATGATGGCGCCGATCGAACCGTAGTTGGCAGCGGGGTCGGCTTTCGGATCGAAGAACGGTGGCTGCAGGATGGCGGCGGGGAAGTTGAGGGCGTTCTGCAGCGGTAGGTTGAGGGCATTGACGGTCTGCGGTGTCATCCACCATTCGCTCTTGTCCACCGGCTGCCCGAGCTTGGCGCGCTGGTGTTCGTATTCGTACTTCTCCGCGCGCAGGTGGTTGCCCAGTGCGTCGCCGGGACGAATCTCCAGCGAGCTGTAGTTGCGCCAGGTTTCCGGATAGCCCACGCCGACTTTCAGCGTACGCAACTTGTCCTTGGCCTTCGACCGGGTGGCCGGCGTCATCCAGCTGAGCGTGCCGATGCGATCATCGAATGCGGCGATCAGGTTCTGTACCAGCTGCTCGATCGCGGCCTTGGACGAGGCGGGAAAATATTGCTTGACGTAGATCTGGCCGACGGCGTCGCCGAGATCCTCGCTGGTGGCGGCCACGGCGCGCTTCCAGCGCGGCTGCTGTTGCGGCGTGCCCTGCAAGGTGTGGCCATAAAAATCGAAATTGAGATCGGCGTAGGCCTTGGGCAGCAGGCCGGCGCTATGGTTGATGAGGTGGAAGCTCAGCAGGTCTTTCCACGCCTGCAGCGGCTCGCTGGCGGCAAGCGCCGACAGACCGGTGATGGCGCCCGGCTGCCACGCATCGATCTGCTGTTGTCCGTCGAGGCCGGAAGCCTTGAAATAGACGGCCCAGTCGAGACCCGGTGCCTTGCTCGGAAAGTCCGCCATACGCCACAGGTTGTTGGCCTTGTGGATGTTCTGGCTGTCGATGAGGCTGGCCTGGCTCTTGGCGATCTTCGTCTCCAGCGCCACGATGCTGTTCGCCTTGATCGCCGGGTCGGCGACGCCAGCTTGTTTCAGCAGCGCCTCGACATAGGTCAGATACTTGGTGCGGATCGCCGCCATGTGCGGGTCGTCGGAGAGGTAGTAGTCGCGGCTGGGCAAGCCGAGGCCGCCCTGCAGCAGATAGGCGACATGGTGCGAAGGATCTTCCAGGCCCTGGGTGACGAACAGGCCGAACAGGTGCTGAGTGTGGAAGTTGGTGGCATTGATTGGATCGACATCGGCGCGCAGGTCGCTGCCCATGACGCGAGCCAGATCCTGGCGCGAGGCGATCGCGTCGATCGCCGCCAGTTCCGGCTTGATCGCGGTCAGGCCGTGTGTCTCGATGGCGGCCGTGTCCATCCACGCGGCGTAATAGTCGGCGATCTTGCGGGCATCGCTGCCTGAGGCAGGGTGGCCTTTGCCCGCATGGCGAATCAGCTCGGCGGTGTCCTTCTCGGACTGCTCGAATACCGTGAGAAATGTGCCGGTACTGGAGCGGTCGGCGGGAATCTTTGCGGTTTTCAGCCAGTCGCCGTTGGCGTAGCGAAAGAAGTCGTCGCCCGGTTTGATGCTGTGATCGACCCCGGACAGGTCGATACCGATGGGGCGGTTCGCCGCCGGTGTGGCGGTTGTGGCAGCCATGGCGGCCGACCCGCAAAGCACGGCAGTGGCGAGAATCCAGCGGGAGCGAAGCATGGGCCTTACCTTTACGGAAATCGGACATCCACCATAGTCCGCTACTCCGCGCTTGTGCTCATGACTTTTGGCCTAGCAGCCTGTCGGACGTTGGTTGGCCGGTCTGCGAATCCGTCTGCACGGCCCATATTTCCGCCGATTCTTGGTCCATAGAACCACTATGGGCCTACAAATCGACAAAAATCTGTACTCGTATAGCCGAATTCTCGCCTCGACCACCAAAGCCTGACGGGCTCCTAGGTGC
>JBDTXA010000175.1:0-6924 GCA_040006415.1 Rhodanobacter sp.
TGCAGCACCTTGCCCATGCCGGTGAGCTGGCTGAACAACTTGTGCACGTCCTCGCACAACACCTCGTCGGAGGTGAGCAGGCTGTAATCGGTGTACAGGCGCGCGTTGCCGGTGTGATAGTTGCCCGTCCCCATGTGGGCGTAGCGCACCAGATGGCGGCCTTCGCGCCGCTGGATCAGCATCAGCTTGGCGTGCGTCTTGACGCCCACCACGCCGTAGATCACCATCGCGCCGGCCTGTTGCAGGCGCGATGCCAGCGTGAGGTTCGACTCCTCGTCGAAGCGGGCGCGCAGCTCGACTACCGCCGTCACTTCCTTGCCCGAGCGGGCGGCGTCCACCAGCGCATCGACGATTTCGGACTTGGCATTGGTGCGGTACAACGTCTGCTTGATCGCCAGAACCTGCGGGTCCTTGGCCGCCTGCCGCAGCAGATCGACTACTGGAGAAAACGACTCGTATGGATGTAGCAGCAGCACGTCCTGCTTGCTGATCACCTGAAACAGGTCCTCGACGTGCTTGAGCACCTTGGGCAGGGACGGCGTGAATAGCGGGTACTGCAGCTGCGGATAGCTGACGTCGGTGGCAATGCTGAACAGCCGGGCCAGATTGACCGGGCCGTTGACTTCGTACAGTTCGGACTCGCTGAGTCCGAACTGCTTGAGCAGGTTGTCGGTCAGATCCTTGGGGCAGTTGTCTGCCACTTCGAGCCGCACCGCGTCGCCGAAGCGACGCGAGTACAGCTCGCCGCGCAGCGCCAGGGCGAGGTCCTCGACATCTTCCGGATCCAGCGTGAGATCCGCATTCCGGGTCAGCCGGAACTGGTAGCAACCCAGCACCTGCATGCCGGGAAACAGCTCTTCGGCGTGCGCGTGGATCATCGAGGACAGCAGGACGTAGTTGTCGCCGCCCTCGCAGATCTCAGCCGGC
The DNA here is from genome assembly GCA_040006415.1 of Rhodanobacter sp. Classification (GTDB taxonomy): domain Bacteria; phylum Pseudomonadota; class Gammaproteobacteria; order Xanthomonadales; family Rhodanobacteraceae; genus Rhodanobacter. The sequence goes on from JBDTXA010000175.1 coordinate 928, forward strand.
AGACGTATCAGCCGCGGCAGCACGCGTGGCGCTGGCACGATCGCCAGGCCGGAGTCGCGGCCGAACGCATCGACCCCATCCAGACGCACGATGAAGTTGAGGCTCTTGTTGACCAGCAGCGGAAACGGATGGGTGGGGTCCAGTCCGATCGGCGTGACCAGCGGCGCCACCTCCTCTCGGAAGTAGCGGCGCACCCACAGCTTCTGCTTGTGCGTCCATTGCGTGCGCCGCACGATGCGGATGCCGTGATTGACCAGCGCCGGCAGAATGCTTTCGTTGAGTATCGTGTACTGCCGCTCGATCTGCTTGTGCGCGATCTCGCTGATCTCCGCCAGGGCGCGCCGCGGCGGAATGCCATCGGGCCCGATCAGCTCGTGATCCAGCGCAATCTGGCCCTTCAGTCCAGCCACACGGATCTCGAAGAACTCGTCCATGTTGCGCGAAAAAATCAGCAGAAACTTCAGCCGCTCCAGCAACGGTGTGCGTTCGTCCAGCGCCTGATCCAGCACGCGGATGTTGAACTGCAGTTGCGACAGCTCGCGATGGATATACAGGCGGCTTTCGCCGAGATCGACAGCAACGGCAGGCGTGCCGGCATCATTGGCCGCGCACGACGACGCATCCGGCGAAGGGCTATGGGAAATGATGCGGCTGTTCATGGGCTCGGTGCGTCCGGCAGAAGTGACGGGAACGTTCCGGCATGGTAGCGCGCCATCCGTCATGGCCGGTTGAACGCACCGGCAAACCGGCTTGGTGGAGTGTGCGACAGTTTTCTGACAGGCCGATGACATCGGTGCAAGGCAGCGGCTCGTTGGGGGGTCAGACGATTCCCACGACCACCGGCTCTGGCTCCAGCATCACGCCGAACCTGTCGTGCACACCGTGCATCACTTTCTGCGCCAGCGCCCACAGCTGCGGACCGGTGGCGTTGCCGTGGTTGACCAACACCAGTGCGTGCCGATTCGAGATACCTGCATCACCCTCGCGCACACCCTTGAAGCCCGCGGTCTCGATCAGCCACGCAGCGGAAACCTTGCTGCGACCGTCCGGCTGCGGCCACACGGGCAGCTCGGAATGCTCCCGCTTCAGCGCATCGGCAGTTACGGCGTCGACGAGCGGGTTCTTGAAGAAGCTGCCGGCGTTGCCTATCACCAGCGGATCGGGCAGCTTTTTCGTGCGCAAATGCACCACCGCCTCCGCCACATGGAACGGTGCCGGTTTGTCCACACCCATGCGTGCCAGTTCGTCGGCGATGCCGGCATAGTCGGTGCGCAGCGGGCGGTTGCGCGGCAGCACGAAGCGCACGGCGGTCACAATGTAGCGTCCCGGTTCACGCTTGAAAAGGGAGTCGCGGTACGCGAATCCACAGGCGGCATGGTCGAGCGTCACCACCTCTCGCTGCCTGAGGTCCCATGCCTCGACGCTCTCGATGAACTCGGCAACCTCGCAGCCGTAGGCGCCGATGTTCTGGATCGGCGACGCGCCAACCGTGCCGGGGATCAGGATCAGGTTTTCCAGGCCTGCAAAGCCCTGGCCCAGGGTCCAGCGAACGAAATCGTCCCAGCGTTCGCCGGCGGCCACGGCAATACGGGCGGTGTCGCCATCGTTTTCTACCTGTACGCCACGGGTGGCCATCGCCAGCACGGTGCCTTCAAAATCCTCGGTGAACAGAACGTTGCTGCCTTCACCCAGAACCAGCAACCGACCATCCCGTATGGCGGGGAAATTCAGCAGCTCGGACAACTTGGGTGCATCGCGGATTTCCGCCAGCAGACTGGCGCGCGCATCCACGCGCAAGGTGTTTCGTGTGGCCAACGAGGCGTTTTCAATCAGGGTGTATCCGCCCATGTCGGTGCGTTCAGACGACATCGGCATCCTCGCGCTGACGACGTATTTCGTTGACGCATTCGGCTACCAGATGCGGCCCACGGTAGATCAGACCCGAATAGATCTGCACCAGCGAAGCGCCCGCGTGGATCTTCTCGGCCGCATCGCTGCCTTCGAGAATGCCGCCGACACCGATCAGCGGAATGCGGTCTTGCAGCCGCTTGTGCATGCCAGCCAGCACGGCGGTCGAACGATCGAACAGCGGCTTGCCCGACAACCCACCGCTCTCGCCGCCGTGTGGGTCATCAGCCACTGCATCGTGGTCAATCGTGGTGTTGCTGCAGATCACGCCGTCGATGCCGGTGCGCAACAGGACCCCGGCAATCGAGTCAAGCTCCGCTTCGTTCAGGTCCGGCGCGATCTTCAACAGCATCGGCTTGCGCCGCCCCTGCTGCGACCCCAGCCGTTCCTGCACCGCCCGCAGCATCGAGATGAACTTGTACAGCGTGGCCTCCTGTTGAAGATCTCGCAGCCCCTGGGTATTGGGTGAGGAAATGTTGATGGTGATGTAGCTCGCGTGCTCGTACACCTTGTGCAGGCACGTCAAATAATCGTTGACCGCCTTCTCGTTGGGGGTGTCCTTGTTCTTGCCGATATTGATGCCGAGCACGCCACGGTAGGTCGCCTTTTGCACGTTGCGCACCAGCGCATCAACGCCACCGTTGTTGAAACCGAGGCGGTTGATGATCGCCTCGTGCTGCGGCAGGCGGAACATGCGCGGCTTGTCGTTGCCCGGCTGCGGCAGCGGCGTCACCGTGCCCACTTCGATGAAACCGAAACCCAGGGCACCCAGCGCATCGAGATGCTCGGCGTTCTTGTCCAGTCCCGCTGCCAAACCCACCGGATTGGGGAATTCGATCCCGAACACCCGTGTCGGCAGATCCGCCGGCGGGGTGGCGAGTCGATGGGCAAAGCCGCTGCGTTGGGCAACGCCCAAGCCATAAAGCGTGACGCGATGCGCGGTTTCGGGATCGAGCTTGAACAGCAGCGGGCGCAGGATGTCGTACATGGTCAGACCGGTTGGCCCGCGAAGATGCGGGTATCGTAATCAAAGCTTACCGTGCCGAGCTCAGCGCAACGGTCGAACAGTTGGCGCAACGCCTGCAACATCGGCGCGTGCTTCGGATGCCCTTCACGCGGCGCGTAGGACGAGGACATCAGCCGTCCACGCAAGGCGTCGAAATCCAGCTGCTGGCTGTGCTCGAAACTCGCAGTTCCGCGCAAACGTTCACCAAACCAATGCCGCATATGGGCGTCATCGGCATAGCGTTCGGCGACGCGGCTGTAATCCGTGCCGTGGCATTGCAGCAATGCCTCGTAGCCTTCCAGAAAAGGCGTGCCGACCAATCGACGCGAGTTCCACCAGATCGCCACCAGCCCTTGCGTCCGCAGGATACGGGCGAACTCCCGGCGGGCTGCCGCTTCGTTGAACCAGTGAAAGGCCTGCGCCACGATGACCAGATCGATGCTGGCACTGTCCAGCGTGGTGGCGTCTGCCGCGCCGGCGACAGCATCGAAGCCGTGATGCCCGCCCAGCCACTGCACGGCGGCCGCGCGCATCGGCGCATTGGGTTCGACCGCGGTGACGCGATAGCCTGCGTCGAGAAACATTTTCGAGGAGATGCCGGTGCCTGCGCCGATGTCAGCAACCTGCCACGACAGATCGACGCCCTGCTCCTGCTGCAGCCACTCGATGATCGCCAGCGGATAATCAGGTCGATAACGGACGTAGTCCTCGACCCTGTCGCTGAAACGCGCGGTCGAATCCAGCACCATGGTTTCGTCAGCCATTGAGCATTTGTCCGCCGTCCACCACCAGCGTGTGACCGGTGATCCAGCTTGCCCAGGGCGAGGCCAGGAACAGTGCCGCGTGGGCGATCTCCTCCGGTTTGCCGAAACGACCGAACGGAATCTTTGCCAGCGTCTCGGCGTAGACCTCGGGTTGTTCCACCCGGCGTCGCTCCCACAAGCCGTCGGCAAAGCTGATCGAGCCCGGCGCGATGGCGTTGACACGAATCCGGTGCTCAGCCAGGGCCAGCGCTTGCGAGGTGGTGTACTGACTCAACGCCGCCTTGACCGCAGCATAGGATGCTCCGTTGGCACGCGGTCGAAAGGCGGCGATCGAACTGGTGTGCAGCATGCAGGGCTGCCCGGACTGTTTCAGGTACGGCAACGCAGCGCGCGAAGTGCGCACCGCCGCCATAAGATCCACGTTGAAACCGGCCAGCCAGGATTCGTCGTCATCACCGAAGCCATAGCCACTGGCGTTGTTGACCAGGACGTCAATGCCACCCAGCGAAGAAGCGGCATCGGCGATATAGGTTTCTATGGCTTTCGCATCGGCCAGATCGCAACTTTGCGCATGGACGATCGAGCCGAAGGCATCCATCGCCTCAAGCGTTTCATCCAGCGCCGCTTGTCCCCGCGCACAGATCGAAACCGCCGCGCCGGCCTCGGCGAACCCCAGCGCAATGCTGCGCCCGATGCCGCGACTGCCACCAGCCACGACAACCCGAATGCCTTGAAAATCAAACGGAATAGCAGCCCTTCCGGTCGGCATCAACGTTGCCTCAATGCCAATGCCAGTGCCCGAACGCCATGCCGAAGACCAGCACCGCGATGAACATGAAGATCGCCAGCACGGTCAATATCAGCTGCGAATAGCCCAGCACCAGGCCGGCCACGGCCATGCCGTCACCTTCCGCCCGATGGTCGAGGTGGCTGCGGCGGATCTCGCTGCGGGCCAGATGGCCGCAAATAATGGCGACAATGGCGCCGATGAACGGCAACAGGGTCCAGCCCAGAATGCCGAAGATGAGGCTGACGACCGCCAGTGAACTGGTGGTCGCAGCGGGACGGTAAAACGGTTGATCGCTCATGAGGTCGCTCGCTCAGGTCGAGTTTGGAACAATACCGTCTTGCGTCGGCGTCGGCCACGGGCGGTGCGCTGCCCGTAGCCGACCGCCGTCCCTTAAAAGTCGAACTTGATGCCCTGGGCCAGCGGCAGCGAATCGGAGTAGTTGATGGTGTTGGTCTGGCGACGCATGTAGACCTTCCACGCGTCCGAACCGGACTCGCGGCCACCACCGGTGTCCTTCTCGCCACCGAACGCGCCACCGATCTCGGCGCCCGAGGTACCGATGTTGACGTTGGAAATGCCGCAATCCGAACCAGCCGCCGACAGGTACTTCTCGGCCGACTTCAGGCTTTCGGTAAAGATCGCCGAAGACAAGCCCTGTGGCACACCGTTCTGCAGCTCGATCGCCTCATCGAGGGTCTTGAACTTCATCACGTAGAGAATCGGCGCGAAGGTTTCCGTCTGCACGACTTCGTCCGAGTTCTTTAACCCGGTGATGATCGTCGGCAGCACGAAGTTGCCCTTGCGCTCAGTCAGTGCCTTGCCGCCGGTGGCGACGACGCCGCCGGCCACCTTGGCTTTCTCGATGGTGCCGAGATAACCCTGCACCGCTTCCTGACTGTTGAGCGGGCCCATCAGCGTGGTGGACTCGTTCGGGTCGCCGATCTTGCCCTCGACCTGACCGTAGGCCTTGACCAGGGTGTTGAGCACGTTGTCATAGATCGACTCATGCACGAACAGACGGCGGGTGGAGGTGCAGCGCTGGGCGGCCGTGCCGACCGAACCGAACACGATGCCCGGAATGGCCAGCTTCAGATCCGCGGACTCATCCAGAATGATGGCGTTGTTGCCGCCCAGTTCCAGCAGCGAGCGGCCCATGCGCTGCGCCACGCGCTCGCCGACCATGCGGCCGACCTTGGTCGAACCGGTGAAGCTGATCAAGCCCACGCGCTTGTCGTCGACGAAACCCTGAGCCAGGTCGCTGCCGGCATCGTTGAACAGGAAGAACAGGTCGGGATAACCACCGTCCTTCAGCGCTTCGTTGCAGATCTTCATGGTGGCGATCGAGGTCAGCGGCGCCTTCGGTGACGGCTTCCAGATGCAGATATCACCGCAGGCAGCGGCCAGCATCGCGTTCCAGGCCCACACCGCGACCGGGAAGTTGAACGCGCTGATGATGCCGACCAGGCCCAGCGGCTGGTACTGCTCGTACATGCGGTGGCCGGGACGCTCCGAATGCATGGTGTAGCCGT
>JBDTXA010000176.1:0-6640 GCA_040006415.1 Rhodanobacter sp.
TCGCCTTCGGCCCAGATCATGCGTGCCGACTGCATGGTGAGCGCGCTGCGCAGCAGCGACACGCCGACGAACTGTCCCACGCCGCTACGTTCGCGTTCGTAAAGCGCCGACGACACGCCGGTCGCCAACAGCGCCGCGGCATAGTAGTCCACCACCGAGCCGTAAATGATTTCTGGCGGTCCGCCGCGCTTGCCTTGCAGGGTGCACATGCCGGTCATGTTCTGCAGCACCTGGTCGTAGCCGGCCTTGTCCTTCATCGGACCGGTCTCGCCGTAGCCGGTGATGGCGCAATAAACCAGCCGAGGATTGACCAGGTTGAGGCGGTCGTGATCAATGCGCAGACGTTCGGGCACGCCGGGACGGAAGTTGTGCACCAGCACATCGGTATCGCGTACCAGTTTCAGCAGAGCAGCATGATCACCAGGTTTCTTGAGGTTGAGCACGATGCCGCGCTTGCTACGGTTCACCCCGAGGAAGGCGCGGCTTTCGCTGGGCAGCGTGGAGGGGTATTGACGGAGATTGTCTCCCGTCGGCGGCTCGACCTTGATGACATCAGCGCCCTGATCGGCCAACAGCGAGCAGGCATATGGGCCGGCGATGTACGCACTGAGGTCCAGCACGCGTACGCCGGCCAGAGGGCCGCTGCGACCGTCACGTGGTTTTGCTTCTGGGGGAAAGATCGACATGCGTTCAACGTCCGTGAAGATCCAGGTCCGGGGCGAGGGTAACTCTGCGCCATGGACACAGTAAGAAACAGGCGTGATGGATATGTTCTGGAAGCAGATAATCTTGCGTGACGACTTCCTTCGAAAAATTCGAAGGTGACTTCACGACCACTCTGGCGCCAGCGGCAGCCAGCTGAGGCGCCAGGCACCATCTACCCTGCCGCCCGTCGCAAAATACGGCGTGAAGACCAGCGGCGGGCGATAGCCGGGATCGAGCGCAATACGCGGCAAGCCATCGTCAGCATCCGGCAATCGGGTCAGCCATGCCTGCACTGGCGCTTCGGGTAGGCGCACGGTTTCCTCGGTCTTGAAGCCATCGATGAGACCAGTGGCATACGCCAGCGGGCCGCAGGTGACGCCGACGTACTCGAAGCGCAATACCTGCTGTTTCACCTCGTTGCCATCCGGGGCCAGCGATTCCTGCACGTTGCGATTTACGGCGCGGTGCAGGGTTGGCTGCATCGGCAGATCCAGCCGCAGCTGCTCACCACCCTGCCAGGTGCGATCAATCACCGCATAGTCGTTTGGCACAAGCGCCATATCGGCCTTCGCTCCATCGATCGCGAGAGTGGCGCCTTTCGCCCAGCTCGGAATGCGCAGCCTTAGCGCAAATTTCGCAGGCCTGTCGATGTGGACGGCCAATTGGATCTGGCCTGCATACGGGTAGCGGGTGTCCTGCTCGATGCGCACTTCAGTGCCGTCGGCAAGTGCGAAACGCACTTCGCCGGGACCGTAGATTTGCACCGTGACGCCGCCATCCTGGTCGCGGGTGTAGGCGACGCCAGGCAGTTCCTCCAGCGCGATGGCGCCGCTGGACTTGCAGCAGCGCCAGTAAGTGGTGTGCACGCGGCGGCCGTTGGGAAAGACGTAGTAACACCAGTCCTCACCGTCTGGCGCCTGCGCACCAAGCAGGTCGTTGTACGCACTACGTTCGATCTCCTCGGCGTAGCATGCCGCACCGGTGATCGCCAGCAGCTCGCGGTTCAACTGGATCCACGCCAGAGTGGAGCAGGTTTCCACATAGCCTTGCGGGCTGAACACGCCGGCGGGGTTGAACACCTCACGCGAACGATGTGCGACGCCACCCCAAGGGCCGCCGCCCAAGGTGAGGTGATGGTCGCGGATGCTCTGCCATACGTGGTCCACCGCCTCGCGGTAGCGGGGGTCGCCGGTGGCCTTGTGCAGCTTGGCCACGCCGACCAGGTTCCACGCGAGCTGGTACGCCTTCCCGGTGCCGATGGCGGACACGTCCGCGCCGGCCAGCGCCCGGGTAAGCAAGGCCAAGTCGCGGTTGCGGTCGGCATGGTTGAGCACAAGGCAAGCCAAGTCGAGAAAACGCGTCTCACCGGTAGCGAAGTACAGCTCGACCGCAGGGTCCATCAACACCGTAGCCGACATGCCGTGGTGATTACCCAGTTCGGTGATGTCGATGCCGCCTTCGGTCAGCGTACGCCAGCACAGTTCGCCGATGCGGCGTGCGGCGTCGAGGTGGCGTACAGCGTGGAATTGCCGGTGCACTTCGAGCAGGCCGAGGATCAGATAGGCATGCGTCCACACATCCCAGGTACGCACGCTGGGTGCGCCGTCCCAGCTGGTCGGCTTCGGAGGCTGCGGTTGCATGAAGCGATGATCGACGGCATAGGTGCCGAGATAACCGTCCGGTTCCTGTGTAGAGACGAGGTAGTCCGCCACGCGCAACACCTGCGCGCGCAAGGCTTCGTCACCGCTGCGAGCCGCGGCTTTGGCGCTGGCATAAAGCCACTTGCCGGCATGTTCGCCGTACCAGTCGCCGGCTCGGTTGTGCTGGCGCAGCGCGGGGTCGAACAGCGCGATCGCGGGGCTGTGTTCGTCCACGATGAAATGCGACAACCGCCCTTGAAGGTTGGCCTGCAGCGCGTCACCGAGCAGACCGCCGAGACGGACGTCGGGCGCCTGAGGCACAAGGCGCTGCCCGTCGTTCATTCGGCGTCGACCACGCAGCGGAAACCGACGCAGGCCGAGCGGTCTTTGCACGGCGCCATCAACAGGTACTTGCCATGCTGGTCGAGCCGGTGGGCCTGCGGAAAATACCAGTGGGAAGTCTGCGGCTGGTAGCTGCTGCCACCGCGCAGGGTCGCCGCGCGGGTGTGCTCGTCAACGAACTCATCGGTCCATTGCCACACGTTGCCGACCAGATCGAGGACGCCGAACGGGCTGGCGCCATCGGGATGCTCGTCGACGTCGGCCGGTGGCAATACGGTGCGGCCACGATGAGTAGCGGGAACGCGTGATTCTTCCCACGCATCGCCCCATGGATACCGCCGACCATCATTGCCCTGAGCCGCGTACTGCCACTCCCATTCGTGTGGCAAGCGCTTGCCGGCCCAGCTGGCATAGGCGCGTGCGTCTTCTATCGAAACCCAAGTCACCGGCTTGTTGTCCCAGCCGACGGGCGGCGCGCCATCGAGCCAATGCTTGAGAAAATGGTGGGTGTCGGCGGGTTGCCATCCGCTCTCGTCGAGGAAGCCACGGAACTGCGCATTCGTCACCGGCGTGCGATCAATGTAGTACGCAGGTATCGCCATGCGCCGCCGGTGATGGCGGCGGGGACTGGGCTCCCAGGGGTATTGCACGTCGTTGCCCTCCCAGGTCTGGCCTTCAATCTGGACGCCGCCCACCACGAAGTCGAACTCGCCAGCAGGGATCGTCAGCATTCGCGGCGGCGGTGTCGCCGCGCGTGGCGTAGATGCGCTGGCTACCATTTGCTGTGGTAGCGCACGCCACCGGCTGGACAACGACTGCAGCGGCGTGGCGGCAAGCGACTGCATGCGCGCCAGGAAGTCATCGAGGCCATCCAGCGAGGCGCCCGGCACCAAGGCCAGCACAGCACCGAAGCCGCGGCCTTCCATCGAAAATGACAGCACCGCACGGTCATTCTCTACCCGCGCGTCCAGCGCAAGCCCATGCCACAAATCGTAGTAACGCGTGCCGTCGCGGTGTGGCACGGCGATCTGTTCGCCGTCCACCTTATAGTCGTTGCGATTGACCAGGTTCCACACCGTCAGCTGCGCGGTGGGAAAGCGGCTGGCGAAGACGCCGGCCTGGAGGGTACGCGCATACGGGCGCCAATCCATGCTGACCATGGCAGCGGCGAACTGGCGTTCGATCGCGCTGACGCGGCGCAGGGTTTCGGCATCGCGAGGGGTGAACTGGTTCCAGATGCCCCAGATGTTTTCCCACGCGTTATAGCCGATGCCGTTAAAGAAGATGTACTGCAGGTCGTGGTTGCGGTCGCGGCCCCAGCGGTTTTCGTAGTTGATCATGTGGCGCGGCTCGAGCCACTTGAACTTGGCCACCGGCGGAATGACCTCGTTGGGCGCCTTCTTGCCCCAGCTCTGTACGTTCCAGTTGAGCTGCTCCTCGGCGCTGATGGTGGATTCGGGTTGCACCACCACCGGATGGCCGAGCGCGTCGCAGGCGTCGAAGAATGCGCGCGGCACGCCGTTGTAGGTGTCGCCGTTGATGCCGTCGGCACCGACCGCCGCTACCAGCTGCGCCATGCTCTGCCAGTCGTTGTGTTCGGGCTCGCGGGTGCCGTGGTCCCAAGGCATGGTGGGCAGGAACACGCGGACGCCACGGCGGTGGAAATCCGCCACCGCGCCGCGCAGGCCCTCGAGCCCGCCGGGCAGATCGTGGGCCAGGTCAGTCTTGTTGCGGTCATCGATGCCGATGTTGGGATACACAAACCAGATCAGCACGCTGTCGATGCCGCCGAATCGCGCTTCAAGGTCGTCGAGGTAACGGTCCACGGTGTAGCGCCCGGTCACCGGATCGTGAAAGTAACGGTCCTCGACCATCATTTGCGCGTGCACGAAGTTGCGCTGCGCCCACTGCAGTTCTGGACGGCGGTAGTTGGCGTCGTCGTAGCCGATGCGGATGAGGTGTTCGCGGCGCCAGTCGGTGAGTTCGGCGACCCAGTCGTCGACGGTGCCGTCCACGTCCATTGCCCAGTGGCCGATTTCTGCGAACGGCCAGCCAGGCGCCTTGCCTGGTAGCGGAAGGTAGCGGCCGGTGGTGACGTGCGAGAACTTGTACTCGGTGCGTACCGGGGGCTGTGTGTCGGTGTTGCCGTCGTGCTGGTCGGAGTGCGTGGTCATATGTGTCGGTGAAGCTCTAGGATAATGTGGTTGCAGCCAGTCCGCAGAAGGTAGCTAGCATGTCGCGAGTGGTGGCTGGTGTGCCGTAGCGCAGCAGATGATCCACCGCATCGTGGGTGGGCACGCCTGCCTGCGCACCTACCCGGGTGCAGGTCAGCGCAGATGCGGCCGCCGCACGACGCAACGCCGGGCCAAAGGGCAGCCCTTGGTTGAGCGCGGCGACCAGTGTGCCGCAGAATGTATCGCCGGCGCCGGTGGTGTCCACGGCCTTGATCGCAAAGGCCGGCTGCAGCAGATGTACACCGTCCACCCGCGCACAGACGCCGCGCGCACCCAAGGTCACCACCAGCGCGGGGGTGTTGATCGCGGCCATACCGGCGGCAATGTCGTCGGCGATACCGCTGAGTACGGCCAGCTCGCCTTCATTGACGATGAGTAGATCAACGCAATCCAACAGCTGGCGCGACAGCGGCTGGGCTGGGGCGGCGTTCAAAGCGACGCACACGCCGGCTGTGCGCGCGACAAGTGCCCATGCTTCGACGCTGGCTATAGGGGTTTCCAGTTGCAGCAACAACCACCCGGTGTCCTCCAGCGACGGCAGGTGTTGCGGCCCCAGCAGAGCGTTAGCGCCAGGGGCCACGGTGATCGCATTCTCGGCTTGGTCGGAGAGACAAACAAAAGCCACTCCGGTCGGCGCGTCCGCCGTGCGTAGCAGCTCGAGGGCCACGCCGGCATCGCGCAGCGAGGACTCGATGGTCTTGGCAAATGCATCGTCACCCAAGGCCAGCAGCATGCGCGTCGGTGCGCCGCCGGCGCGTGCGCATGCAACGGCCTGGTTGGCACCCTTGCCGCCAGGCAAGGTGACTAACTCGCGCCCGAGCACGGTTTCGCCAGGTGCAGGCACGTGTACCGCACGCACGACGAAATCGAGATTGGCCGAGCCGGCCACCAGCACGTGGCCGGCTCGTTGAACGGTCATGGCAGCGTCTGGTAGACGAGGTCGTAGAAGTTGCGGCTGATGTGCGGCAGATCCCGGGCAGCATCGTCTCGCGGCAGGTGCTGCAGCATCAGGATCGCCACGAGGTGCTCCTTCGGATCGATCGTGTAATAAGTGGACGCGGCGCCGCTCCAGCCGTATTGCCCGTCGGACCCGAGCTCGCCGCGCCGCGCGGCATCGATCACCACGTAGCCGCCGATGCCAAAGCCCTCGGCCTGGCTGAACTGGTCAACGGGCGGGTCAAGCATGGTCAGGTGATTGCGCATCATGAGCTCCACTGCCTTGCGCGACAGCAGCTGGTGACCGTCCAAGCTGCCACCATCGAGCAGCATCTGGGCGAAACGCGCGTAGTCGCCGGCGGTGGAGTACAGGCCACCGGCGCCGCTGTCATACGCGTTGAGGGCCGCGCCGGGGTGCACGGCGCTGGGGCCATTGTCCAGCGTCAACCGGCCGTCGTCGCCCATGCGGGTGATGTCGACCACGCGGTCACGTTGCGCCGTCGGCACGCTGAAGCTGGTGTCGTGCATCTGCAGCGGGTCGAAAATTCGCTGCTGCAAAAACTGCCGGAACGGCTGGCCCGAGACCACCTCGACCACCCTCGCCATTAGCTCCAGCGAGGCGCCGTCGTAGCCGAAACGCGTGCCGGGGTCGGCGGCCAGGGGCACCCGGCTCATGCGCGCGGCAAAGTCGCGCAGGTCGCGTGCGCCATGCGGGTCAATGCGTTCCATCAACTTCACCGCCTGCTCGTCGCCCTTGAGCCCGGCGGGATAGCCCGCGGTGTG
>JBDTXA010000177.1:0-6629 GCA_040006415.1 Rhodanobacter sp.
GTGCGCAAGATCGGCCCGTACATGGTGCCGCGCACGATGTGCTCGACCGTGTCGGCGACGCTGGCAACGACCTTCGGCATTCTCGGTCGGAGCTATTCGATTTCAGCTGCCTGTGCGACCTCGGCGCATTGCATTGGTGCTGCAGCCGACCTGATTCGTTACGGCGCGCAAGACGTGATGTTTGCCGGTGGTGGTGAGGAAGAACACTGGGGCATGACCTCGCAGTTCGATGCGATGGGCGCGTTGTCCAGTCACCACAATGACACCCCGGCAACAGCGTCGCGTCCGTATGACACCAGTCGCGACGGCTTCGTCATTGCCGGTGGTGGCGGCATGCTGGTGCTTGAAGAATACGAACACGCCAAGGCTCGCGGCGCGCGCATTCACGCCGAACTGGTTGGCTACGGCGTGACCTCCGACGGCGCCGAAATGGTCGCACCATCGGGCGAGGGCGCCGTGCGCTGCATGCAGATGGCGATGGCCAACGTCGACGCGCCAATCGATTATCTGAACACTCACGGCACCGCCACTCCGCTGGGCGACATCGTCGAACTGGAAGCCGTGCGCCAGGTATTCGGTGACGCGGTGCCGCCGCTGTCCTCGACCAAGGCACTGACCGGCCATTCACTCGGCGCAGCCAGCGTCCACGAAGCGATCTACAGCCTGCTGATGCTCAACGAGGGCTTCGTCGCGGGTTCAGCGCATATCGACGAGCTCGACCCGCGCGCCGAGGGTTTCCCCATCCTGCGCGAAAGCCGGCAGGCGAAACTGAGCACGGTGATGTCGAACAGCTTCGGCTTTGGAGGCACCAATGGAACGCTCGTATTCGCCAAGATTTGATCTCAAGCGCAGAGTGCCTTCCTGATGCCGCAGGAGAATTCTTCCCCCATGTTACGCAGTCGCGCCAGGCTGATCGCCGCTGAGCAGACGTGGGGCGAGGAGCTTGCCAATGCGCTCAGCCACGGCGTGGGTCTGTTGTTGGCGATTGTCGGACTGCCGTTTTTGGTGGTACGGGCCGATCACCTCGGCAGCGGCTATGCGATGGCCGGCGCGCTGAGCTTCGGTGGCAGTGCAGTGCTGCTCTATCTGGCCTCGACCTTGTATCACGCCATTCCGCAGCCCAGGGTCAAGGCGATCTTGCGCGCGCTCGACCATATGGCCATCTATCTGCTGATCGCCGGAACCTATACCCCGATCACGCTAGGTGTGTTGCGCGGCGGTTGGGGTTGGGCGTTGTTCGGCCTGATCTGGGGTCTGGCGCTGGCGGGGATGCTGTTCAAGGCTCTGGGCGGCTTGCGTTTCCCGCACCTTTCCACGGCTTTGTATGTCGCGATGGGTTGGGTCGGCCTGATTGCGATCCATCCGCTGTGGGTGCACATGGAAGCTGGCGGACTGATCTGGCTGTCCGCCGGGGGTCTGGCGTACAGCCTCGGCGTGGTGTTCTTCGTGCTGGACGAGAAGGTCCGCTATAGCCATTTCATCTGGCATCTGTTTGTACTGACCGGCACCACCTGTCACTTCTTCGCGGTCCTGCTGTACGCGTTTTAAGCGCGAAGGCTGCCGCCCTCGTGACGTCCGGATCAGTCGGTCGACGCGTGGCGCAGGTTGCCGACCCGAACGATGCTTACGGCAGCGGCGCGATTCGACCATGATTGGCGGATGTAACTGACCACGGCCGCGACGTCGTCATCGGTCAGTTGGCGCGCAAAGGGTGGCATGGAGTAGGGCTGCGGATTGCCCGCCGTGACGGGGGGAAAGCCGCCAAGCAGCACCGAGCGGATGGCATTGATGCCGGTCGGCTCATTCACCGAGGTGTTGCCATTGAGCGGCGGATAGACGCCCGCAACGCCTTCGCCGTCACTGCCGTGGCACTGCGCGCACTGCTTGTCGTAGATGATTGCGCCCTGCGCGTGACTTGCTGCGAGCGCCGGCGCGACCTGGCTTGCAGGCGCCGCGCGAGGTGGCAGCGACTCGAGATAGGTCGCCATGGCGTGCAGGTCGTCTTCGTTCATGTACTGGGTGCTGTTGTGCACCACCTCGGCCATCGGACCGAACGCCGCGCCCTTGGCTGACTGGCCGCGTTTGAGCAGGTCGACGATGTCCTGCGTGCTCCAGCCGTCGAGACCGCCGCCGCGGCGGGTACTCAGGTCCGGTGCATACCAGTGCATTTGCGGGATCTGACCACCGGTCAGCTGGCCGTGTTGTTTGGTAGCGCCGAGCGCGTTGCGCGGTGCGTGGCATTCATTGCAGTGGCCCAGGCCCTCTACCAGATAGGCGCCACGATTCCACTGGCCGGACTGTTTCGGATCAGGCTTGAATACACCGGGCTTAAAGTACAGGGTTCGCCAGGCCAGCAAACTGCTGCGCACGTTATAGGGAAACTTCAACCCAAGCGGGGTAGCCGCTTGGGTCACCGGCGGTAGCGACTTCAGGTAAGCGAAGATGGACAGTGCGTCCGCACGCGTCACCTTGGTGAACGAGGTATAGGAAAACACCGGATACAGCAGCTCGCCCTCACGACCTGTGCCGTTGTGCAGTGCCTGCCAGAAATCATCGAACGTCCATTGGCCCAGACCGGTCTCGAGGTCGGGCGTGAGGTTGGGAGCAGGCACATCGCCAAACGGCGTACTCAGCGAGCGTCCACCCGCGTAGCGAACACCGCCTTGAGCGGTATGGCAGGCCGCGCAATCGCCGACTGCGGCGAGGTACTCGCCATGGGCGATTCGCGCCGGGTCGTGAAGCGCAGCAGCCTCGGCATCCTTTTGCGCTGGCGATGGCGGCAGGCGATCACCATGACCGAAGTAGCGCCACGAAAATACGGCTGCGATCACCACAACAAGCGCCACCAGTATCTGCCCCCATCGTTTCACGGCTTGCCCTCGTTACCACTCATGACACACCAGCCTGGCAACGGCGCGGTTTGCTTGTCGGCCGGCTGTGGCTGCATGTCTGCTGCAGGTGCTCGGCTGGCCAGCCAGGCAGAAACGGCGTCGATGTCGGCTGCGTGCATGCGATTGGCCACAACGCCCATGCAAAAAGGTTCCTTGGCAGCACGTGTCTGGTTGCGCCATGCGACCAGCTCGGCCTGAAGATAGTCCGATGACAAACCGATCAGACCCGGAATCAGCGGCTCCACCCCGGTAAGCCTGCTGCCGTGGCAACTGCTGCAGGCCGGCACGCCGATGGCCGCGTCACCGTGCAAGGCCAGTTGTTCACCGCGTTTCAGAAGGGCTGCCGATACCGTGGGAAGCGGGCGCTGCCGATAGGGAATTTGCTGATTGGCGAAATAAGCAGCGAGCTTGCGCATATAGTCGAAGTCTAGTTGACGCAACACATATTCCATCGCCACATTCTTGCGCTGGCCACTCTGAAAGTAGCGCATTTGCAGCAGCAGATAGCCGGCCGGTTTGCCGGCCAGTCGAGGACCATCGCTGCTGTCGGCTGCGCCCTCGCCGTGCTCGCCATGGCAGCTGGTGCAGGCCGCGGCGCGTTGCTGAAGGGTGTCCGGGATGATCGGATGGGTCGAGATGGCCGGGTAGGCCGTTGCCGTGGCCAGCGGAATACCCGCAACAAAGGCAAACGCCAGCCACACCAGCATCCGAATGTTGCGAATGGGAACAGGATCCTCGTCGCGCAAGGCGGTCGAACGATTCATCGGCGGTGGGTGGGTGCAAAGGTCATCTGGACAGCATGCGTCGGCTGGGACGGAAATGCATTGATGCAGGTCAATATCGCGATCTCCGCGACGATTTTTGCAGGTTGCAAGCCGTCATTGTGTGGCTTCGTTGCCAGCGGTGATTGCCAGCACTCGTCAGCGCTAATATTCGAACGCACGACACCAGACGCGTACCCCTGGTTTTGTCCAGGAGTCTGTCGGGCTTTGGTGCTCGAGGCGAGAATTGGGCTGTGCGAGGACAGCCACTGACGATTTGCCGATCCATCGTTGTTCCGTGGATCAAGAACCGACGGAAATAGGGACCGTGCAGACGGATTCGCAGACCGGCCAACCAACGTTCCACAGACTCCTCGACACCTGCACCTGCTCTTCGCCACGGCGCAGGCATGAAAGCAACGCTGGAAAAGTACGATGCAAATCCATTCTGGCGGCGACAGCCCGCCCGTCACCCTGGTGTTGTTGACGTGGGTCAAGGTGAATTCGAACCCGCGCGCTAGGCTGTCCTTCAGTCGCGGCGTCCTGCCGCGCATCGGAGCAGTTCGCATGACCCTCGTGAAAATCGCAGCAGCGCTGCTTTGCAGTCTCGGCATGACGACCCTGGTGAAAGCAGCCCCACAACACACCCATGCGCAACATGCTGATCAGACGTCGGCGGCAGTGCGCGTCCCCGCTCAGCGCTGGACGCCGGATGCTCCATTGAGGGAAGGTATGCACCGCGCACACGTCGCCGTGGATGCGCTGCGTCTTTACGAAATGGGCCAGATGAGTGCGCCGCTGGCGGCTGATCGCGCCGCCGACGTCGTGGCCGCGGTGACTTACATGTTCGCCCATTGCAAGCTGGCCGCCGAACCCGATGCTGCGCTGCACAGCATTCTCGCCCCGCTGCTTGGTTCGGCGCAGACGTTGAAAGCAGATCCCCAGCACCTCGAGGCAGTGGCCCGAATGCGCGCCGCGCTTGCTCACTATCCGCAGTATTTCAACGATTCCGGTTGGGACAAGCCAGCTCCGGTCGAGTCGGTGATGCGCCATCAACCTTGAGCGGCCGTGACGCTGACGGCAGATCGGCACTCTCACCCGCAGAGAGCCCGGCGTGATCGACGGACTTTTTCGGCAGGTGGTTTCAGACGACGGTTGGCTGATTCCGTCGGGGATGGTCGATGATGCGTCGATCGCACAGAGCTCAGATACGGTATCGCACGAGCGGCTTCTACCATGCCGCCTATCGACTCAGCGGCGGTCGGAAGTCGGCAGGGGCGTCAAAAGATATCGCTCGTGCACGACCATCGGCGTGACTTCAGAGCCGGACGATCACAAATCCAGCGTATGGATGACCTGGGTGGAGTCCTGCGGATCATGGTGGCTGCCGAAGCCGAGATGGCGGGCCAGATCACGCATTGGTTCATTGTCGGCGGCATCAAGCGAGATCATCTGCCGAAAGCCGTTCTTGCGTGCCTGGCTGATCAAATGCTGCATCAGCAGGATGCCCAGTCCGCGGTCGCACCAGTCATCGGCGACGGTGACCGCACACTCACACTGCTTGTCCTGTGTGGTCGCGCTATATCGGCTGATGCCGACTTCGCGCAGTTCACCATCATCGTGAGCCAGTGCGGTAAGCGCCACTTGCTGCTGGTTGTCGACGTCCATCAGCTGGTCGAGCAGTGCCGGACTTGCGTGATTAAAGGTGTCCATGAAGCGGAAGCGGCGCGACTCCGGGGAAAGGCGGTCGATGAAAGTCTGCTCGCGTTGGCGGTCTTCTTCGCGCAGCGGACGGATCAGTACTCTGGTGCCATCGTTGAGCGATTCGATCCAGTGCGTGCCCTGAAGCGTGCCGAACGGTGCGTCGACGGAATGGCCATGGTCGTTTGATGATGATTCGTTGGCGGACATGCTGTTATCCCCGGTGTTTGAATGATTACGTGACTACTCTGGATCGGAACAGGCTGGATGAAGGTGGCTCATGCTGAGGACATTTGTACGCCTGAGTCGATACCTGCAACTTGACTTCAGTCAATAGAAGATCATTGAGTGCGTTCGTACGGCGCCCGCTATATCCATCTCCACGTTCGCGGTGGTGATGAAATCGACGGCCCGCCAGTTCTACCGGAGAGCCGCACAGGTGTTGCGCGCTCATGGGTGCACAAAGGCCGAATTTTTTGCCCAAAGGCATAGGCTACTCAGGCCTGCTTGCCTGACACAATCGTTACCAGCACCGAGGCGTCCTCGACGCCCTTGAGCGCATGCGGAACGTCTCCCGCAAGATAGACCAGCTCGCCAGCTAGCAACGTTTGCGTTCGCTCATGCGAGGTGAATTCAACTACGCCTTCGAGACACTGAACGGTGATTCCATCGCGCACCTTGTGCTCGGCGAACTCCTTGCCCTTGAGCAGCACATAGCGAAAGACCTGAAGATGCGGATTCTTGACCAGAGTCACCGGGATCTCCTGCTTCAGTTTTTCGCCAAGCGGTCGAACGTCAACGATTTCGCCGGACGCGGCGTGATGAAGTGCCATGAGATGTCTCCACTGAAATGGGTTGGTATCGCACCACGCCAGCGTCTGGCGATCAGGCTGCTATTTCTCAACGCTCCAGTTGTGGCAATTTCGCTGCAACGCCATTCCATTGATCAGCATCCGCAGGCGCCGCAATCTTCGTGTCGATCACTGGCCACAATGGCGCCAGCTCGGCGTTGATCTGCAAAAAGTGCTCCATTCCAGCGGGAATATCCTCTTCGAGGAAGATGGCGTCGGCTGGGCACTCCGGCACGCACAGGGTGCAGTCGATGCATTCCTCCGGGTCGATCGCGAGAAAGTTGGCCCCCTCGTGAAAACAATCGACCGGACACACTTCGACGCAGTCGGTGTACTTGCACTTGATGCAATTGTCAGTGACGACGTGAGTCATGTTTACACCGTACTCGTGCGCTCGTTAACAAGAGCGGCCTGCTGGCTTGGCG
>JBDTXA010000178.1:0-6614 GCA_040006415.1 Rhodanobacter sp.
CGCCTGGTCGATGCCGGCGATGGCACTCATCAGGATCGGGCCACCGCGATAGAAGCCGCCGCGGTACATCACGTTCCACAGGTCCTCGACCCGGCGCGGGTCTTTGCCGATCAGGTAATCGGACAACTCGTCTACCGCAGCGGCCACGGTATGGGCGCGGCCCTCGACCACCGGCTCGCCCCAGCCGCTGATGCCGGCGTCGGTCTCGATGCGCAGGAAGCACCAGCGCGGCGGCACCAGATACGTGGTGAGTCGGGTGATCTTCATGCGTGGCTTTCCTCGAGCGTGGAGCGGATCTCCGCCCATGCCTGCGCGAACGCGCGGGCACGGCGATCGACTTCATCAATGTCCACGCCCGGCGCGTAGAGCGCCGAGCCGATGCCGAAACCGCTGGCACCCGCGGTGACCCATGGCGCCATGTTGTGCGGCGTGATGCCGCCGACTGGCAGTACGGCAACCTTCTTGGGCACGACCGCACGCCAGGCCTTGAGTACCTGCGGCGACGCCTGTTCGGCGGGGAAAAGCTTCAGGCCATCGGCACCGGCAGCCAGAGCCGCGAAGGCTTCTGTCGGGGTGGCGACGCCGGGTACGCAGACCAGGCCGGCGGCCTTGGCAGCACGAATCACACTGACATCGGCATGCGGCATCACCACCAGGCGTCCGCCCGCTGCCGCCACCTCGCCGACCTGGGCGGGCGTCATGACAGTGCCCGCACCGATCAGATAATCGTCACCCAGCGAGTCAGCCAGCCGACGGATGCTTTCCATCGGCTGTGGCGAATTCAGCGGCACCTCCAGCACCCGAAAGCCGGCGCCGGTAAGGGCGTTGCCAATCGCCACGACTTCGTAGGGCTGGACGCCACGAAGGATCGCGACAAGCGGGAGGGAATCGAGCCAGGGGTTCAGCATGGATAAGCTTCCTTGGACGCCGTGTCGGCTGGTAGAAGTCCGGCATGACAGGCCACGTGCCACAGACCATACGCCGCAGCATCGGACAGTGGTTCGGTCAGTTCGAGGTCAAAGTGTGCGGCGGCGGCACGGTAGCGTGTGCAAAGGGCGTTGTCGCCGATCAGGTGGATGCCGTTGTCGCGGGCAAATCGATCCGTCGCGAGACAGGAGCGCAGCTCTTCACCCAGCAGCAGACCGGATAAATAGTCGGGCACCGTCGACGGCGTCAGTTCACCGTCAAGCATCAGCGCGCGTGCGGAAAACAGTCGGCTCAGCGCACCGGCAGCGCCACTGTCGCGCGCGGTGACGACGCCGCGGGCAAAGGCCGCAGCGTCTTCGGTTGCTTCAACGATATCAGCGCCGAGTATCGAGTATTGACGCAGTACCGAAAAAAGTTCGCCAGTCATCATGGTGCAGAAGTCGACCACGGCGCCTTCGCGAAGGCTGACCCACTTGCTGTGGGTGCCGGGCAGGATCACGGTCGAACCTGTGCCCAGCGATGGGTGCATGGCGATGGCGCCGACCAGCTGGGTTTCCTCGCCGCGCATGACATCCGGCCCCCGTGGATTGCGCAGGCCGGGCACGATATACAGCTCGCGTCCGTCCGCGGCGCGCACGCTTTGCAACGACGCACCCAATTGGGCGGGATCAGTGGGAAGATTCAGGTACGGGACTTCAAGCCAGCCGTTTCGGCTGCCGACCATGCCGCAAGCCAGCCGTGGCAGCAGCGGCCAATCGGCGCAGATCTCGGCTAGCGCCGCCTCGAAACCGCCCTCGGGCAAATGCCGGATGCCCCACGCAAGCGACCGAGACTGACGGATGCCGCCATCCTCAAGCCAGTAGGCGCGAAGACTGGAGGTGCCCCAGTCGAGTCCGATCAAACCAGCCATGGCCTCAGGCTTTCCTGCCATGACGACGAATATTGGTGCGAGAGTCCGTCACCATTTTCAGCATCGACTTCCGCGCCACTTCGGGTTGGCGGCGACGAATGGCGTCGAACACCTTCTGATGGTGCGGCAGGGAATATTTGAAGTTGGCAGCCGTGCTCGCCGAGAGCACGAAATAAGTACCCAAGGCCGTTTCGATCACAGAGAACAGCGAGGTCATCAGTTCGTTGTTGGTGGCGTGAAGCACATTTTCGTGGAAGGCGAGATCGGCGATGGCCCATGCATCCAGATCCTCTGCCGCGGCCATCGCTTCGTAGGCGTCCTTGATCTTTTCCAGTTGCTCAGGCGTGCGCCGACGGGCCGCGGCGGCAGCAGCGGCGGGTTCGATGATCTCGCGCATCTCGACCAGCTTCTCGACGAAGCTTTCGGTGGGCATCAGGGCGCAGCGCCATGCGAGAACATCCGCATCGAGCTGGTGCCAGTGGATGGTCTCGCGCACCCGGGTGCCGGTTTTCTGGCGAGACTCGATCAGCCCCTTGGCGGAGAGCACCTTCATCGCCTCGCGCAATGCGGTGCGACTGACGTTCATCCGCTCGGCCAGCAACTCCTCACGCGGCAGCCCCTCACCAGGCGCGAGCTCGCCGCTGATGATCAGTCGGCCAAGTTCCTGGATGACCTGACCGTGCAGATTGCGCACGGCAATGGGCTTCACCATTCGCTGTTCTCCCTGTTGCATGGCCGTACCGGTATCGGCGAAGCGGCCGGTTGCACATGGGTCGGAAGGGCGTGCCGTCGCCGTTCAACCCATGTGCTTATTTGTAATACTAATTACGTTATAGCAGGTTGAGCAGGGAGCGTCATCTGTTCTCTTGCGAAAATCCCTATCCGTGTTGTGCTGCAGATCCGTTCGGCTGAAACAGCGACACCGCGTCCCGCTGCTGCGCGACGCTGCCACGTGATACCTGTCGCAAATCATGCGCTCATCGACATTGCCGGTACTCTGGTTCCAGATCGCACGGAGGGCAGAACTCAGGCGCTCTCAGCAGGCTTGTCGTCGTCGAAGCCGGTGTAGCCGTCGGGAAAGATCGGCGTGCCATCGTCTTCGAGGCCAGTCATCTCCGTCAACGCCTTGGCGGCGGCAGTTTCGGCGATCGTCTTGTCTCGAAAGCTGCGGTTTTCGCAGATCGCGAAATACATCGGGAAGCCATTGCGTCGCGGCGTGACGGCCAGGAACGCGGTGTAGCGCGATCCTTCCAGGGTGGCGCCGGAGCGGGCAATGAAGTGGTCGAATTCGCGCTCGGCCATGAGGTGGATCCAATGCAGGGGCGGTCATTGTATCGCCCGACGACGTAGCGCGTCGCCGCAATGGCGTGCGAACGACGTGGTTCGGGTCTGTGGCAAGCTGGCGTTCTGATACTTTCCAGGTGCCACCATGCTTGTCCCCGCCGAAATCTCCTGTCCCTACTGCGGCGAACCGCTCGACATCCTGCTCGATGCCTCTGCCGGTGAGCAGCAATACATCGAGGACTGCCAGGTCTGTTGCCGGCCGATCACGCTCAGCGTGCATATCGACGAGGACGGCGAGCCGCGGGCGAGCGCGGCGTCTGAAAACGAGGCGTGATCGCCGTGGCATCCGCGCTGCCGCGTGTCGTGCTGGACACGAATGTCTGTCTGGATCTGTTCCTGTTCGGTGATTCGATGTGTTCGCATCTGCTGGCCGCGATGCGGCGCGGCGAGGTGCAGGCGGTGACGCGGGATGATTGCCGGGATGAATGGCTGCGCGTGCTGCACTATCCTCAACTGCCGATCTATGCGGCCAACCGGTCAGGGCTGGTGGAAGCGTTCGATACATTGATCGCGAATCTTCCGGCCGGAGAACTGGCGCCACGCGACGACGTGCGGTTGCCGCTGTGCGCCGATCCGGATGATCAGAAATTCATGGAACTGGCGCTGGATGCCGGCGCGCGCTGGCTTTTGAGCAAGGACAACGAATTGCTCAAACTCGACCGTCGTACGAGCGCGGCGGGGCTGTTCTCGATCCGGCTGCCACAGCAGTGGACGGTGGCGGATGTGCGATGCGGTTGATCGGGTGGATTGTCATGCGTCGCTGTCACCAGCTCAGTCGTTCGAATCGATCATCGCTACGCCTTGCGCCTGCAACGTCGTTTGGGTCGCGTCATCGCTGTCCGGGGTCACCGGGCGACTGAGATCCCACAGCAGGGTCGCGCGAAAGCCGAGGGCGACCGCATCCTGCACGGTCCATAGCACGCAGACATCGCGGGCGAGTCCGCACACGTAGACCTCAGTCACGCCGCGTTCGCGCAACCAGCCAGCCAGCCCGGTACTGGGTCGGGTTCCGTCAGGGCCGTGGTTTTCGCGAAAGCCGCTGTAGGAATCCACCGCCGGATCGCTGCCCTTGCGAATGATTGCGTCGAGCGGACTCCAGTCGATGCCCGGATGAAGTTCCGCGCCCGTGGTGCCCTGGACGCAATGATCCGGCCACAGCGTTTGCGGATGATCGTACAGATCGATCTGCTCGAATGCGGCGCTGCCCAGGTGCGAGCTGGCGAAGGAAATGTGTCCCCGCGGATGCCAATCCTGGGTGGCCACGACGTGGCGAAAGCGGCGCTGGCGCAGCAAGCGGTCGATGCCGGGAACGATCGCGTCGCCCTGGTGGCAAGCGAGTTTGCCGCCGGGCATGAAGTCAGGCTGTACGTCGACCAGGATCAGGGCAGCGTTTAAAGGAGTGATCCGGTTCATGCTGGACGGAAGTTCGCTAAAGGATGGGCGCAAGTCTAACGCGCCAGGTCTTTCGCTCTGGATCACCCATAATGACAAATTGAACCAGCGGACTCAGGGCAGCCGATGCACTACGACCAATCATGGATGGGCTACGGCATCGTCGGCGGGATGCAAGCTGGCTTGATCTCCGCGGTGGCGGGTTTGCTGCTGTTCTTCCTGTTTCACTGGCTGGGTCGACGCAACGACTGGAGCTATGGACCGCAGATTGGCTGGTCGTTCCTGCTGGCGACCATTCTTACCGCCAGCGGAGATGCGTGGGATCTGTTTTATTTCAACTACGGTCAGCTGCAGTCGCTCCAGTTGCTGAAAGCCAAGCTGGCGCTGGTGCATGATCCGGACAGCATCGGCGTGCGCTTGCTGTGCGAGTTGCTGGGCGTGGCGGTGGGCATCTACATCGGCTGGGCGCTGTGCAGTGGCGATTGGCGCGACCGGTTCGGCGGCAGACGTCGCCAGTGATCGAGCTGCCTGGCTGTTACAGCACGGGATCGAACAATCGCGCTACATGCATGGCGACTCGACGCAGATAAGGTGCATCGCGATACTCGTTGGTAGTTACCTCCAGCGCCTGACCGAAGTCGGTCGACAGCATCGCTTCCACGTCGGCGGCAAACTCGCGGTTCACCGCCAGCGCCATGACTTCGAAATTGAGTCGAAACGAACGACTGTCGAGATTCATGCTTCCGACGGCGGCGGTGTCGTCGTCGATCAGCAGCACTTTCTGATGCATGAAGCCGGGCTGGTACCGAAACACGCGAACCCCTGAGCGCACGGCGTTACTGGCGTGCAGAGTCGAGGCGAGAAACACGGTGTGATGATCCGGTCGCGACGGAATCAGCACGCGCACGTCGACACCGCGAAGCACCGCCAGCTGCAGCGCGGCGCGCACCGCGTGATCGGGGACGAAGTAAGGCGTGCTCAGCCACACCCGCCGCCGCGCCGCATGGATCGCAGCAGTGAAGAACAGCGAGCCGGTTTCCTGCGCATCGGCCGGACCGCAGGCGACGACCAGTGCGTTGACGCTGCCGTCGACCACGGCGACCGGGATCAGCGGTGGTGGTGTCCCGGTAATCCACTGCCAGTCGTCGGCGAACAGCTGCTGCAGATCGGCCACCACCGGACCGCGCAGTTCCAGCTGGGTGTCGCGCCACGGGCTCAGCGCTGGATTGAGGCCAAGGTATTCGTCGCCCACATTCAACCCACCGACAAACGCGTAGGCACCATCGACCACCACGATCTTGCGATGATTGCGAAAGTTCAGCTGGAATCGATTGCGCCAGCGGCGGGTGGCGAACCGATGGATTGCCACGCCGCCCGCACGGAGCGCAGCAACATAGTCACGCGGCAGTGCGTGGCTGCCGATACCGTCGAACAGCACGCAGACACGCACCCCGGCGGCAGCACGCTCCAGCAGCACCTGCTGCAGTCGGCGGCCCAGGGTGTCGTCATGGATGATGAAGAACTGCACCAGCAGGCAGTGCTGGGCGCGGGCCATCGCGGACAGCATCGCGTCGAATGCGGCCTCACCGTCGATCAGCAGGCGCAGCTGGTTGCCTGAGCGGAAAGGCTGAACCTGCATTGCTGCGATCGCGGCGTAACGGGAGCAATCGGGAAGACCCGGAGGCTCATCGGTGTCAGTCAAAGGCCTCGACGACGAACGGGGCGCAACGCGATAGCCGAGAAAGCGGCTGGAACCCAGGTACAGGTAAGGCAGCAAGGTGATGTAGGGAAGCAGCACCAGACTCAACGCCCAGCCGATCGCGCCTTGCGGCGTTCGTGTATGCATGACGGCATGCATCGCCGCCAGGATCCCCAGCAGGTGCAACGCGACGATGCAGGCGGTGACTAAAATGGTCGTCATGGCGGCCGCTGTCGCCGGTCAGTCGATCAACAACTGGCGAGAAATATTTCGCGCCTGCACGCGGATCTCCGGCATGGCGGTGGATTCCCACAGCGTACCGCGCAGCAGGCTGCCGATGGC
>JBDTXA010000179.1:0-6537 GCA_040006415.1 Rhodanobacter sp.
CACTGGCCCCATTGCTGGATCCGGACACCGCGATTGCCTGGGCGACCAAGGGCTTCGAGCCGGGCACCGGGCGGTTTCTGCATGAGCTGGTCGCCGAACAACTGCCCGGTCGCGCAGCGGCCGTGGTCACCGGACCGTCGTTCGCGCGTGAAGTGGCCGGCGGCTTGCCCAGTGCCGTGACGGTGCATTCGAACGATGCCGATTTCGCCCATTTGCTGGCGAGCATGCTGCACGCGCCCAACCTTCGGGCGTATTCGGGCGGCGACGTGCTCGGCGCCGAACTCGGTGGCGCGATGAAAAACGTGCTGGCGGTGGCCACGGGCATTGCCGACGGCATGGAGTTGGGCCTCAACGCGCGGGCGGGGCTGATCACGCGAGGCATGAACGAGATGATGCGTCTGGGCGTGGCGCTCGGCGCGCGGCCGGAGACGCTGATCGGGTTGTCCGGGCTCGGCGACCTGGTCTTGACCTGTACCGGGGATCTGTCTCGCAATCGTCGGCTTGGCCTGGCGCTGGGTCACGGTGTGGCCATCGATGAGGCCGTACGCCAGATCGGTCAAGTGGTCGAAAGCATTCTTACCGCCGATGAAGTGTCGCGGCTGGCTGAGAAGCACGGGCTTGATCTGCCCATCAGCTCGGCCGTGCACGCCGTGCTGCATGGCGAGGTCACGCCCGCCGAAGGTCTCAGGGCATTGATGGCGCGCGAGCAGAAGCCTGAATATCCGCAGGGTTTGTTCGAACGCAGCTGAGCCGTTCGACGTGGGTTGCACACGGTTCGCGAGGGCTGGGTCGCATCCTGTCGCTGCGCTGTTAAGCTCGATGTTTTGGTTGTCGCCACGGACCGCATGCACATGCAGCACCCGGACGAGAAACAGCGCGCCGTAACGAAGCCACCTGCTGGCGACGATGAAGCCTTGCCGCAAGCCTGGCGACAATTGCTGGCCACGCCAAAGCCGCCGGCGCCTGGCGATCGGCGCGTGCTCGGTTTTTTCCTTGAAGTGATGCCCGAAGAGGGTGCCGGATTCGCCCGGCTTGATGTGGCGCCGGTGCTGCTGGCACTGGCCGAGCACGGGCGGCACGCGCGGCCGATACCGCTGGACAGTCGCCACCTGGCGCAGTCACCCCTGCAACCGCACGAGCAGCGTCTGGCTGCAGCCATGCTCGGGTTGCCGCAAAGCATCCGCAAGGGCCGCAGCTACGCGCGGCTCAGCGGCCACGTCGGCGACACCTTGCTGAGCGAGATACTCGATACAACGCCGTGTTTTCTCGGTGGGCTGGCCGGTCTGCATCTCTCGCGCGGCAAATCGCACCAGCTCAACTGGCACTGGAAAATGGAGCCGGACGGCAGCCAGCGGCTGCTGCCTTTGCTGCCGCACAACCAGCGGCTGCTGCGCATCGACGGGCTGTGGTACCTCGATGTGGAACGTGCCAGCGTCGGCCTTTTCGAGGCTGCGGGCGAGGAAACCCACTGGCTCGATCTGCCACCGCTGAAGCATGAGCATGGGCGCCGCCTGCGCACCCGGTTGCCGGCCAGTCGGCTGGCGACGCGAATTCCGTTGCCGAAGGTGTTCGAGGAGTTGCGTCGTTCGAAACTGGCGCCGAGACCGGTTCTCCGGCTGCATGCCTTGACCCGGCACGCACGGCTGGCAGCGGGTACGCCGCCCTTAGGCTACGCGCGGCTGGCCTTCGACTACGCTGGCGAACGGCTGCCCGGTCGTGGCGGCGAACCGCTGGTGCGCCGCGTGCGTGAGGGCCAGCTGGTTGAAATCACCCGCCGCCGCGCTGAAGAACTGACCGCGATGGAGGAGCTTGAGCGCGTCGGACTCACGCCTGGCGTCGATACCGAGGGCCTGCCGTGGGACGTCGCCGAAACCCTGCCGGAGGACGCCTGGCTGTTTCCCGGTACCGGCTATGCCGGCGCGCTGGAAGTAAATACCCCGTCACGCTGGCTCGCACTGCGACCACGGCTCGAGGAAGAAAACTTCCTGGTGGAGTACGCACCAAGTTTTCCCTTCGAGGTGCTTGAGGGGCCAGTGAAGTGGTATGGCCATGCCGTCGAGGACGTTGATGACCATGCTTTCGATCTGGAAATCGGCATCGAGCTGGATGGTCAACGTTACAACCTGCTGCCGGCAGTGGCCCAGGCTCTGGCCGAGCATCAGTTGAACTTGAGTCCGACCCGGAACGAGCCGGAGGACGCCGTCTGGTACGCACCGGTGGATGCCCGCCGCCGCGTGCCGGTACGGTTGAGCGAATTGCGTGGTTTGCTGGCACCGTTGGCGGAGTACCTGGAAAAACCACGCCAGGCGCTGCACCTGCCGAGGGTCCAGGCCGGACGGCTGGAGGAGATTGCCGCAGCCATGCCCGGCAGCGGCGAACTGGAGGCCGCCGAACCGCTGCTGGGTTTCGCCGCGCGATTGCGTGATGCGGCCGAACGGGCTAGCGACACCGTGCCGGACGGCTTGACGGTGGAGCTTCGGCCCTATCAGCGCGAAGGCATGCGCTGGCTCAATGCCTTGGCCGAAGCCGGTGTCGGCGGCGTGCTGGCGGACGACATGGGGCTGGGCAAGACGCTGCAGTTGATCACCCATTTGATGTCGCTGAAGCAGGCCGGCGCCCTGACCCAGCCGGCATTGATCGTGGTTCCGACCAGTCTGATTCCGAACTGGGAGTCGGAAATCGCCCGTTTCGCGCCGATGCTGAGTGTGCTGACCCTGCATGGCCCACAGCGGGCGGAAGAGTTTTCCCAGCTCGGCGCACAGGACATCGTGCTCACCAGCTACGCGCTGCTGCCACGCGACGTGATCACCCTGCGCAAGCAACCTTTTGCGTTGATCGTGCTGGACGAAGCGCAGCAGGTGAAGAACCCGCGCACCCAGGCGCGCCGTGCGCTGCTGAGTCTGCGCTCGGCACGCTATGTCTGCCTGACCGGAACGCCACTGGAGAATCACCTCGGTGAGCTTTGGTCACAGATCGATCTGGCCGTCCCCGGCCTGCTCGGTGACGAGGGCGCGTTTCGACGCCACTATCGCGTGCCGATCGAGAAACAACACGACGAGGCCTGTCAGCAGCGGCTCAACCTGCGGCTGGCGCCGTTCATCCTGCGGCGCACCAAGGCGCAGGTGGCAACCGAGCTTCCCGCCAAGACCGAGATCACCCGCCGTGTGGTGATGGAGACTCGTCAGCGTGAACTCTACGAAGGCCTGCGCCTGTCGCTGTCGGAAGAGTTGCGCGACGTGATCTCGCAACGCGGCATCGCCCATTCGGGCATCGTCGTGCTCGATGCACTGCTCAAGTTGCGTCAGGTTTGTTGCGATCCGCGCCTGGTCAAGCTTGAGGTCGCGCGCGGTGTCCATGAATCGGCCAAGTTCGACTTGCTGATGGACATGCTGCCAGAGCTGCTTTCCGAAGGCCGCAAGGTGCTGCTGTTCTCGCAGTTCACCGGCATGTTGAAGCTGATCGCCACCGAGCTGGATCGCCGACGCATCCACTACGTCACTCTCACCGGTGAAACCCGCGATCGCGCCGAGCCGGTGCAACGATTCCAGAATGGCGAGGTGCCACTGTTCCTGCTATCGCTGAAAGCAGGCGGCGTGGGCCTCAACCTCACCGCTGCCGACACTGTCATCCACTATGACCCGTGGTGGAACCCGGCGGCCGAGGCGCAGGCAAGCGATCGCGCTCATCGCATCGGTCAGGACAAGCCGGTGTTCGTGTTTCGCCTGATCACCAGTGGCACCGTGGAAGAGCGCATCGAGGAGCTGAAAACACGCAAGGCCAAGCTGGCTGCCGCCGTACTGGATGGGGGGGGCAGTCGCGACAAGTTCAGTTTCGACCAGACCGACCTGGATAGCCTGCTAGCCCCTGGATAATGCCGTTTCATGGATAGGTCAGCGTGCTGGCGACACGCGGGTGCGCAGCAACGCGTCGACCGATTGCTGCCACTCCGGCGAGCCGGGTAGCGACTGCGGCGCTTCTTCGCCGAGTTTTTTCTGGACCGCCCGATTCCACTCGTCCGAGCCAGGGTCGGGGCCATGTCCGTGACCATCGTCGATGTCGAGCGTGCGGCCGACCCATGAAAACCACGGCGACGAACCAAGCGTGGCGTTGGCGGGTGCGTGCCCGGTCTGAGCTGCGCCTGAGGGCGGGGCGGTCGGAGGCGACGGTGAGCACGCAGCAAGCAAGAGGGCAAAGGGCACGCTGGCGACAAGGCGACGCATGGTGGGCTCCATATGATCTCGGTGTTTCAGCCTACCCGTTGAGTTCGTGCCGGTGATTAAGTTTTCATGACGGAAGCTTTCGCGTTCAGGCGTCGCTGCCTGCGCACGAACCGGTGAATTGCATCATCAATCGCGCGCCGCCACTTCGTCGATATGCCGCAGCATGTCGGCTGGATCGTCGTAGACGCGGAAGGCACCCGACTCCTGCAGTTCTGCCTTGCCGTAGCCACCGGACAGCACGCCGACCCCCAGCGCCCGTGCGCGCTGTGCCGCCAGCATGTCCCATACGCTGTCACCAATCACCAGTGACTGATGGATGTTCACGCCCAGTCGCGCGGCGGCCTCCAGGAACAGGTCCGGGTCGGGTTTGGCATGGCGGACCTGATCACGCGTCACCACCGGCACCTTCGAAGGGTCTACACCAAGCGCCTCCAGATTGGGGGCGGCGGTCTGCATGCGGCCACTGGTGGCGATGGCCCATGGAATGTCTTGCGCCGTGAGATATGCCAGCAGTTCGCGCGCTCCCGGCAATGGACGCACCGAGCCTTGGGTGTGTTGCCGGTTGAAGGCTTCGGCATGCCAGTGGCGCAAGCGTTCCAGCCGCTCCTGCGTGATGTCGAGTCCGGTTTCGCGCAACAGGATATTGGCGAACAGGCCGCCACTCATGCCGATCTTGCGATGGATGCGCCAGATCGAGATGTCCACGCCTTCCTTATCCAGCGCCTCCTTCCACGCCAGTACGTGCTGATAGACGCTGTCCACCAGGGTGCCGTCGAGATCGAACAAAAAGGCTGTTTCGCTGCGAGGCATGGGATTCTCCGTGGAAGTCGCCAGCAAGTGTCGCCGATCATGGGTGACGTCGGCGTGGCAGCACGGCTGCACAATGTTCTCAGCGCTGCAGTTCGATCGTGCGCAACCCGCGCCGGAGGGCCTCGATGTTTCCACCCGCGGGCCAACCCACCACAGTGTCCACGACACGACCGTGGTCGAGGAAGTAGAACGTCGGTGTCTCGATGCGTTTGACCATGGGAAGCTCGGCGTCGTCGTGGATGACGCCGAGCCGCGATGAGGTATGGGTCTGGTTCCATACATTTATCGCATCGAATGCAGTGAGGTCACTGGCCGGTGCCACCCACTGTGCATTCTCCCGAAACACTTCGCTCAGCGCGGGATCGGCTTCGATAGCTCGCGCTGCCCGCTCCGAAAAATGGCAGCTGGTAGAGGCGAGCACAATGATCTGGGCGCGCGCATGGATGTTGAATGGATAACGCACCAGCTCGCGCTCGCCCCGCTCAGTATTCACGATCCACAGGCTCGGTTTGCCAGGCCTGACCCGGCCGGCGGTTCTCATGGTTGCCACCGAGCCGCGTTCGATCAGCGGATAGGTTGCCCGCAACGCGCGTGCCCCGGTGGTATTCCCGCTCACGATCAAAGCATCGAAAAGATCGCTTGCGTACGGTCGATCGACCAGATCTCGGCGTTGCAATTCAGAGAAATCTGCGCGCATGTCGTTGACATAGCTCGGGCGCTGGGTCACTCGGAATACGAGCGCGGCGGCGCGGAAGAGTAACTCCGCATCGCGACCGCTCAGGGCGCGACGCTGTGCGCCGGTCTGCATGGCGGAAAAGCGCTGCGCATAAGCTTGCGCGATGGCCTGGGCATGGTTTGGCTGATCTGCCGTGGCGACCAGCTCGGTGTAACCGGTTTCGAGCGTGCTTGCTTCAGCGCTTGCGTCCCTGGGTCGAGACGTATTGCGTGCGTCAAGGCTCAACGCGTAGCTCTGGGCGCCAAACAAGCGGAGCAGGGCATAGGCCTGTTCGCCGGTGAGCTCGTAACTTACATCGCCGAGGTAAAGGCCACTTAGACCGCTGTCATGAAAGACCAGGCCGCTCAGAAATCGCTTCCTAGCCGGCGGAGTCAGCCAGTTCAGTGGCGAACGCGATGAGGGCGTGTCATGCACATAGGCATCCAGCTGAGCCTGACTGGTGATCGGCCTGGCCGGTATGACCACGTCGGCGTGTTGGGTAACGCCGACATCCGGCGCCGCAGATGAGGCGGCTGCCGCAGCCAGCGGCAGGTTCAGTAACAGGCATATCAGTACAAGCGCCACCCTGGTGAACCGCATACGTTGCTCCTCACAGTTCCTCGAGCAATCCGGCGCCACCATCCGCCTCGAGCATGCGGATCAGGGCCTGTTGAGCAAGCGTCGACCCGACTCCATCACCGCCAGCGCGGCTGCACCAAGCAGACCCGGCTCGGGGTTCATGATCGCCTGGGTCGGTACCTTTTCCATGATGTCGCGGAAACGGCCCTTGGC
>JBDTXA010000180.1:0-6520 GCA_040006415.1 Rhodanobacter sp.
CGACGATATGGGCGACCGGACCGAGCGCCGATAGTTCTTTGGCAATCGCCGCCGTGATGTTGCAAGGCGAGTGCAGCATCAGCTCCCCCGAGGCGAGGCGAATCACCGTCATTCGTGCCTCGAATCGTGTACCCGCCAATCGAACGGGGTACGTGCGAAGCCATATCTGATCTGCGACATAGCGTGTAAGGGGCATCGTGGTTCTTCGGTGGGTTTCTCTAAGCAGGTGGAGCAGATCGAATTCAATCTTCGATGACAAGCCAAACACAATACGGGTTCTACCCGAATGGCACTTACTTAAGCGCAAAGTTCTATTTAGCGTCATTCCTGCGAAAGCAGGAATCCAGTGACTTCGGCGTTTTGCACGACGTTAGAGGCAATGGATCCCCGCTTTCGCGAGGATGACGAGCTCAAGTAAGTGCCATTCGTGTCAGGGACAATTCCATAGTCTCGGGAAATTGCCCCGCGGGAAAATCGCGACGGCGCAGGTCAAGCGAACCGCATTTAGCTGCCTCCGGCTTTCCTCTTTCTTCCCGGTTTCAAACCCCGTTGCGTCCTCCGTCGCCGTTCGAAATCACACATCGATCGCCGAGGCTGACCCCGCTTGCTGACGTAGTTCGAACTTCTGCACCTTGCCGGTCGACGTCTTGGGTAGCTCGCCGAACACCACGACCCGTGGCACCTTGAAGCTGGCCAGATGCTGCTTGCAATGGGTGATGATGTCTTCTGCCGTCGTCGTTGCGCCCGCCTTGAGTTCAATAAACGCACAGGGCACCTCGCCCCAGCGTGGATCAGGCTTGGCGACGACGGCGGCAGCCAGCACAGCCGTGTGGCGGCACAGCGCGTCTTCAACTTCGATCGAGGAGATGTTCTCCCCGCCGGAGATGATGATGTCTTTGCTACGGTCTTTGATCTTGATATAGCCGTCCGAACATTGCACCGCCAGGTCGCCGGTATGGAACCAACCGCCTGCGAACGCGGCAGCAGTGGCCTTGGGGTCCTTGAGATAGCCCTTCATCACGATGTTGCCTCGAAACATGATCTCACCCATGGTTTCACCATCCCACGGTACCGGCTGCATCGTCTGCGCGTCGATAACCCGCGCAGCGTGCTGCAGGTGATAGCGAACACCCTGACGCGCGTTGATGCGAGCGCGATCGGCGATGTTCTGCGTAGCCCACGCATCGTGCTTGACGCAGACGGTGGCCGGGCCATAGACCTCGGTCAGTCCATAGACGTGGGTCAGCTCAATTCCCAGACGCTCCATTCCCTCGATCATGGCCGCAGGTGGCGCCGCGCCAGCCACCATGGCCTTGACTCCTGCCGGCACGCCCGCCTGCATCTCAACCGGCGCGTTCACCAGCAGGCTGTGCACGATAGGCGCCGCACAGAAATGGGTCACGTGGTGGCTGCGGATTGCCTCGAAGATCGCCTGCGCCTCAACCCGGCGCAGGCACACATTGACGCCGGCCCGTGCCGCCACGGTCCAGGGGAAACACCAGCCATTGCAATGGAACATGGGCAGCGTCCACAGATATACCGCGTGCTTGGGCATGTCCCATTCGAGGATGTTGGACATCGCGTTGATCGCCGCACCACGGTGGTGATAAACCACGCCCTTGGGTTTGCCGGTGGTGCCACTGGTGTAATTGAGCGAGATCGCATCCCACTCGTCAGCGGGCAGGTTCCAGGCAAAATGCGGATCGCCTGTAGCCACAAATTCGTCGTAGTCCAGGTTACCCAGTGGATGTAGCTCGCCGGTAAAAAGTGGGTCCGTCACATCGATCACCAGCAGCGGCGTCACCGACTTGCGCAGGGCAAGAGCCTTGTACATCACGCCAGTGAACTCGGGATCGACGATCACCACCCGCGCCTCGCCATAATCCAGCATGTAGGCGATGCTTTCGGCATCCAGCCGCATGTTCAGTGTGTTCAGTACGGCGCCCGCCATCCCGACGCCAAAGTGCGCCTCCACCATCGGCGGCGTATTTGGCAACATCACCGCGACGGTATCGCCACGCCCGATGCCGTGGTTATTCAGCGCGCTGGCAAACTGTCGGCAGCGCTGGTACAGCTCGCTCCAGTTGCGACGCAGCTCCCCGTGCACCACGGACAGCCGCTCGGGATAGACCTCGGCGGCGCGCTCGATGAACGACAAGGGCGACAAAGGCACGTGGTTGGCTCGGTTGCGCGGCAAGTCTTGATCAAAAATGGTGCCCATGGTCCGTCTCCGTCAGTTCGTGAGAGTTTCACTCCGCCCGCAAGGTAATGGGCCACGTCCTGTATTGGCACATAGTTGCCCCCGAGTCGAGCATCGGGAGAAGGATCAGTCTCATCGGGAAACGAAACAGGGAAACAGAGGTGTCAGAGTACGGTTTTTTTCAGGCTGATCACTGGAAGGTCGATTCTGACCCTGTTTTTGGCTTCCAATTTAGAAACTCCTTCCTAGCGCGGATCGACGAGTTCCTTGGCAATCATTCCGATCGCGGTGATGCTGGGCACGAAGAAATAATCTCCACCGCGCAGTTCTACGAAGTTGGGCAAGCTGCTGCACACGAACGGCGGATTGGAAGCGTTCGCATCACCTTGAACAACGAATTTTTCGCCTTCACCATGGCTCCCCATCAGAAGGTCCTTCTCGTTGCCGAGATGCGCATCGTTGCCGTATGCGATCCATTGCTGCTGCACAAACTCGAATTGCCTGGCAAGATTTGCGTTGAGCGCCATGAAGATGACTCCGCGATCAACCGCGTCCCACTGCGCAGCTTCCTCGGGCGTGCTGGGGTCTTCCGCGGCAGCCAGATGGCCATACGGCAGGCCACGCCGCGAGATGCGGCGACGATTGATCAGACGCCCGTCGAATCCGAAAGAATCACGAGGATGAACGCGGCGGATATGCGCGCCTAGCGGACAGCGCGCGCCCGTTGGGTCGCTGCCGTATTTGAAATTGGTACTCTTGTCGGGTCTCTGAAGAATGTCGGGATCCGGCGCATCGGGCGAACTCTCGATGGGAGTTCCGTTCCTCCATCTACCGATGAACTTCGAAGCCAGCTTCTCCTTTGCGAGGTCGTCTCCAGCGCCGTAGAGGGAGCTCCACTTGTTGAGAAAAGCGCGGAAGGTTCCGACATTCTGATGCAGCTTGCGGTAGACCATGAAGGTTCCGTTGCTGGCGAGCAGGTGGGGCACCGGCGCGACCGGCAACTCTCCAGCCTCGTCGGCGTATCCAAGCAGCAGTTCGCCAGTCGCCAGCGGTGTCCAGTTGCCATCCTTGTCGAGTTTGCCTTGCCCGTTCTGTGCCTTGCGACAGATATCGACGTAGTCCGGGTTGCCGAATCCGTCGGTATAGCCAAAGTGCTCCTTCGCGTTGAAGGCGCCGTCTTCGAAGAGCGAAGCCGCATCCTGAATGCCCAGGCAGCGCGCGCCGCCAGTTTCCGTCATCAGGGTGCTGATGGCCTCGAACTGAGTTGTAACGTCTTCCAGTGAGCGGCCGTTGATGCCCAGCCACGCATGCACAGAACCCTCGCGCCAAAGGTCGTCCCAGTGCTCGGCCGAATTGACGCCGGTGTCGCCCAAAATGCGGCCGCGGGCCTTCATGCCCTCCTGAAATTCGACCGGAAAGGTATTCAATGTTGCGAGGGGCAGATGGAGAGCGGCGAGTCCCTGAAATGTAAATGCAATGCTGACGGCGCTCTTTGGCTTTTCGTCCCAAAGCTGACCGGTGGTGACCATGCTGAGAAGCCTGCCAAGCAATTCTCGGGTCCGCTTCGGGCTTTCGAAGTGCAGGAAGCAGTAGCGCGCAAATGGCATGTTGTAGCCGCGCAGGACAAAGCCCTGAAGATCGGCTGGGTTCAACTTACTCATTTCGGCCTCCGGTCTTGATGTTGCGCGGCTGGGCATTCATCGCAGGCTTGCTCGGAGGGATGGCGTCGAGGATTTTCAGAAACTCGATAAAATCGCGCTGGATCTTGGCCGAATCAGCTCCCTGGTGTTCCGCAACAAAGTGAGCGACGGCGCGTTGCGTCTGGAGGGCGGCCAGCGTTTGCGTGACGGTCTTGTCGTTCACCGCGGCGAACAGGAAGGTTGTCTCCAGCTGGCAATCTTTCATGTACTGGACAAACTTCGCCTTGTCCGAGCTGCCGGGATATCCGTTGCAGTGGCCCCATATCGCGTCAAGATGTTCAGGGATTGTCGTTGCAAGACCCACCAGATAGTCATCCAAATCACCATCGAAGTTCGACTCCAGCACAAGATACTTGGACTTGAGGTGCTCTTCGCAAGCAGGCATGCCGACATAAACGACATCGTCCATCACTACAAGCCGTGCGAGATGCGTTCCCGGTGCGACGGCGAATGGGCTTTGCGAATCCGCAGTCAACTCCGAGAGATACTCGCGTATCTGCAGGTCGTGCGACGGGCTCGCATTCTCATCATTAAGGATGGGACAAAGTAACGTCAGACCATAGATGCTGCCGTTTTTATTTGCCATCATTCAATTTCCTTGTTTCATGTTGAATGACTGATCGAAAACATGGGTCAAAAGACCATCGGCGCTTCGCCGGTATATCCCAAGTGTGCTTGCACGGCAATAAGGAATTCCAGGTACGCCTGTTGAAATTGTTCCGGTGCGCAATTCGCACCTTTGACGCGGAACTCATTCAGCTCCTGCTGAACGACATGCGCAGACTTCACATCGTTCGCAGTGGCTTCCGGGTATGCCGTGTAGTAATAGTCAGTATCGAATTGGACGCGGGCAATGTAACCCTTGAACGGCGTCACGGGTACCGCCCCCGGAAACTTCTCGCTCCAACGCCATATCAGGTTCAAACCATGGCTGAGTACGGCGGAAAAGGCATCGATGTACTGGTTCCAGGTTCCATTGAAATTGCTGAAAAAGAGCAGGTAGTCATATTTCAGCGACTCCCGATGCTGCGTGTTACCGAGGAACGGGAATCGGTCGCGAGGGATGATGACCCAGCGTGCAAACTCGATGAAAGAGAGATTGATGAGGTCCTGCTGCTTCGATTTCACATTTTTCAAGATGAAGAAGATCAGGCGTAGAATCCAGGTCTTCCAGGGACGCATCGGCGTGATGGCATTCATTGCGTAAACTTTGCCGTTTATATTGCTCATCGGGATCCACTCCAGGGATGGTAAGTACGAGAATGAGTCGCCATAAAATCGGGCCCGCGACAAAAGGGATGGCGGAAATTATTCCGATTTAATTTCTCCGGTCTGCCTTTTGTTGTCCCTGACATCTTTTTAGCCTCAATCAGCCCAAACAAAGATTAAATGAACTTGTCCCCTTTCTTGCCTTTATTCGGTTTAGCTTCCTCCGTCCCGGCTTCCATTCCAGCGCCTGGAGTACGATGACGCCATCGGGCGAGCGCTCGCGTACATGCTCCAGCACGTGACGCGGCGTCATCAGACCGGGTTCAACGGCTTCCCGCTCGATACGGGAATGGATGAAGCCCAGCGCCGGAACATCGGGGGCGCTGTCCGCCCAGACCCGTAGCGCCGAGAGCAATGTTTCGTAATTCTTTCCTGCTGAGCGTGAGACGACACCCCGCTTACCGACCCAGGCCGGCCGGCTCCCAGAAGTTCGCATCGGACGCTTTTTCATGCCGTCGGGTAACGGCTGCCTTGGCCAAGATGCCAATATTGATGTCGCACAGTGGAGGTGGAGTCCGAAGGGAAGGATCAACCGCAGGTCGGTCTCCTTCTGGATCAACTTGATGAGTTCCCAGCTCATGCGGTTCCCCCTGGCGGATGGGCCTCGGATGTGAGGGCGGCGCATCCTTCATTGAGCGCTGAACTCGGGCACCGTTCTACACCTGGATCTGGCTCGCTGCAATCAAGGAAGAAGTCAGAGACATTTATCTGAGTAATTTATATGCCTCTGACCCGACGGGCGCTTACCCAAGCGGGAAGCCTTGTTTTCCGTCATTCCCGCGAAAGCAGGAATCCAGTGACCTCAGCCTTTTCGAGCAGCCAAAGACACTGGATCCCCGCTTTCGCGAGGATGACGGGCTTAAGTCAGCGCCATTCGCCGCTGACCTCTTTTTCGCTTTTTTTATCGGACCCCATTCTTTCTAAGTCATGCAGCTAAGGGGCCGTCCATCTGGCGCCGCGTACGAAGCAACGACCGCCCCCTGAGGTTTCGCATTTCGCAACCGCACGAATCGCCGGCTAGTTCGATTGACCCTCACCCACCGCTGTGATATTGGCATCCCGTGACCACAGAATCGAACAGTCCACGGGTGGACTATGCGTTCGGCGATATCCTCGTCGAGCCGGCGGCCCACCGCGTGTCGCGCGATGGTCGCGAACTCGAACTTGAACCGAAGGCCTATGCCGTGTTGCTGCAGTTCCTGACCCATCCGGGCGAACTGATCCAGCACGACGAACTGCTGGAACGTGTGTGGAGTCATAAGTACGTTACGCAGGCAACGCTGAGTCACATCATCTCGCAGTTGCGCCAGAAGCTCGGCGACGACGCGGCGGAGCCGCACTACATCCAGAC
>JBDTXA010000181.1:0-6470 GCA_040006415.1 Rhodanobacter sp.
CCGAGCAGTACAACGAGATGGCGCCGGGCGCCAATTCCGGCGCGTTGATGATCGGACTTCTGGTCGCCACCATCGGTGCGTGCATGGGTTATCTGGAAGCCTGGGCGATCAATCCGGCACGCGACTTCGGCCCACGCTTGTTCGCGTTTTTCGCTGGCTGGGGCAAGTCGGCGCTGCCTTCACCGGACAACTATTGGTGGATTCCGATCGTCGGCCCGTTGATCGGCGGCGTGGTCGGTGGCGCAGCGTATCAATGGTTGATTTACCCGTTTCTTCCGGCGCGTCAAAGGGCGCTCGACGAACTACGCACGGCTGCCGCGGCAGAAGCCTCGCACCCGCCAGCCACACGAGCCCACACCTGAAGTCGGCATTCGCCTGCCGATCCGCATACCGACACACGCACGCATTTTTTTCTGATCCACAGCTGACTTTTACAGGAGCGGATCCATGGATAAGCAATACATTCTGGCGATCGACCAGGGCACGACCAGCTCACGCGCCATCTTGTTCGATCACCAGGGCCGCATCGCCGGCATGGCACAACGCGAGTTTGGCCAGATATTCCCTGAGCCGGGCTGGGTCGAACACAACCCGCGCGAGATCATGACCAGCGTGCTGAGCACCATCACCGAGGTGATGAACAATGCCCAGGTGGATGCAACGGCGATTGCCGGCATCGGCATTACCAATCAGCGCGAAACCGCGGTGGTGTGGGACAAGGCTACCGGCCAGCCGATCTACAACGCCATCGTGTGGCAATCACGCCAGACCCGTGACATCTGCGACCAGCTCAAGGCGGATGGCCACGAGGACATGGTGCGCGAGAAAACCGGCCTGCTGATCGACGCCTATTTTTCCGGCACCAAGGTTAAATGGATTCTGGACAAGGTCGACGGTGCCCGCGAGCGCGCCGCCAAAGGCGAGCTTCTGTTCGGCACCATCGACAGCTGGCTGATCTGGAACCTCACCGGCGGCAAGGTTCACGTCACCGATGTGACCAACGCCTCGCGCACGCTGATGTACAACATCCACGAGCTGTGCTGGGACGACGAGCTTCTGGCCATGCTCGACGTGCCTCGCGCGATGCTGCCGGAAGTTCGGTCCTCCAGCGAGATCTACGGCACTACCCAAGGGCAACACTTTTTCGGACACGAAGTACCGATTGCCGGTATTGCCGGCGATCAGCAGGCAGCCCTGTTCGGTCAGGCCTGCTTTGAAGTCGGCATGGCCAAGAACACCTATGGCACCGGCTGCTTCATGCTGATGAACACTGGCGAAAAGGCGGTGGCGTCGAAAAATGGACTGCTGACGACCATCGCCTGGGGCATCGACGGCAAGGTCGAGTACGCACTGGAAGGCAGCATTTTCGTCGCCGGCTCGGTGATCCAGTGGCTACGCGACGGGCTGCGCATGCTGGGCAAGGCCAGCGACTCGGAGGCCTATGCCGAGCGCGCTGGGGACAATGACGGCGTGTACTTCGTGCCGGCCTTCGTCGGTCTGGGCGCACCCTACTGGCGCAGCGATGTGCGCGGCGCCGTGTTCGGCCTTTCCCGCGGCACGACCAAGGAGCACTTCGTGCGTGCCGCCGTGGAATCCATGGCGTACCAGACGCGCGATGTGCTGGCGGCCATGCAAGCTGATTCAGGGATCGAGCTGAAGGAGCTGCGCGCCGATGGCGGCGCGATTGCCAATGATTTCATGGCGCAGTTCCAGAGCGACATCCTCGGCGTACCCGTGCTGCGGCCGGAAGTTCCGGAAACCACCGCTCTGGGTGCCGCCTATCTCGCCGGCCTGGCTACCGGCTTCTGGTCCAGCCGCGAAGAAATTTCCAAGCAGTGGGCGGTTGATCGCCGCTTCGAACCGGCGATGCCGGAAGACCGTCGCGAGGCCTTGTACGAAGGCTGGCAACAGGCAGTCAACGCGACCATGGGTTTCAAGGCCTGAGCCTTGCGGTGAGCCTGGTAAACGCGACCACGATGCCAGGCTGACCGCGCCAGAACCCGCTCTACCGTTTCCATCATCGTCGACCGCTCGGTCGACCGAACCGGCACGCCTGTGCGTGCGTCGCGCGATTCTGCGCGCGCTTCGCCACGTCTTGCCGGTTTATTCAAAGGAATTTCCGATGTCCGTGAAGTTGAATACCTTTCTGCTGTTAACCCTGGCCACCTGCAGCATGAACGCCACGGCCGGCTCGACCGGGGACGATGTCGCGGCCCGTCACCTGTTCGGCAATTGGGGCGGCGTACGCCAGTCATTGCATGAGCAAGGCATCGATCTGGCGGCCGGTTATGTGGGCGAGTTTGCTCACAACCGCAGCGGCGGCTCGCGTCACACCGACGCCTATGCCGATCAGCTCCATGTTGGCGCGGATGTCGACTTCGACACACTCTGGGGCTGGCAGGGCGGGTCATTTCATATCGCCGTCAACCAGCGCAACGGCGACCAGCTCGACGGCAAGGCACAGCTCGGCACGCTGTTTGAAACCCAGGAGATCTACGGTCGTGGCCATGTCGCCCGCCTGACCCAGTTTTTCTACGAGCAATCGCTGTGGAACAACGCGGTTGACCTGCGCGCGGGCCGGATGGTGCCCGGTGGCGGCGGCGCCCGCTTCATGGCGTTCGATTGCGAATTCCAGAATCTAGCCGCCTGCGGGTCGCTGCCCGGTTACATCAGCAATGGGTGGTATACCAGCCCGATCGGCCAGTACGGTGTCGTCATCACCGTCAACCCGTCGCCGAACTGGTACGTCCGCGTGGGCACGCTGGATTCCAATACCCGAAATCTGGAAAACGCCCAGGGTCTCAAACCGATCACTGCGGGTGGCTGGAAAAACACCATGGCGCTGGGCGAGCTGGGCTGGAAGACCCACATGGGCGAGCAGGCGTTGCCCGGCAAGTGGGCCGTTGGTGGCTGGCACAACTCGGCC
This sequence comes from Rhodanobacter sp., assembly GCA_040006415.1. Lineage (GTDB taxonomy): Bacteria > Pseudomonadota > Gammaproteobacteria > Xanthomonadales > Rhodanobacteraceae > Rhodanobacter. Next base: position 2,927 of record JBDTXA010000181.1, read on the forward strand.
AATTATCCGGACCTGTTCCTGGCCAGCAACGATCAGCCACGGGCCGATGCCGGCGCGTCCGCCGAGCCGATGATGCGCAACAGCGAAACCGGTACCTACGCGATGCTGCGCCAGCAGGTCAGCAAGGACGCCCACGGCGGCGGCTTGATCCTGTTTGGCAACCTGATCCAGTCCGATGCCGACACCGACTACGTCGATCAGCTGACGCAGGTCGGCATGTTGTACAACGCGCCGTTTGCGGGCCGCCCCCGAGACCGTGTGGGCTTGCTGCTCTCGCGTGCCCACGTGAGCGACCGGGCGGCGGACAGGGTCCGGGTGGCGAATGTGGGCGCGGCCGCACCGCTGCAAGTGCCCGGCAACGAATACACGGCGGAGTTGAATTACAAGCTGGCGGTGCTTCCCGGCGTTTACCTGATGCCCAACGTGCAATACATCCGTCACCCCGGCGGCAGCGAAGACCATCGCAATGCGACCGTGCTGGGCATGCGCGTGGCGGCTAGCTTCTGACAGCGCGTTTTCCGTACGCATTCCGCAATGGGCCGGAACGTCCGTCATCGGAGTTAGCCTTACGCAGAAAATGTTTACCACCGCGATGACGAAGCGGCGCGGCACGTGTCGAGGAAGAAAGGATCGCCTGGCGCCATCACTCTGGATGGCAGGCCGCTATGCTCGTCGGCCTACTGACCACCACGGAGTATGACCATGCACTCGACCCGCATCCCGCTTGTCTGCCTTTTACTGGCGGTCGCCGCACTGGCACTGGGAGCCTGCGCCGTCGGCGCCGACACGCATGCGGAAAAACCGGCGGCTCCTGCCCGAGTCACCTTGCAGCGAACCGCCTGCTTCGGTATCTGTCCCGCGTATACCGTCACGCTGAGCCCGGGCGGGGACGTCAGTTTTGTGGGTGACGCGCACGTGCAAACCCAGCGGGCCAAGGGCCAAGCCACTCCGGCTCAGACGTCTGCCGTCATGGAAGCGGTGACTCAGAGTGGATTCCACGCCATGCGTGACAGCTACACCTCGCGCGAAGATGGCTGCGAAATGATGATGAGCGACCAGCCCAGCGTGAAGATCACCGTGGCCGACGCGGCGGGCAGCAAGACCGTCGATTTCTACAAGGGCTGCAAGGGTGCCGCCGCCGAAGCTGTGAAGCCGAAGATGGAGCAACTTGCCACCGTTATCGACAGGCAGCTGGACACAGCGCAGTGGATCGGCAAGCCCGCCGCAGCGGAGCATGGGAGTCGGTGAAGCGAGCCATCCGTGAGCAACTTTAGAACGGCCCGTGTGAGAGGGGCTTCAGCCGCGATGCTCCTGCTCTGAAGATAGAAGACAAAAGCATCGCGGCTAAGGCCGCTCCCACAGGTAGTGATCCAGAGGACGAGACTCGTGCGCGGCGCAACGCCCAAGGCACCTAGTCTCCCGCTGGATCAACCGGCCTTTCGCTTTGGCTTCAGCAGGGTTCTGGTGCACTTCGGCGAACCGCACCGACACCCCCAAAGCTTTTTCATGCGTGGGGTATGCGGCACGTCCAGCACGATGCCGTAGTCGTAAGTAAGCTCTTCGCCGGGCTTGATCGCGCGGATCGTCTCGATCACCACCTTGTCCTTGCGTGGATCGCCTGTGGCGCTTTCCTCGACCAGAGCGCGGCAGTTCGGCCGGCAGCTGTGGTTGATCCAGCGGGAAGCATTGCCTTTGCGATTGCCGTCGATGATGTAATCGTCGTTGAGCGTGAACAGAAAGGTGTGGCCACTTTCGCCACCATCCCCGTACATGTCGTCCGCCTCGGCATGCGTCATCAGCGTGCCCTTGTACTGGATGAACTCATCTCCCTTGGGAAGAGCGCTGACGGCGAAGACGCCGTTGCCATGGATAGGAGAGCGGCGAGCGACAATGCGGCGGGTTCGTGTGGTGGACGTCATGAACAAATCTGCAGGTTGGGAAACGGGACAACGATGATGCCCGTTGCAGGGCGTCATGGGAATTTTCGCCAACTTTGCTAAGATTCAAACAATCGTTTGAGGTGAACCGATGAAACGACTGCTGCAAGGATTTCTGCTCGTTGCCGTGAGCGCAGGCCTGATCGCCTGCGGTCCGGAACGCAAGAGTGTGTACCCGCCCAACGTCACCATCCAGCAATTGTCCGTGCTACCCAATGGCCAGTGGCAGCTGACCGTGCGGATTCAGAACAACAGCTACGGTGAAATGGATTTCACCACGATCGAGAGCCGGCTGCAGATCGCCACGCTGGTGCCGGTTCGTGTCCATGCCACGTTCGAGCGCGACATTCCCGCTTTGAATGGCGATGTGATCCAGATCGAGATTCTGCCAACCGCCGACATGACAAAAATGGAGCAGGCCGTCGGCACCAAGGGCAGCGCTGGCACGCTGGCCTACCGCATCAGCGGCAGCGCGATCGCCAAGCCGGAACAGGAAGACAAGCCGCGTTCATTTGACTTCGATGGCAGTGCATGGATTTCGCCCGTCCCCGGCATCGCCCACACCTGGCGCTGAAGCGCCGCCATACCCCATTCCCACTTTCACCAAGGAATTTCCATGACTGCTTACAAGGCCCCACTCGACGACATGCGCTTCGTCCTGTTCGATGTACTCGATGCAGAAAAAACGCTTACCTTGCTCGAAGGTGGCGAAGCCCACAGTCGTGACCTGATCGACGCCGTGCTGGAAGAAGCCGGTCGTTTGAGTGAGCAATTGCTGGCGCCGACCAACTGGCCCGGCGACCTGGAAGGTTGCCACTTCGACAAGGCCACCCACACCGTGACCACGCCAAAGGGTTTCAAGCAGGCCTTCAAGCAGTTTGCGGACGGTGGCTGGACCGGCCTGACCAATCCCGAAAAGTACGGCGGCCAGGCGTTGCCCGGCGTGCTGGGCACGGCGACTACCGAGCTTTTCCAGTCGGGCAATCTGGCCTGGAGCCTGTACCCGCTGCTGTCCGAGGGCGCCACCCATGCAATGAAAGTGCATGGCGAGGAATGGCAGCGCGAGCACTACATGAAGCCGATCGTGGAAGGTCGCTGGACCGGCACCATGTGTCTCACCGAGCCACAGGCCGGTTCGGACCTGGGCCTGCTGAAGACCCGCGCCGAACCGGGCGAGAACGACGCCGACGGCAACACCAGGTACAAGCTGACCGGCACCAAGATCTTCATCAGCGCCGGCGAACATGACCTCACCGAAAACATCGTGCATCTGGTGCTGGCACGCTTGCCCGACGCACCGGAGGGCAGTCGCGGCATTTCGATGTTCATCGTGCCCAAGTTCAAGGTGAATCTGGATGGTTCGCTGGGCGAGCGCAACGGCGTCACCGCCGGCGCCATCGAGCACAAGATGGGCATCCACGCCTGCTCCACCTGCGTGATGAATCTGGACGGCGCCGAAGGCTACCTGATTGGCAAGCCGAACAAGGGCCTGATGGCGATGTTCACGATGATGAATGCGGCCCGCCTGTCAGTCGGCGTACAGGGTCTTGCGCTGGCCGAGCGCGCCTTGCAGAACAGCCTCAACTACGCTCGCGAACGCCTGCAGT
>JBDTXA010000182.1:0-6399 GCA_040006415.1 Rhodanobacter sp.
CGCGAGCAGGCGGTGATCCGTTCGGCGCGCGATGCGTTGTTCGCGCTCAATCCCATGCGCGAGATGCCGGACACCTGGGGCGCGCAAAGCATGCGCGAGATTCGCTACAAGGCCTATCGCGGTGATCGCGGTACGGCGCTTTTGCTGGGCATCGTCTGCCTGATTCTGCTCGGCGTGACGGCTGCGGGCATCGTCGGCCTCACCAGTTTCTGGATCGGCCAGCGTCGGCGGCAGATCGGTATTCGTCGTGCGCTGGGCGCCCGCCGGGTCGACATCCTCAACTACTTTCAGCTGGAAAACCTGTTCATCGCCAGCGTCGGCGTCGGCGTCGGCGTGCTGCTGGCACTGGGCCTCAATGCCTGGCTGATTGCCCAGTACGCCATGCCGCGTATGCCGACACCGTTCCTGGTGGCTGGTGTGATCGCACTGCTGCTGATAGGCCAGGCAGCTGTCTTCGTACCGGCGCGCCGCGCCTCGAGGGTGCCGCCACTGGTGGCGACCCGATCCCCCTGACCTTAACCCTCACCGCTGGGCTGCCGGCCCACACCGTGGAGTACATCACCCCATGTTCCGCTACTACCTCTATTTGGCTTTGCGCAGCCTGAAGCGCGACAAGGCGCTCACTGCGCTGATGGTGCTGGCGATCGGCTTTGGAGTGGCGGCGTCGATGACGAGTTATTCGGTCTTTCGCGCTGTGTCGGGCGATCCGATTCCGGACAAGTCATCGCAGCTATTCAAGCCGCAGATCGATAACTGGGGCCCAAGCAAAAGTCATGATGGCGAGCCGCCCAGCGCCATGGACTACACCGACGCCATGGGCTTGATGCGCGACCACGCGGCGGCGCTGCAGACGGTGCTGTATCCGGTGAATCTTGCAATCGTGCCGACCGATGCTTCCTCTCAACCGATTCTTGAACCGGGCTACGCGACGTACAGTGATTTTTTCCGCATGTTCGAGGTGCCGTTCAAGTACGGTACGGCGTGGCCTGAGTCCGACGATGACAGGCACGGTTCGGCCATCGTCATTGGCAGTGAGCTCAACCAGCAGCTGTTTGGCGGAATCAACAGCGTCGGCAAGAGCATCGAGGTTGGCGGTGACACCTTTCGCATCGTGGGGGTGACCCAACCCTGGAACCCCAAGCCACGCTTTTACGACGTAGTCAACAGCCGCACCTTTAGCGAGGCGGCGCAGCTTTGGATTCCCTTTACGCGCGCTATCGATTTGCAGATGCCGACCTATGGCAACCGCAATTGCTCAGGTCAGGCCGAGCCCGGCTGGGAAGGCCGGCTGCGCTCATCATGTGTTTGGTTGTCCTACTGGGCGCAGCTGCCGAACGCTGCCGCCGTGTCGCAGTACAAGCGGTATCTGGAGGGCTATGCGGCCATACAGCAGCGGGCCGGGCGCTTTCACTGGGCACCCAATGTGCGTCTCAGCAACGTCATGCAGTGGATGGACAAACAGCACGTGGTGCCGGCGGAGACCGAGGTGTCGATGCTGCTGTCATTTGGCTTTCTCATTGTCTGTCTGGTCAACACCGTCGGCCTGCTGCTGGCCAAATTCATGCGGCGCGCCCCGGAGATCGGCGTGCGCCGGGCATTGGGTGCATCACGCCGCACGATTTACGCGCAGTTTCTAATGGAGGCCAGCATCGTCGGTGCTGCCGGCGGAATGTTGGGGCTGGGACTGACTGCGCTGGGCGTGGCGGGTATCGGCCTCGTATTCGAGCCCGATATCGCGCAGTTGGCCAACGTCGACCTGACGCTGCTGCTGCTCACCTTGCTTCTGGCTATCGGGTGCACGGTGATTGCTGCGTTTTATCCCACCTGGCGAGCCTCGCGCGTGCAGCCCGCGTGGCAGCTCAAATCCAACTGACCGGGAGAGTGACCATGCAGATCAAGCCGATTCTCTCCGCGCTGCGCCACCACAAAGCCGGCACGGTACTCATCATGTTGCAGATAGCGCTGACGCTGGCGATTGTGTGCAACGCGCTTTTTATCATCCAGCAGCGGGTGTCGCGGCTGTCCAGCCCCAGCGGCATTGTCGAATCCCAGGTTCTGCGGATTCAAAATCAGTGGGTAAGCAGCAGCAGTGACAGCTACGGCGCGCTGATCTCCGGTGATCTGGACACGCTGCGTCACGTGCCGGGCGTGGTTGATGCCTACGCCACCAACTCGCTGCCGCTGAGCCAGGGTGGCATGTCGACCGGCGTCAATCTCAAGCCCGACCAGCGCGACTCTTCGGCGCAGTCGGCGTTTTACTTCGGTGATGCGCACGCGCTGCCTACCCTGGGCTTGAAGCTGATCGCCGGACGCAATTTTCGCCCCGACGAAATAAGCCAGATAAAGCCGGACGACCAGCCCGTGCCACGCTTGGTCATCATCACCAAAGCGTTGGCCGACAAGCTGTTTCCCGACACCTCGGCGGTGGGCAAGCAGATCTTTATCGACCCGCATGCTTCAACCACGATCGTGGGCGTGGTCGCGCGGCTGCAAACCCCGTGGACAGGCAATAGCTGGGGTAACACCAACACCATGCTGCTGCCTTTTTTATGGGTTGATCACAGCATCAACTACGTGCTGCGCGTGCAGTCTGGCCAGATGGCCAGCGTCATCAAAGCCGCGCCCAAGGCCTTGTTCGCCAGCAACCGCATGCGCGTGATTCCTGCCAAAAGCGGCGTGCAGTCTTTCAGTCGCATTCGCGCAGACGCCTATGCCAGCGACCGCGGCATGGCGATATTGATGGGCGTGATCTGCCTCGTCCTGCTGGCGATCACCGCGGCCGGCATTGTCGGCCTCACCAGCTTCTGGGTGGGTCAGCGGCGCAAGCAGATTGGTGTTCGCCGCGCGCTGGGCGCCACGCGTCGCGACATCCTCAGCTATTTCCTCACCGAAAACTTCTTGATTGCCTGCGTGGGCGTGCTCGTGGGCGCGGTGCTGGCCATGGGCCTTAACGCCTGGATGATGCACCAGTTTGAAATGCAGCGGCTGTCGCTGCCTTACGTTGTCGTTGGAGTCGCCGCTTTGTTGCTGCTGGGTCAGGCCGCCGTATTGGCGCCGGCACTGCGCGCTTCCAGAGTGCCGCCGGTGGTGGCAACGCGCAGCGTGTAGTTGGATTTTCCCCTCCTTTCTTCAATGAAATAACGCGGTCCTTGCTTTGCCTCCTCCCTTGCGCAGCAGCGGAGGATTGAGTAGGGGTCGCTTTGGGAGTGGCGCGAGAGAGGGTTGTTCCAGGTCACCTGAAACGACCCCCTTCAACTTTCCCCTGCTTCGCAAGAGAAGGGGCTTTGGGTCATGGAGATTTGACATGTTTGGGTATTACCTCGACCTCGCCCTGCGCAGCCTCAAGCGCAACAAGGTGCTCACTGCCCTTATGGTGCTCTCGCTAGCGCTTGGCATCGGCGCATGCATCACCACGCTGACGGTGCTGAAGCTGCTGTCAGGCGACCCGTTGCCGCAGAAAAGCGCGCAGTTGTTTTATCCGCAGGTGGATCCGTATCCGAAAGACGGTTATGTCGAAGGGCAGACCAAGCCTCAAGAGACCATGACCTATATCGATGCCACGAACCTGATGCGCGCGCATCGGGCGGATCGCCAAACGCTGGTGGCGTTGACCTCCGCCAAGATCGCCCCGCTCAAAGCCGGCGCGCGGGCGTTCTATAGCGACGGCGTTATGACCACGGCCGATTTTTTTCCGATGTTTGATTCACCCTTTCAATATGGCAGCGGTTGGGCAGGCAAGGACGATGACAACGCTTCGCGAATCGCCGTGATCGCCGGCTTCCTCAACGACAAGTTATTCGGCGGCGCGGACAGCGTCGGCAAAACTCTGCGGGTCAACGACCACGACTACCGCATCATCGGCGTGCTGAAGCCGTGGGCACCGCAGCCGCGCTTTTATGCGGTGGATCTGGGTGGGCGCAGCTACGGCGACGGTGATGCGGTTTTTCTGCCGTTGCGCGCGGCGCGCGCCGATCAGATGGGGCCGCAGAATACCAACTGCTATGAGGCAGCCGATATCAAGACGTTGGAAACGGCGGCATGCGTTTGGCTGGGCATGTGGGTGCAGTTGAATGGGCAGGATGGCGTTGCCGCGTACAAAACCTTTCTGGCCAATTACGTGCAGCAGCAGATGGCGCTGGGCCGTTTTCATCGTCCCGACACGGCCTTGCTGGACCTGATGGGTTGGCTGCACGAAGAGCGCGTGGTGCCTGATGATGCCCGTCTGCAGGCAGGGTTGGCGCTGGGGTTTTTGCTGATCTGCGTGGTCAATACCGTGGGCCTCCTGCTGGCCAAATGCCTGCGCCGCTCTCGCGAAATTGGCGTACGCCGCGCGCTGGGCGCCACGCGAGGCGCCGTGTTTGCGCAGTTTATGGTCGAGGCCGGCATCGTCGGACTGGCCGGCGGCGTGCTGGGTCTGCTCTTTACCGAGCTCGGCCTATGGGGCGTGCGCCAACAACCGGCCGACTACGCCAGCCTGGCGCGCCTGGACGTCCAGATGTTTCTGCTCACTTTTGTCGTCGCACTGGTCGCGAGCCTGATTGCGGGGCTGCTTCCCGCCTGGCGCGCCTGCGTCGTCGCCCCCGCTCCCCAGCTGAAGGCCGCCTGATATGGACGTCCAGATTCGCCCCATTCTCTCCAGTCTGCGCAAGCACCGCATCCCGGCCATCCTGATCGTGCTGGAGATAGCCCTGGCGTGCGCGGTCCTGTGTAACGCCGTGTTCATGATCGGCTCGCGGCTGGGGGACATCCGCCTTTCCAACGCCATTGATGAGCAAAGTCTCAGCGTAGTTACCATGAACGGCACTAACCCGACGCTGGCCAAGAGCGACATACCGCGCAATCTCGATTCGCTGCGGCGCATTCCGGGCGTACTGGGCGTAACGGTGATGAACACGATGCCGCTGACCAACAATGGCTGGAACTCATCGTTTTCCGCAGACGAAAAAGCAACGGTAAACAACTTCTCCAACGTCAATGCAGCGGAATACTTCATCGGCGCTAACGCGCCACAGGTGCTTGGACTGCAGCTCAGACAGGGCCGGCTGTTTAGCGCGGACGAATACGCCAACGGCACGCTGGGCAAGTCCTATCTCGTTGAGCAGCATGTTGTGCTTGTAACGCAAAGCCTGGCCGACCGGCTCTGGCCGAATCAGGCGCCGCTTGGCAAAAAAATGTACGCCGAGCCGTACTGGTATGCGGTAGTGGGCGTGGTCGCCGACGTGCTGCGCCCCAACCGGCAGGGTGATGGTGCCAACAACATTTACTACAGCGCCTTTTTCCCGGTGCAGCCCAACGAAAACATGGGCAGCTACGTGATCCGCAGCGCCCCGCAGGATCGCCAGCGCGTCATTGACGCCGTGGAAAAAACGCTCGGCACACTCGATATCAATGCCGTCGCCAAGGGCAGGTCCTTCACAGACATCCGCGATGTCTACTTCGCCAACACCCGGTCCATGGTCTGGATGTTGGCCCTGGTCTGCACGGTGATGTTGGCCGTCACCGCCTTCGGTATCGTTGGTCTCACCAGCTTCTGGGTGGCCCAGCGGCGTCGGCAGATCGGCATTCGCCGCGCTCTGGGCGCCACCCGCGGCGACATCATGCAGTACTTCCAGACCGAGAATTTCCTGCTCACCGCGGCGGGCGTGCTGGTCGGCATGGCGCTGGCCTTCGGCATCAACATGTACCTGATGCAGCACTACGAGATGGCGCGCATGTCCTGGTATTACCTGCCCGGTGGCGCAATCGCGCTGTGGTTGCTGGGTCAGCTGGCGGTATTCGGGCCCGCGCGTCGCGCCGCCCATGTGCCGCCCGTCGTAGCCACGAGGTCGGCGTGATGCGAGCGAAAGCGATAAAACGAACCCGCTCTTGTGGGAGCGATTTCAGTTGCGAGGCTGTGCAACCAGCGAAGAGCATCGCGGCTGAAGCCGCTCCCACAAGAGCCTTGGCGGTGATCAGCCGCAACGGGAGAGATTGATGTTCACCTACTACCTCGACCTGGCTTTGGGAAGTTCTAGGCTGACCAGCTTCCGGGTGTCACAACGCCGACCCAAGATCGGTGTTCGCCGTATCACCTTGTGGCTGATCGGTCAGCTTGCCGTGCTCGGCCCAGCGCTGCGCGCGGCATCGGTTCCGCCGGTCGTTGCGACGAGGAGCGTCTGATGAAGAACGAAAACCCAAGCCTCCCGCTCTCTAGTAGGAGCCCACTCGCGAGCGATGCTCCTGCGCTGAATCACGCCGAAAAAACAAGCATCGCTTGCGAGCGGGCTCCTACGAAAAACACGGCGAATCTTGCGATTGAAGGAGACATATGATGTTCGGCTACTACCTCGACCTGGCTCTGCACAGCCTGAAGCGCAACAAGGTACTCACCGCGCTGATGGTGCTGGCGATTGCGGTGGG
>JBDTXA010000183.1:0-6342 GCA_040006415.1 Rhodanobacter sp.
CCAGCGCGACTGGCCGGCGTACAGCGTCAGCATGCTGTTCGTGACCTGGCTGGCGCTGGTGATCGCGGTCGCCTTGTGCAAGCTGCGCCACCTGCTGCAGCGCCTGCCCGAACACATGCCCTATCTGGGCGTGTGGCTGGTCATCGTGGTGATCGTGCTGACCGCCAGCGCCGTGGCACGCTGGCTGGATGGTGCGCTGCAGATGGCTTTGATTGGCAGCAGCCTGCCGATCTTCATCCGTGACAACACCTTGATTGCCGGTTTGCTGGGCGCGGCGATGCTGCGCTATTTCTATGTGCTGGCGCAGTGGCAGGCACGATTGTCCGCGGTCACGCGGGCGCAGGTGGAAGCCCTGCAGGCACGCATTCGGCCACACTTCCTTTTCAACAGCATGAATACGGTGGCCGCGCTGATTCGGGTGGATCCCGCGGCCGCCGAGCGCACGGTGGAGGACCTGTCCGAACTGTTTCGCGCCGCACTGGGGCCACATGATACGGGCGACGGCACCGTCGCTGACGAGCTGGCCCTGTTGGAGCGCTATCTGGCGATCGAGCAGCTGCGCCTCGGTTCGCGCCTGCAGGTTCAGCGCGAACTGGACGACCTCCCGCTCGACTTCCCACTGCCACGGCTGCTGCTGCAGACTTTGGTGGAGAACGCGGTGCGCCATGGCATCCAGCCTTTGCGTGGTGGCGGTGTCATCACCCTGCGCGGCACGCGCGAGGGCAACGGCATCCGCATCGAGATCATCAACCCGCTACCGCACTCGGCCCCACGCCCCGGCAACGGACACGGCCTGGACAGCGTGCGCAAGCGCATCGCCTACCGCTACGGGCCGCAGGCCAGGGTCGAGGCCGGCGCGCAAGGCGAGCAGTTTGTGGTGCGGCTGACACTGCCCAGCCGCGCCGCATGACGCGGGTGCTGATCGTCGACGACGAGCCGCTGGCGCGGGCACGCCTGGCGGCGCTGCTCGGCCAGTGCGAAAACGTGGAAATCGTCGGTAGCGTCGATGACGGCGAGGCGGCGCTGAGCCAGCTCGATGCGCTGCAACCGGAGGTGTTGCTGCTGGACATCAATATGCCCGGCATGGACGGCATTGGCGTGGCGCGGCGGCTGGTCGGTCGCTCGCGAGCCCAGGTGATCTTCTGCACCGCTTATGAAGCACATGCACTGAAGGCGTTCGATCTCGGCGCCGCCGACTATCTGTTGAAGCCGGTGCGGCTGGAACGCTTGCGCGAAGCACTGCAGCGCGCGCAACGCCGACTGGCCGACAACGCCAGCGAGCCGACCGTATGGCTGCACGGTCGGCTACGCGGCGAAGAAGTCCGCATCGCGCTCGATGAAGTCACCTGCCTGATTGCCGAGGAGAAGTACGTCTGCGTGCATCACCGACGCGGCGAACTGCTGATCGAGGAATCGCTGCGGCAACTGGAAGAGGCGTATCCGGAGCAACTGGTCCGCCTGCATCGCAACTGCCTGGTACCGCCGGCACGACTGATCGGCATCAAGACACTGCCCGACGGGCGCGTGCTGGCACGACTGGATGGCAGCGAGTTCAGCCCTGAGATCAGCCGACGCAATTTAGTGGCGGTACGCAAGCTGTTGAGGTTGGGGTAAGGGTAGGGCTCTCTTCCGCGCTGCAAAACAAGACACATCGATCTTGCGCGAGCGGCATCTTTATTCACACCACGAGAAATGGAGAGCTTGTAACCGACTCCCCGTGCGCACACACCGAGCCGAGCTGGCTACAACAGCCGGCAGCTGCCCGATCTACTCAGCCCGATCAAGTCGCCGCCGCTGCCTTGCTGGGATGGGCCGGTAGAACTCATCTACTTTCTCCGAATCAATTTGCTGACGTTGGAGAACAGGAGGAGCTCGCCAGTAAATCGCTCGTCGACGGCGTGGCGCTGATCATCGGCCTGCGGGTGATTCCGTGATCGCTGTCGGACATGTTTCCCAGCCGTCCCGTCGCCATCGCGTACATGATCATCGGACCATAGGTGTCAACAAAGTCAGCTGAGCCGGGCGGCTGTCGATAAGTCGCCTCAGTACACTTTCCATTCATTTTGGCAGGTAGTTGGCCGCAGCATATTGCGTCAGCTTGGCTCGATGATCGTGGTCTTCACACCGACCCTCCTACTGGAAATGATGGGAATCTGCTTCAACCGCTGATCGAGACCGTGATGCCCGCACGGTAGATTCCGCCAGCGGACCAATGACACATCCAGGCCAGCTCCACCTCGATTGAACAGTCGATCTGATCTGCTACGGTTTCAATCCATCATGCGAGGACACGTCATGAGCCACGACTTCAAGGTGGGCGATCACGTACGCTGGAATTCCGAAGCCGGCCATGTGAGCGGAAAGATCATCAAAGTGCATACGCGCGACACCGATTACAAAGGTCACACGCGCCATTGCAGCGAGGACGATCCCCAATACGAGATCAAGAGCGACAAGACCGATCACGTCGCTATGCACAAGGGTTCAGCGCTGCGCATGGTCGATTGAACCATGACCAGCGAACCCGCCACGCTGTGGACCATCGGTCACTCCACGCACGCGCTGGAGGCGTTTCTCGCGCTGCTCGACGAATACCGCATCGAGGCAATAGCCGACGTGCGGCGTTTCCCCGGGTCGCGCCGCTATCCGCACTTCGCCAGCGAGGCGATGGCCGAGTCGCTGCCCGCGCACGGCATCGCCTATCAATGGATTGCGAAGCTCGGCGGTCGCCGCAAGGTGCAACCGGGTTCGCCCAACACGGCCTGGCGCAACGCCTCGTTCCAAGGCTATGCAGATTACATCGCCACCCCCGAATTCGCCGAGGGCCTTGCCGAGCTTTTGACAATGGCCTCAGGCAAGCGCACCGCGATGATGTGCGCCGAGGTGCTGTGGTGGCGCTGTCATCGCTCGATTGTTTCCGATGTGCTGAAGCTGCGTGGGATCGAAGTAATCCATATCCTCGACGCCACCCACACGGCAGAGCATCCGTATACGTCGCCTGCGCATATCGTGGATGGAGAGTTGAGTTATGCGGCGATGCAGGGGGAGTTGTTGTAGACGCTTCGATCGTTTCTTGTCGATGAACGTTCGCAGGCAACAGGCTCAGGCCTGAAGCTTTCGTCTGCCCGCGGCAGCCGAGTTATCTTCTCCTCGCCGCACCGGAAGTCGAAGCGTGGGCTCCCGATGCTGTCCAACTCGTTCGAAGAAAACGGGCACGCCGCCGCTCAACTCAAGCGCTGGCACCCGCAACCAGCACCTCCATTGACCCATAATTACATTGTAGTTATATTTGCCCGATGAGCAAGTTGCGCTTCGAGTGGGACCCAGCGAAAGCCGCTGCAAATCTGAAAAAGCACGGCGTCAGCTTTGATGAAGCGAGGTTCGTGTTCGCCGACGAGCAAGCCAAAATTATCGCCGATCCACAACATTCGGCCAGTGAAGACCGCTTCGTCCTCCTCGAGCTGAGCATGAAGCCCAAACTGCTTGTCGTTTGTCACTGCTATCGCGGCAAAGACAACGAAATTCGAATTATTTCTGCCAGAAAGGTTACAACGGCTGAGTCTCGGCAATACGGACAGGTGATGCCATGCGCAAAGAATACGATTTCTCCAAAGCCAAGAAAAATCCCTACGCTTCGCAACTCAAGAAGCAAATCACCATCCGCCTGGACGAGGAAGCCATTGACTATTTCAAGTCACTCTCCGAGAACGTCGGCATTCCGTATCAGAGCCTGATCAACCTGTACTTGCGGGATTGCGTAGCAACGAAAAAAAAGCTCGACCTGTCGTGGAAATAGAGCGGCCGTCAACATTTTCACAAGCAAGACTTCGAAGCGGATCAGCGCAACGTGTCCGGCAATTCTGGATCTTTGTCCAAGACCTGAAACAGATTGATCGCGGCCGGCAATGGCCGCACCTCGCCGCGTTCTAAACGACTGACGCGCAAGACGGCTAATCACTCACTTAATTGCCTCCGTCCCCTTTGGTTACATACAAGGAATCTAGCCGGCTCGTATTTAGCGTCCTAAGAAGACATGATCGCGATGGAATTTCAAATATGTTTTGAGCTTGGCGCTTGGGTTCCGCGTCAGGCCCGCGGGTATGTCGAGGGCCCCGCGCTCCGAGGGGGTAAGAACGTCCGCGACGATCATTCCGCCGTCATCCCCAAAGCTGATCAGCCCTACGTCGAAAAGGGCGTCGAGGTTGGCCGACAAGACAAGGCCGTTGTTGGAATCCAGCCGCTCGCTGTCGTCTGATTTGCGCCAGGGCTTGCAATGGGACGCGCGCAATACAGCAGCAACGCGGCATCCCGTAACTGCGCAGGCGCCATCCCAACGACGCATTAACTCACGACGAAATCGGCCCTGACCCAATCGCGCTTCGACGAGCGCTGATCGGGTGGTAGCAGCAACATCCGCCTGTTCAATGTCAGTAAAGTCGGACTTGAGTGCGTCCGCAGACGCGTCGATTTGGCCAAGCGCTTCAATGGCGATCGAGCCGAGGATCTCCATGGATACGACGCCATCCTCTTCGATGACACGCCCCAGCCGCAGCAGTCGGTCGTGATCGAAGCCAAGAATGCTGCCTGCCTCGGGGCTTTCCTTGTCGCATACCACGGCGAAGGCGGCATAGCCCGAACGAATGAGCTCCAAGTGGCGCGCACGTTCACTCCGGCCCGGCCGATTGATCTGGCTATTGCTGAGTACGCGTATCTGCTGAATGCCAAGAACCGTCTTGATGTCCGTGCGCCACAGTCGGAGGAACAGCCGCCGCGTACGTTCGTCCACAGCACCCCAGGACCAGCGCACGTTTGCAACGGGCGCATGCAGCACATCACGAAAAAAAGCGTTGATCCGAAGCGTGGCCCCGATGCCGTAGCTCGATTCAGAAGACGCCCCAGCAAACTCTTCTTGTGTTGGATCCGAATCAGTGTTGCCCGCGCTGTCGCCAAGAGCCGGGAGCGTTTCGCTGAGCTGGGCAGAAAGTTCAAAACGCTTGAACGGATACTTCATCTCACGCAGAAGACGTTCTGCCCGCTGAAGCAAGTCGTCATCAAAGTATTGCCGCCACTTGCTCTCGACGATGATCGCCTCACACGTAAGCTCCAGGTGACCCAGTTCCCAAAGCTTCTGAAAGCCATCGGATGGACGGCTACCGGCGAGAATTCGCTTTACAGTCTCGAATCCGCCGTCAGCCTCCAACATGCCCTTGAAGCGGGTATCAGCGGCGGACGAAGGTTCGCATGGTCTGGCCCACTGCGGTATGGAATTCTGTCGGGCGCGGCGTTCCCTCGTCACCAGCAATGAACTCGAAGCGATCATCTTTAAGGGTATAGCTGGCAGGCAATGGCTTGCCCTTGTCCTCGCCGATGGAGTCGATCCAGGAGATGGATTTCGGACGGGTTGACGCATCGAGTACAAACGCGCCTTCCAGCAGCAAGGTGCCTTCGATGGTGCGCACGCTGAAGTTTCTTCCGGCAAATGTGGTGAGCGCGCCGGGGGCGCCGTGATCATCTGGCGGGTTCACGACGCCATCGGCTTCCAGGCGAGTCCGTTCCCACGCGCCTTGCAACAAGACGAGGTCGCGTTGTGATCTTTCGTTTGTTGTTTCGTTGAGTACCGGTGACACAAGGATGCATACAGATTAGGGCTGCGACTACAGCAATGGCGTTCGCAACTGCTATCCGGAATGTCCACGACGACGCGCGACGTCGAGCACTACACGACGGACGCTTTGCTTTCGGCGTGAATGCCCTTCGCTTTTGTCTCTCTGCGCTACACGGCCCCTGTGAAGTACTGACTCGAGGTCAGCGCGAACAGAGGATGACTCGGCTGCTGGAGGCGGACAATAACTTTCTGCGTTTAGCGACCAACGTGTAAGGGCATTGCGACTGAAGTCGCTCCTACAAAAGCGTCAGAGTTCCCGCGAGCAGTGCTCGCTTATTCCTTCTTGATCGCGTGCCCGCCGAACTCGTTGCGCATGGAGGCGAGCAGCTTGTCGGAAAAGGAGTCGTCGTCGCGCGAGCGGAAGCGTTCCATCAGCGACAGGGTGATCACCGGAATCGGCACGTTGAGCTCGATCGCCGCATCGACGGTCCAGCGGCCTTCGCCGGAATCGGCGACGTAGGGCGCGATGCCTTCCATCTGGGGATTCTTGCTCAGCGCATCGGTGGTCAACTCCAGCAACCATGAGCGGACCACGCTGCCGTAGCGCCAGATTTCGCCGACCTGGGCCAGGTCGAGGCCGAAGTCCTGTTTGTGCTTGAGGATTGAAAATCCTTCAGCGTAGGCCTGCATCATGCCGTACTCGATGCCGTTGTGGACCATCTTGACGAAGTGGCCGG
>JBDTXA010000184.1:0-6278 GCA_040006415.1 Rhodanobacter sp.
AGTTCGACGAAAGCATCGCCGATGTCGACAGCGTGATGCAGTCGATCATCGACGCCCGCGAAGAAGCGATCATCCGCCAGCAAGGTCGCGAAGAGGCTGCTCAGCAGGACTGATCCACGTCCGGTCGCGGAATACCTGCGGGAGCGGCTTCAGCCGCGAGGCTCTTGCTCGCTATGACTAAGCCGTCCGATGGATGCTTCGCAATACCCTGTAGGAGCGCACCCTGTGCGCGATGCTTTTGCCTGATCTGACGAAAAGCAACGCGCCCAGGCTGCGCTCTTACACGGACGGTTCAATGTGCGCTCGCGTCCAGCAACTCGACGTCGAACACCAGCGAGGCGTTCGGCGGGATGTCGCCGCCGGCACCGCGTGCGCCGTAGCCTAGCGATGCGGGAATCAGCAAGGTGCGCTTGCCACCGACCTTCATGCCGGCCACGCCCTGGTCCCAGCCTTCGATCACTCGCCCTGCGCCGAGCGGGAAAGTGAAGGGCTGGCCGTGGTCGCGTGAGCTGTCGAACTTGGCGCCATGTTTGTCTTTGGCCGAATCGTCGTAGAGCCAGCCGGTGTAGTGGACGGTGACGTCCATGCCGGCTTTGGCTTCGATGCCGCTGCCCACCTTGCTGTCGATGACGGTGAGCTTGTCGACGCTACCGGTGGCTTGCGCCGGCGGCGTGGCGGTACAGGCGGCGAGGGCGATCAGGGCGATTAGCGGTAGTAACCAGCGCATGGAGTGATTCCTGGATAGGGCAGAGGTGACCGGCGATTATCCGGCAATTGGCCGATGCGTGTTTGCCTGCAAATTATTCGTCGGCAACAACGGGTCATTGAGGTAAATCCACCGCGGCAGTCCGGTGTTCCGCCCGTGCCGCCTGCCACACCTCGCGCGCCGCGTCCGCATTCATCAGCATGATGCCGATACCTACGGCCACATCCGGCCACAACGAAGGGAAAAATGCCGTGGTCGCACCAGCCAGCACAATGGCGATGTTGGCCCACACGTCGTTGCGCGCTGACAGGTAGGCGGCGCGGGTCAGGCTGCCGCTGTGGTGGCGATAACCAACCAGCAACAGCGCGCAACCGAGGTTGACCGCCATGGCGCCCAGCCCGGTGAGGGTCAATGGTATCGGCGACGGCGGCAGCGGCGTCTGCAACTTGCTCCACAGCACCCACACCGTGGCCACTGCCGGAATTAGCAGAATCAGCGCCAGTCCCATGCCCACGCGTGCCCTGGCTTTCTGACTCCAGCCCAGCGCCAGCAGGATCAGCAGGTTGACCGAGGCGTCTTCCAGAAAATCGACGCTGTCGGCAAACAGCGATACCGATCCGATCGCCAGCGCCACTGAAAATTCGACGCCGAAATAGGCGAGGTTGAGTAATGCCACCACGCAGACGATACGGCGCAACCCGCGGTCGATGGCGACCGACACGTCGGTCAACTCACCAATTCCGCCGCCACCATGCGCTTCACCGGATCGACGGCCACCGCGTCGGCATCGTTCATCACCTGCAGCTCGCCGTCCTGAATCAGGCACTGCAGCCGCATGCCCCGCTTCAGCAGCGCGGTGAGTTCGGCGATGGTGCCGACGGGGATGTCCAGCACGGTGAGATTCTTGCTGCGACCAAGGGTGTTGGCGGCTTTGGTCCACCAGATATCCGACGCGTTGCCGCCGTAGTTGATCACCACGACCTGGCGCGATCGTCCGCAGGCTTTGCGAATGCGGGTCTCGTCCGGCTGACCGACCTCGATCCACAGTTCGATCTCGTCGGTATACGCTTTGCGCCACAGCGCCGGTTCGTCCTCGTCGCTGATGCCTTTGCCGAATTCGAGCCGGTCATCGGCGTACAGCGCAAAGGCAAGCAGGCGCACCATCAAGCGCTCCTCGGTTTCCGAGGGATGGCGGGCCAGAGTCAGCGCGTGGGTGGCGTAGTAGTGCCGATCCATGTCGCTAATCTGCAGTTCGACTTTGTAGATGGTGGAATTGAGCGCCATGAGCGTGCCTCGAGATAGCAACCCGCCATTATACGCTTTGAGCGGGGTTTACACTGGTCGGCATGATGCCTGCGGCCCCTGAACCTTTCATTCGCGACGCCGACGCCAGCCTGGTGCACCTGCCTGCGGGCCCATGGCCGACGGTACTGGATGCGCTTTGTGCGCGATTCACCGCAATCAGTCGCGAGCAGTGGCTGGACCGCGTGGCGCGAGGGCGGGTGCTGGACGCCGATGGCAGGACGATCACTGCGGCGACTGCCTTTCAAGCCCATCAGCGAGTCCACTACTATCGGGAAGTGGTCGATGAGGCGGTGATCCCGTTTGTCGAGACGGTGCTGCATGCCGACGAGCATCTGGTGGTAGTGGACAAGCCGCACTTTCTGCCGGTGATTCCGTCCGGCGGCTTTGTCGAGCAGACCCTGTTGCGCCGCTTGATGCGCCGGCTGGACAACCCCGATCTGGCGCCGCTGCACCGAATCGACCGGGGCACCGCGGGCTTGGTCATGTTTTCGGCTTGCCGTGAAACGCGCTCGGTGTATCAGGCGCTGTTCCAGCAGCGTCGCATCGAAAAGCGCTACGAGGCGTTGGCCCCGGCCTTGCCAGAGCTGCGGTTTCCTTTACTCAAGCGCAGCCGGATGGTGGCGGGCGAACCATTTTTCCGGATGCGCGAAGTCGAGGGTGAGCCCAACAGTGAGACGCGCATCGAGGTGATCGATCGCCAGAGTGCCTGCTGGCGCTACGCACTCCATCCGGTCAGTGGCAAGAAGCACCAGCTTCGGCTGCACATGGCGTCGCTTGGGGCGGCCATCATCAACGACGATTTCTATCCGTCACTCACCGCAGTGGCGGCTGACGACTATCGCCATCCGCTGAAGCTGCTGGCGCAAGCGCTGTCGTTCGCCGATCCGCTTTCCGGTAAGCCGCGCCGGTTCGAGAGCCGCCTGCGCATTTGACCAGATGTGCCGCGAGCGGAGGGATGCATTCCACGTTATCTTGTCCGGCAGGATCCATTCGGGGAGAACCATGTGAGTGCACAGCCCATGTCCAGCGACACACCGCGCAGCGAACTGACCCTGCGGGGTCTGATCATCGGCATCCTGATCACCGTGGTATTCACCGCGGCCAACGTCTATTTCGGACTGAAGGCGGGTCTGACCTTTGCCACCTCGATTCCCGCGGCGGTGATCTCGATGGCGGTGCTGCGGAAATTCAGCGACGCCACCATCCAGGAAAACAACATCGTGCAGACGATTGCCTCGGCGGCGGGCACGCTGTCGGCGATCATCT
Source organism: Rhodanobacter sp. (assembly GCA_040006415.1). Taxonomy (GTDB): domain Bacteria; phylum Pseudomonadota; class Gammaproteobacteria; order Xanthomonadales; family Rhodanobacteraceae; genus Rhodanobacter. The sequence continues at coordinate 3,278 of JBDTXA010000184.1, forward strand.
TCGTGCTGCCGGGTTTGGTCATCGTGGGCTGGTGGTCGGGTTTCCCCTACTGGCAAACCATGCTGATCTGCGCGCTCGGCGGCACGCTGGGCGTGATGTACTCGATTCCGCTGCGGCGGGCGTTGGTGACCAATTCCAACCTGCCGTATCCGGAGGGCGTGGCGTGTGCCGAGGTACTCAAGGTCGGTGCCAGCCATCGTGCCGACGTAGCCGAAGGCAACGTCGCCGAAGCCGGACAGGCCGGTTTCCGCGCGGTGATCTGGGGCGCCATCGTTTCGTCCGGTTTCGCGATCGTGGTCGCCACCCACATTTTCGCCAAAGACGTCAGCGCGTATTTCAGATTCGGCGATCGGGGTTCTGCCACCGGTTTCGACTTCAGCCTGTCGTTTGCGCTGCTGGCGGTCGGTCATCTGGTGGGGCTGTGGGTCGGCCTTTCGATGCTGCTGGGCACCGGCATCGCCTGGGTCTGGGCGGTGCCGCATTACACTGCGCTGGCGCATGCCAGCGGCACGGCGGCGGAGGTGGCCGGTGCCGCCTTTGGCACCAAGGTCCGGTTTCTGGGCGCCGGAACGATTGCGTCAGCGGCGATCTGGACCCTGATGAAACTGGTCAAGCCGGTCTACGTTGGCCTGGCCGGAGCCATGCGCTCGTCGCGGATGCGCAAGGCCGGACAGGGTGGCGACCTGCCGCGCACCGAGCTGGATATCCCGATCGGCATCGTCGCGCTGGTGACGCTGGCCTGCATGTTTCCGATCGCCTGGTTGCTGGGTGACTTCAGCAGCAGCGCCGGACTCGGATCGCAGCTGTGGCTGCTGGTGATTGGCGGCGTGACCTTTGTCGCGCTGATGAGTTTTTTCGTCGCTGCGGTCTGCGGCTACATGGCCGGTCTGGTCGGTTCGTCCAACAGCCCGCTGTCGGGGATCGGCATCCTGGTCATCGTGATCGCCTCGCTACTGCTGGCGATCGGCGTGCAATCGGACCTGCCAGCCGACGCGGGCAAGGAACTGGTGGCATTCGCGCTGTTCACCTCGTCGGTGGTGTTTGCCGGCGCCACCATCGCCAACGACAACCTGCAGGATCTGAAAACCGGTCAGCTGGTCGATGCCACGCCCTGGAAGCAGCAGGTGGCACTGGTGATCGGCGTGCTGGCCGGCTCGTTCATCATCCCGTTCGTGCTGAACCTGCTGAGCGAGGCCTACGGCTTCGTCGGTGCCGCCAATGCCACCGATCACGCGCTGGCCGCGCCGCAGGCCGGCCTGATCGCCGCGCTGGCCCAGGGCGTGCTTCAGCACAACATCGACTGGAGCCTGATCTGGCTAGGTGCCGGTATCGGTGCCGCCATCATCGTGGTCGACGAAGTGCTCGGTCTGGCCAAAACCGCCGCACGTCTGCCGCCGCTGGCCGTGGGTCTGGGCATTTACTTGCCCAGCGAGGTTACCTTGATGATCGTTGTCGGTGCCGTCATCGGCTGGTATTACGACCGTCGTGCCGAGCGCGCGAAGGACCCGGAGAACACCAAGCAACTGGGTATCCTGATGGCGTCGGGCCTGATTGTGGGTGAGAGCATCATTGGCGTGATCATCGCCGGCATCGTGGTGTTTTCCGGCCGCGTGGCACCGCTGGCACTGGTGGGCGACAGCTTTGGCCCGGCCTCGGTCTGGGTCGGCGGCATCGCCTTCATCCTGATCTGCGCCGTGCTGTATCGCTGGGTCGCCCGACTGGGTCGTGCTCCGGCCTGATTAAAAAACGGTCCGGGCCCGTCGGCGCATTCCGCCGCGGGCCCTTACAATACAGCCTTCGCTTGATGATTGAAGATTCCTTAGTGACGGTTGCCCGATTTGCCGCCGCCGCGCCCGATATGGCGCTGGCGGCCTTGTTTGTTCCCTTCGAGTTACGCGATCTGCACTTGCCGGCTGACGGCAAGGTGCTGTTCCTGCGTGCCCGCTCGGGCTTGCGACTGCGCGAGATGGCGCAGCCGGAATGGTTGTGCGAGCAGAGCTTCCTGCCGTTCGCCGACGAGTTGGCGCGCAACGGTTTGCGCGTGGGCGAGCCCGCAGCGGACGAGCGCTTTGCGCTGGTGCTGCTGCTGCCGCCCCGCCAACGCGACGAGGCGCGCGCGCAGTTAGCCCGTGCTCTCTGGCATCTGGCGCCCGGCGGCACGGTGCTGGCCAGCATGCCCAATACCGAAGGGGCGAAATCGGGTGAGGCGGATTTGACCCGACTGACGGGCAAGGTGCAGCACCTGTCCAAGCACAAGTGCCGGGTCTTCTGGAGCACGCCCGCTGCCGCTGAGGTCGATCCCGCACGGCTGGCCGAGTGGCTGGCACTGGACGCGCCGCGTCCGATCGTCGATGGCTATGTCAGCCGTCCCGGCCTGTTCGCGTGGGACCGTATCGATCGCGCTTCGGCACTGTTGGCGGCCCATCTGCCCGATGACCTGCAGGGACGGGTGGCGGATCTCGGTGCCGGCTACGGCTACCTCGCCAGCCAGGTTGTTGCGCACTGTCCGCAGGTCAGCGCCATCGATCTGTACGAGGCCGAGGCGCGGGCGATCGAGCCGGCCCAGATCAATCTGGCCCGTGCGCAGCACGACGCCGGCCGCGATCTTGACGTGTCCGTGCACTGCCACGACGTCACCAGTGGTCTGCTACATCGTTACGACGCGATTATCAGCAATCCGCCGTTTCATCAGGGGCGTGCCGATCTGCCCGACCTGGGCCGCGCCTTTATCATCAGCGCGGCGGAAGCGCTGGTGCCGAACGGACGGCTGTATCTGGTGGCTAACCGCCATCTGCCCTATGAGGCGGTGCTTGCCGCAAGGTTTCGCGACGTACGCACACTGGTGACGAAGAATGGTTTCAAGGTGATCGAAGCGGTGGGAGTGAAGGCATGAAACTGGTCAAGCTGATTGCGAACCTGGGTTACGGCAGCCGCAAGGACGTGACTCAGCTGTTCCGTTCCGGGCGCATCACCGACGTCGATGGTGAGGTGTTGTACGCCG
>JBDTXA010000185.1:0-6275 GCA_040006415.1 Rhodanobacter sp.
GACAGATAGCCGAAATCGTTGACCTGTAATTGATCGCCGAAATGCATGCCCAGCCATTGCTGGCGCCACCCGTCATCCATGACGAAGTCAGCGATAACGGTACCGCCGGTGTCACGCACATGATCGCCGTGCTGGCGAATGTCGCTCCCAACCACGTTGGTGGCGATAGTCAATTTGTCGGTTGGCCGCCAGTGATGATCGACGCCCAGCACGTTCGCCCGTCGGTCCAGCCAGGGATGATCGACCTGGGTCAGCAGCATGCCCAAGCTTTGGTCGCCGAAATCGTGGGTAACCCGCGCGGCACCGAAGAACCGGCCCGCCACCCCCGCTTCATCGGCGGCCAGCGCACCATAGCTGGTGCTGCCCAAGCTGCCGTTGAGCTTCACCGCCGCATTGATCGCTGCCGCCCCGCTGCCATCATCGGACGGCCCGCCGACCCGGCGCGTGTAGATCAACTGACTGTTGTCGTTGAGCAAGCCAAAGTCGAAGATGCCCTGATTTTCAGTGAAAAACGGCCGCTTGTCGCTGACGTAGGTTTCGGTCGCACCAAAGTTGACCACGAGATCGTCGCTTTCGACCTGACCAAAGTCGGGGTTGAGCGCCGCGGTGAGTTGGAACTGGCCATTCGGCTTCCACAGGATGTCCGCACCTTGCTGAAAATGACTGCGGCCGCGGACGTTGTCGTACAGACCGGAAACGTAGGGCGTGACGGCGAACAGAGACTGGCTGTATTCCGGCACGTCGACCGGTCGAAAATCGGTGAGGAAGCGCGGCTGTTGGAAACTCGCCGCCGGCCATGCCACGCGCTCGCCGGTAGAACCGACGACGCGGTCGAGATACAGCCGCAGCGTGCGCACTTCATCGTGCGCCGAGCGCATGGGCGCGGTGTACCAGGGAATCAGAATTTCAGCTGTCCAGCCCTCGGCGTCCTGGCTCGCCGCGTGGTGCCAGCTGCCGTCCCAGTCCTTGTTGAAGCTGCTCTCGTTGGTGACCACGGCGTCGTAGATACCGCCAGTGGAGCTCACTGTGAAGTCATAACCGGTACGCCCCGTGCCGTCGAAGTCGATCATGACGTTGACCCGATCGACCTGCTCTTCGAAGTCGCGCTGCACGCGCTGCAAGGTACGCGGCACGCCGGGCGGCTGATCGCAGCGAAACGCCACTGCCAAACCCCGCGGCGTCGCGAGAATCCAGGCATCGGTACGCAGGGTGGACGGCTTGCGCGTCAACGGCTGGACCTGGCGGAAATCGGTGACGTGACGTGCCCCGTGCCATTCGCCCGGGTCCATGTGACCGTCGATATCGACCGCCAGTGCAGGCGCCGACAGCGCAGCGAGAATCAGAAAGATTGGGCACGCCAGGCGCATGTCTTGGGTCCGTCCAGTATGAGGTTGCGCCGTATTGCGCCGGTGGCGACGGATTCGCCGCTCAGGTAGATGCGCAGAGTGCCCTGACCGTTTACCTGTCATCGACAGCCATAAGTCATGGGTGGCGCAAGAAGCTCTGATAAAGGGAGGCGGGTTGCGGCCCTCGACGCAGCGCCCGGTTTTCAGCGAGGACGCCGCCAGATCGCATGGCGAAGCAGCAATGCCAGGACGATCGCTGCGGTAAACGCGCCGTAGCCGTACAGCGCCGGCAGCACCTGCTGCCAGATTCCGCCACTGGCGCGACCTAGTGCATCCATCTTGGGCAAGGTCACGTTGTCGAACCCGATAGCCGCTGACTGCACAGTGACAAACGCCGTCACGATCAGCGCCACGACATCGAAGATGCGTCGGGACGATGATTGCGGCAGATTTTTCGGATAAGCCCAGTAGGCCCAGCCCAGTATCAGCAACCAGGGCGCAAGCAACAAAATGGCGAGATAGCGCATCGTTCGATTTCCATCCGTGCGTGTCGCAAGGGCTGCGCGTCAATCCTGCGCAGCGAGTTGATCCAGTGCCGAATGCAATTTCGACAGGGCATGCTCGCGAGCCCGCTCATCACTGTAGTCGGGCGTACTGGCCACGGCCTTGCCTTCGATCTCCAGATGCATCCCGGCCTGCGCCTTCTGCAGCATGGCGGCAGTCGCGCCAAGGCTCTTGATCTGTTTCTGCAGCGCACCCGCCGCCTTCGGATCGTCAAACGGCATCGACAGCAGCAGCTCGTCGCCATCGGCGGCAAACAGGCGGAAACGGAAGTGACCTTCGGGGTCCCGGAAACTGGCGAAACGCGGCATTTTTTCGGCCTTCGGCTTGACCTTCGTCTGCGTCACGGACGACGTGCTGCTGGCTGACCGCAGGCCCAGCGCATCGCGAAGCGCGGCCAGCTTCGGTGTTGCGATGGCACGCGCCTTGATCGCACCCCGCTGCAGAATCGCTTCGATACCTGCCGGGTTGTCGATCAACGCCTCATAGCGCTCGCGCATCGGCGCCACGTCGGCTTCTACGCGCTCGTACAAGACCTGCTTCGCATCGCCCCAGGCCATGCCTTCAAGCAAGGCTTGCCGAAATGCCGTTGTCTCCGCCTCACTGGCAAACCCGCGGAAGATGGTGAACAACGCACTGTTGTCTGGTTCCTTCGGTTCACCCGGCAAACGCGAGTCGGTGACGATGCGCATGATGGTCTCGCGCAACTGTTTCTTGCCGCCGGCAAACAACGGAATCGTATTGTCGTAACTCTTCGACATTTTGCGGCCATCCAGCCCGGGCAACGTCGCCACCTGCTCTTCGATCAACGCCTCCGGCAACACGAAGAAGTCGTGCCCGTGGATATGGTTGAAGCGCTGGCCGAGGTCGCGCGCCATCTCGATATGCTGGATCTGATCGCGTCCCACCGGTACTTGGTTCGCATCAAACGCGAGGATGTCCGCCGCCATCAACACCGGATACATGTACAGACCGGCGTTGATACCGGCGTCCGCGTCCTCACCCGTCTCCGTGTTGCGATCCATCGCGGCCTTGTAAGCGTGCGCCCGATTGAGCATGCCCTTGGCCGCCACGCAGGTCAGAAACCAGGTCAGCTCGGGAATCTCGGGAATATCGGACTGCCGATAGAACGTCACCCGTTCCGGGTCGAGACCGGCGGCCAGCCATGTCGCCGCAATCTCCAGCCGAGAGCGCTCGATCCGCGCCGCATCGTCGCTCTTGATCAACGCGTGATAGTCGGCCATGAAGTAGAACGCATCCACATCCGCACGCCTGCTTGCCTCGACGGCCGGGCGGATCGCGCCCACGTAGTTGCCAAGATGCGGTGTGCCGCTGGTGGTGATGCCGGTCAGAACTCGGGTATTCATGCTGCGCCGCGCAGATAAAAATCCAGTTTACGGCATCACGCGAGTTGCGTTCGGCAAAAGGCCGCATGACGACCGGTTCATTGCGACGCGGTTTGAAAAGTCCAGCCTTGCAGGGCAGCACCGGCCAGGTCCGATGTTGGGCTCAACCAACGATCTGTTCAACGCGCTGACGGGCACTCCATGCATCAAACCAGCACGTATCGTGGCGTTTCCAAACCGGGGAAAGCCACGAGTCTTCGAGACTTGGCCGTCAAGCCAGATGCGCTATCCATTTCAACGAATCAGGGTCGACTTTCCGAACAGGGATTCAACCAGATCCACCGCCAGCTTGGCGGTGGCATTGCGCTTGTCGTATGCCGGGTTCAGCTCGACGATGTCCAGCGAGGAGACCCGGCCGGTATCGGCGATCATTTCCATGCACAGCTGTGCTTCGCGATAGTTGGGGCCGCCACGCACCGTGGTACCGACGCCGGGCGCTATGCTGGGGTCGAGGAAATCCACGTCGAAGCTCACATGCAGGTGCGTATCGGCGTCGACGCCTTCAAGCGCCTCCTCCATGGTGCGCTTCATGCCGACTTCGTCGATGTGGCGCATGTCGAAGGCCTTGACACGGGCCTCGTTGACGAGCTGCTTTTCGTTTTCGTCGACGGAGCGGATACCAATCTGACGAAACACGTCAGGACTCACGGCCGGCGAACTGCCACCCAGCTCGGTCAGTTCCTTGGGGCCATAACCGCACAGACACGCCACCGGCATGCCGTGCACGTTGCCGGACGGCGTTGCCAACGCGGTATTGAAATCAGTGTGCGCGTCCAGCCACAGCACCCGCAGTTTCTTGCCTTTTTCGCGACAGTGCCGGGCCACCGCCGTAATGGAACCCATGCCAAGACAATGGTCACCGCCTAACATGACGGGAAGAAAGCCCTTGTTCAGCTCATCGTAAACAGCCGTATAGACGGCTTTGTTCCACGCCACGACTTCGGGCAGGTGACGATAGCCATCGACCGGTGGCTGCCACGGATTGAGGGGTCCCTGCAGGTTGCCCCTGTCCTCCACCTTGAGCCCGCGGCGCTCAAGCCTTGCGGCGAGATTTGCCACCCGAAGCGCTTCGGGTCCCATGGATGCACCGCGATGCCCGGCGCCGATATCGGTGGGCACACCGATCAATGAAATCGTCTGTCTGCTCATGATTGTAGTCACCTGCCTGTGTCTGCTGGAGGCGGGCGTTGCAGCCAGCACGTGCCGTCCATGACGGTATACGTGCAATACATGACCGATTGGTCAGGATTCAGGCGCAACTCACCGCCGTCCTGTCGAAGAAGACGCTCGCGGTCAGAATTCACCGCAAACCCGAGTAAGCTTACTGCAAGCGCGGAATCTGTCCGTGAATGTGTCTCGCACCGACAGATATGCAGCACGCCCGGCGTCGAGAGGAGCGCTGTCAGAGCGAGCCAGTCCGCTCCCACCGGCAGCTGCAGCATGTCCTCGAATTGCTATCGAGAAAAAAGCAACAATCTTTTGTGCACGCGAAAGCCATGGCTCAAGCGAGACCATGGCTGACCGATCCGCTTCGCTGCCGGTAACGGCAGCTTGCTACCTATTCCAGCCGACTTCGAGCGAGCTCGTCCCCGCGCCGCGATCGTGCTCCCGAACACCACGACACCAGGTCACTGGCTCGATTCGCAGCGACCGGTGGTCGGTTGACCAGCACTTTTTCTATCAGCATCCCTGCAAACAATGACACTCCACGCCACAAGGCGGAATGCACGAACAACGTTTGCATTTTGCAGTTCTCCCGGGTACCGCTGTGCAGCCGTTGGGTTGATCCTAGCAAGCTTTCACGCATCGCGCACAGAGATTTTCTGGAGTTGCCCAGAGGCAGCTTTGTACAACCTCTGACAGTGCGTTCCGCTGCAGCTTGTAAGAAAACCCCGACAGTCCAGAGTGTCTCCCTCCAAAGAGCAGGAGCGGTCGAAACAAGAAACGTTTATCGGCTTCGTTCGTGTCTTGCTGGAATTCAGCGCGCCACACCGCCCACTGGGGCACTCCAAGCCCGCTACGTTGCTGCAGGTAGGGAGACTCGACGTATTGGTCAGCAGGATTGTTGAGTCAACACAGTTCACTGTCGCCGCCACACAGGAACCGGGATGCGAAAGCTCGTCTGTCTCAGCCCCGTGCGCCATGCGGATCGCCCAAGCGACGCGAAGCGTGTCCCATTAAACATATCCGCTTTGGCAATGTGCGACAGGCGCTGAATGCTTTTTGGACGGAGAACAGAACGTGCATCGTTATGGTCTCTTGCAAGCATATGCCAAGCATTCTTCAATGCTCGTCTATGGAAAGACAGCGCACGCTGCACGCTCACCCTTGGCAGGAGTCAGCGTCAGTCGATGGACGCCTGGAATACCTGTACTAATGTGATTCGTTCGCAGCAGCAGGTGATCAACTAAGCCGTGCCTTGCGTCGCCCTCAAGAATCGTCATCGATTGATAAAATCGGTTGTCCGTCATCGTGACGGCTCAGGAACCATAGCCCACCTCACCCAGCGTCTGGCGCTCTGGATAAGGCACAAGACCATGTTGCGCCAGAATCATGGGTTGTGAATATTTGTCTTGGTCGGCATCAGCCATCTGCGCGTAAACCAGCACGCCATCGTGTTCAGTCGCCAACATTCGGCCACGCTCGAGGGCCAGGCTTTCCATGCCATGCAGAATCGGCTTGTTCGCCAAGACGCATCCATCCACCTCATGAAAGCATTGCACCACGTAAAGTTTTCCCATGCGGGTTACTCCGGTTTGAGTAAACAGGATGGGAATACATCGGTGCAGAAACTGTCAAGAATCTGTGGACACCGTCAGCTGCCGTGCAGGTCCAGGCGGACGTTTTCGAATGGAAGGCGCCCAGGTGGCGAAACAGAAAAAAGAAGCTCGCACCATGCGAGTCCCTTGGTAGCGATGGTGCCGGCACCAGGAGTCGAACCCGGGACCTACTGATTACAAAT
>JBDTXA010000186.1:0-6255 GCA_040006415.1 Rhodanobacter sp.
GCCAGCGTGGTGATGTCGCCAAGTTGATCGGGTTGGTTTTCGCCAATCTTGCGCAGGATGCGGCGCATGATCTTGCCCGATCGGGTTTTCGGCAGGCCGGGTGCCCACTGCAGGTAGTCCGGCGTGGCGATCGGACCGATTTCCTTGCGTACCCAGGCGATCAACTCCTTGCGCAGCGCGTCGTCACCGGTTTCGCCAGCAATCAGCGTGACATAGGCGTAGATGCCCTGACCCTTGATGTCGTGCGGGCAGCCGACCACGGCCGCCTCGGCGACTTTCGGGTGCGATACCAGTGCACTTTCCACCTCGGCCGTGCCGAGACGATGGCCGCTGACGTTGATGACATCGTCGACCCGACCGGTGATCCAGTAGTAGCCGTCCTCGTCGCGACGCGCGCCGTCGCCGGTGAAATAGTTGCCGGGATAGGCACTGAAGTAAGTTTCGATGAAGCGCTGGTGGTCACCGTAGATCGTGCGCATCTGACCGGGCCAGGAATCGGTGATCAGCAGGTTGCCTTCGCCGGCGCCTTCGAGGACCTCGCCACCTGCGTCGACAATGGCCGGTTTAATACCGAAGAACGGCAGCGTCGCCGAACCGGGCTTGGTATCGATGGCACCGATCAGCGGGGTGATCATAATGCCCCCGGTTTCCGTCTGCCACCAGGTGTCGACAATCGGGCAGCGCCCGTCACCGACCACGCGGTGATACCACTCCCATGCTTCCGGATTGATCGGTTCGCCGACCGAGCCGAGCACGCGCAGCGAGGCGCGGGAAGTTTTCTTCACCGGTTCCTCGCCATCGCGCATCAGCGCGCGGATCGCGGTAGGTGCGGTATAAAACAGGCTGACCTTGTGCTTGTCCACCACGTTCCAGAAGCGGCTCACGTCGGGATAATTCGGAACGCCTTCGAACATCACGGTGGTCGCGCCGTTGGCCAGCGGACCGTAGACCACATAGCTGTGGCCGGTGACCCAGCCGACATCGGCGGTGCACCAGAAGATGTCGTCCTCGCGCAGGTCAAACACCAGCTCATGCGTGTAGCTGGCATACACCAAGTAGCCGCCGGTGGTGTGAAGCACACCCTTGGGCTTGCCGGTGGAACCGGAGGTGTACAGCACGAACAGCGGGTGCTCCGCCTCGACCGGCGTGGGTGGACAATCGGCCGATTGGCCGTCCATCAAAACGTGGTACCAGCGGTCGCGCGGCGACTGCATCGGAACCGCGCCGCCTGTACGCCGGACCACGATGACGGTTTCCACGCTGTTGGTGCCGGGTCGTTCCAGTGCCTCATCCACATTCACTTTCAGGGGGATGCGCTTGCTGGCGCGCAGCCCTTCGTCGGCAGTGATCACCACCTTCGCGGCCGAGTCGGCAATGCGGCCGGCCAGCGAGTCGGGCGAGAAACCGCCAAACACCACCGAATGAATCGCGCCAAGACGGGCACAGGCGAGCATTGCCACCGCCGCCTCGGGAATCATCGGCAGATAGATGGCCACGCGGTCGCCTTTTCCCACACCGAGATGCTTCAGTGTGTTGGCAAACTTGCACACCTCGGCATGCAATTGGCGATAGGTGATGCTGCGCGACTCGTCGGGATTGTCACCTTCGAAGATGATGGCGACCTTGTCGCCCCGCTCGGCCAGATGGCGGTCAAGACAATTGGCACTGACGTTAAGTTCACCATCCTCGTACCAGTGGATATGCAGATCTTCCGGAGCGAAGGACACATCCTTGATCTTCGTCGGCGGCTTGATCCAGTCCAGTCGCTTGCCTACCTCGCCCCAGAATTTTTCCGGTTCGTTGACCGATTCCGCGTACATGCGCGTGTAGTCATCACGCGTGACACGCGCAGATGCTGCAATTTCGGGGCTGACCGGATAGAGCTTCGACATGGCTAGTCTCCTGTAGCTAGGGCATAGGGTACGGGATCGCACCATGATGGCCGGAACACCACCCGAGTGTAGCCGCGTCGGCTGAGCGGTGAGTCCGTTTAGTCATGCGACTTTGGTCGAATTTAGACCAATGGCGAATGGCATGCGGGATCCAGCATGACCATGATCGTGCAGAGCGTAAAACCGTGGGGAGCGGTTGCGTGACGTATCGAACTCGAACCGTGTCCATCCCGGGCAAATGATTTGAATGCACCGGGAAGGCTTCCAGAAAACACAGCGAGGCCGCCCAGGCGCCTTGCTGCAGATCAACCATCCAGTGGGGAGTTTCCAGCCATGAGCAACGAAAAGTTACATACAACCTTTCCCAACCCAGCTCCGCTGGGCCTGGCCGGATTCGCGCTCACCACCTGGCTCTTGAGCATGATCAATGCCGGCTGGTACACCGGCGATGCCATGAACATGGTGATCGCCGTCGCGTTGGCGTTCGGTGGTACGGCACAGATCATTGCTGGAGTCATGGAGCTGCCACGAGGCAATACCTTCGGCGCGACGGCCTTCATCAGTTATGGCGCCTTCTGGTGGTCGTTCTCGTTGTTTGTGCTGTTCCTGCACGACAAGGTCCCGGCGAGTTTCGTCGGTTGGTACTTGTTCCTGTGGGGCGTGTTCACATTCTATATGTGGATTGCCAGCCTCAAGGCACCGCGTGCTCTCCAGCTCGTGTTTCTGGCGCTGTGGATCACCTTCTTCCTGCTGGCTGCCGGTGACTGGACCGGGATCACCGCGCTGCACGTTGCTGGCGGCTACGGAGGCCTGATTACTGCGGTGCTGGCGTTCTACCTGTCTGCCGCGGAAGTCATCAACGAGACCCATCAGCGCATGGTGTTGCCCATCGGTGCTCCACCGGCACCGTAACGTCGACTCGTGTTCGCCGCCGGAATACAAGGTCCGGCGGCTCAGCTTCAGGCAAGCGAGTTGACCAGTGCTGGTGACGCCGCCGTGGCCATCCGGACGTCCATCGACTCGGTTCGGATGGTGTATGTGAGGGCTAATTTCAAAGAGTTTCTTCAACCGACCATAAAAAAGCCACCCAGGATCGCGCTGGAATCCGGATCGCCGATCAAACCCAGCAAAGGGAGATATTCATGAAAAAAAATACGTTGTTTTGCGCCGTCGTCTTGGCGCTGGGGCTGGTGGTTACCGCGCCGGCGCTGGCCCAGTCCACGGGGAACGCGGATCAGGTGGCGGTACTGGCCAAGCTGGTCGAGAAGCAACAGCAGCAGCTCAACCAGCAGCAGGCAGACTTGCAGGTTTTGCGGGATCACTTGAAGGCGCTTGAAAGTCAGGCGCGTCCGCAGCAGACCCAAATAGCTGCGGCGCCGGCAACGGACGCCACGGCGAAGCCGGTTTTCACCAGTGCACCAGGCGTGTCGGTGGCCTTGCACGGATTTGTCAGCGCCACCGCATTCAATCAGGATCGCAGCTTCACCTTCGGGAACGGTCAGAACGCCGAATTTCCGGTGCCCGGATCACGCGGATCACTCAGCGGCGTCGACGTGCGCAACACCCGTTTCTGGCTTGACTTCAGTGGCGCCCAGTTCGCCGGTAACTGGACCGGGGGTGGCCGCATCGAGATGGACTTCTTCGGTGGCTTCAACGGCAACGGCGCCTTCAGCCAGCAGCAGCCCACGCCACGCTTGCGTCAGGCCTACATGGATTTGGGCAACGCCGGTACCGGCACCAAGATCCGTATCGGTCAACAGTGGGATCTGATGTTTCCGATCGACAATTCGCCCTCCTCGCTGTCGCACATTGCCTTCCCGCTCGGTTATGGCGCCGGCTTCGTCGGCTGGCGCTTTCCCGGCGTGGTCGTGATGCAGGATCTCAACCACGGATCGACCGGTGTGCAATGGCGCTTCGACGCGGGCGTGTTCGAAGGCAACTGGAGCGGGCCTGGCAATAACGTCGATTACCTCACCGCCGGCAACCCCGGCTTCCGTCCCCAGCTCGAAGCACGCCTGCATGTGCAGGACAAGACCTGGCTGGCCTATGTAGCGGCCAAGTACAGCCAGATCGATTTGCGCGGCGTGGGCGGAACCGCGCCCACGCCGGTCAAGGACAAATTCAACAGCATCGGCTACGAAATTGGCGGTCAGTGGAAGCCTGGTCCGTTCACCTTCAAGGGCCTGATCTACAGCGGCAGGGCGTTGGGCGAGATCTTCGGCGGGCTGGTGCAATTCGGCGACATCAAGGAATCCGGCGGCTATGTGCAGGCCGGCTACAGCTTCACGCCGAACTGGAGCATCAACGCGTTCTACAGCGTCAGCAAACCGGACACCAATGACGTGATCGCCTGGCTTGGCAACGGTGCGGTCGGTCGCCTGGAGAACCATCAGTCGGCTCTGAGTCTGCAGTACACCAGTGGCGCCTACGACCTGGGCGTCGAGTGGATGCACGACAAGCTTGATTCCACCAGCGACGGCGTCAACCGAGTGAGCACCGACGGCAACCAGGTCAGCGTCAGCGCGCTCTACCACTTCTGACGAGGAGTTGAGGCGTCCTCAGCGATCGTTTGCTTCACATGAAACCCCGAGCGATTGGGGACGCAGTTCCACCCATACCGAGGGGAGACTTCATGGCCACCACTGCGATTGACGGGCGCGACGCGCTCGACGTCAACCACAAACGCATTATCCTGGCATCCAGCCTTGGTACCGTGTTCGAGTGGTACGACTTCTATCTCTACGGCTCCCTCGCCGTGATCATCGGCAAACAGTTTTTCTCCGGCCTCAACGAAGCCAGCCAGTTGGTCTTTGCGTTGCTGGCATTCGCCGCCGGCTTCGCGGTGCGTCCTTTCGGCGCGCTGGTATTCGGCCGACTGGGTGACCGGGTCGGGCGCAAGTACACCTTTCTGATCACCATCGTGATCATGGGTCTGTCGACGTTTCTAGTCGGCGTGTTGCCAAGTTACGGCAGCATTGGCGTGCTGGCACCGGTGATTCTGATCGCGTTGCGCATGCTGCAGGGCTTGGCCTTGGGCGGCGAATACGGCGGCGCTGCGACGTATGTGGCCGAGCATGCGCCACCGGGCAAACGCGGTTTGTACACCAGCTTCATCCAGATCACCGCGACCTTCGGCTTGTTCATTTCGCTGCTGGTAATCCTGGGCTGCAAATGGCTGTTTGGTGACAAGTTCGACGAATGGGGCTGGCGCGTTCCGTTCCTGCTGTCGTCGCTGTTGCTGGCGGTGTCGGTTTACATCCGTATGCAATTGTCCGAATCGCCGGTGTTCCAGCAGATGAAGGACGAGGGCAAGACCTCGAAGGCGCCGCTGACCGAGTCGTTCGCGCGCTGGGGCAACCTTCGGCTGGTGCTGTTGGCACTTTTCGGTGCCACCGCCGGGCAGGCTGTGGTGTGGTATTGCGGCCAGTTCTACGCGATGTACTTCCTCGGCAGCACCTTGCGCATCGATGGCACCACCACGCAGTTGCTGATTGCGGCGGCACTGTTGATCGGTACGCCATTCTTTGTCTTCTTCGGCTGGTTGTCCGACAAGGTTGGGCGCAAACCGGTGGTGCTGGCCGGTTGCCTGTTGGCCGCGCTGACCTACTTTCCGATCTTTCAGGGTCTCACCCACTTTGGCAATCCCGCCATCGAAGCGGCGCGCGCCAGCGCACCGGTCACCGTGGTGGCTGATCCGGCCAACTGCCATTTGCAGATCAACCTCACCGGTACCTCAACATTTACCAGTGCCTGCGATATCGCCAAGAGTACGCTGGCCAAGCGTGGTGTGCCGTATGACAACAAGGCGGCACCGGCCGGTACCCTGGCCACGGTAATGGTGGGCACGAAAGGTCTGGATTCGTTCAGTGGCGCTGGCCTCGCCAAGGCCGATTTCGCGGCGCAAACCAAGACCTTCGGCGAGAAGTTGGGTGCCGTGCTGGATCAGGCGGGCTACCCCTCCAAGGCGGAACCGGCACGCAGCAACTATCCGATGCTGATCGTGCTGCTGACCTTGCTGGTGCTCTACGTGACCATGGTCTATGGCCCGATTGCCGCCTGGTTGGTGGAGATGTTCCCCACCAACATCCGCTATACCTCGATGAGTCTGCCGTATCACATAGGCAACGGGTGGTTCGGCGGCTTCCTGCCCTCTGTGTCGTTTGCCATCGTGGCACTTACCGGCAACATCTACTCGGGCCTGTGGTATCCGGTGATCATTGCGTCGATGACGTTTGTGATCGGCCTGTTCTTCGTCAAGGAAACCAAGGACGTCGACATCACCCTCTGAGTCGCCATCGGACCGGCATAAAAAAAGCGCAGCGGGCGAACCGCTGCGCTTTTTCGTTTCCGTCAATCAGGCGCG
>JBDTXA010000187.1:0-6230 GCA_040006415.1 Rhodanobacter sp.
GCCAAGCCCTTACTAACTTCTCACTCCTCTAAACTCACTCCTCGCTCTCCAGCAAAGCCGTGCTGCTTGAGGAAGTTCTCGTCGAGCCGAGGCGTTTCACCGCTGGAAAGCAGCCGCTCGACATAGCGCGCGATCACGTCCACCTCGATGTTTACGACATGGCCGACGCGGCGCGCGTGGAATGCGGTGTGCTCGACGGTGTGCGGGATCAGGTTGACGCCGAAACGATGGCCGCTGACTTCGTTGACGGTGAGGCTGGTGCCGTCGATACAGACCGAGCCTTTTGCCGCAATGTAACGTGACAACGAAGGGGGCACTTCGAAAGTCCAGCGCTGAGAACGGCCGTCGGGGGTAATCGACACCACCTTGCCCAGGCCATCGACATGGCCGGAGACCAGGTGCCCGCCGAGGCGATCGGCCAACCGCAGTGCCTTCTCCAGGTTCACCGGGTCGCCGGCCTTCAACTGGCCCAACGAGGTCAGCGACAGGGTTTCGTTGGAGACATCGGCACTGAAGCCTCGCGGCCCCAGCGTCACCGCTGTAAGACACACACCGGAGACAGCGATCGAGTCGCCAAGCTGGGTATCGTCGAGGTCGAGGTCGTTGGTGTCGACATGCAGCCGCACATCGCCGCCACGCGGTTCAAGCCTCACGATGCGGCCCACCGTCTGGATAATGCCGGTGAACATCAGCGCACCTCCGAGGAGAGGTTGGCACGATGGATCGGAAATGAAATCATGAAACGTTCTCCGCGAAAGCAAGCGAAAAACGCCCCAAGGCATCAGCCTGGCGCACGGCAGCGTACCGTTTGCCAAACCGTCTTCTCTTATCCGGACTGTGAGGAAACCGCTAGGCGGTTTCCAACCGTCGGCTCCGGTATCTGACCGGATCTGCTGACCCTCCGATGGACTGGAGGCGCTCGCGGGCTCGTTCCGAAGAACCTACCGCCGGTGGGGAATTTCGCCCCGCCCTGAAGACGTCGTGGTGTGGTGCCGGCACGAGGCCAGCTGACGAATTCTAGCACCTGAAGTCCAGCGGCCCGATCTCCAAGCGGGGAAACACCGTTTCATCCGCTGCACGATGGCGCGCCGTTTGGGGCGGATGTCTCCTCCTGACTTCTCATGGCGCCTGGGCGCGCTCGGCCTCCGACTGCGCAGAAAACATCAGGATCGTGATCTCGTTACCCTCCGCGAGGGTCAGTGCGGGTTGTCCCAGCGCGGACATGTGCGCCTCGAAATCAGCCAGAGGCACCCGGATACCCAGACCGACACGTCCGGTAATCGCCCACACGCGGCTGCCCTGCTTCCAGCGGGCGGCGGCGATGGCGAGGTCGTTGGTGATCAGCACCCGCTGATCCAGTGACTGCCCCTTGGGCTGCAGCTTGCGGATCATCACCGGCGCATTCGGGTCAAGCGTGTAGATCGTGTCGCCGGATTCGGTATCGGCCGACAATGTGGCGGCGGCGAGATCCCATCGTGGCTTGACCTCTCTTCGATAAACCGGCAACAGATTGAACGAACCCAGCACCAGCAAGGCCGTGATCGTCAGTCGATAAGACCATCGCGGCAGCATCGCGGCGCCGACCCCGGCCAGTACCATAAACGGTGCGGCGCTCCACAGGATGTAGCGCGGCACCAGCAGTGACTGGATCGGCGAGATCAGCAACAGCAGCACGGGCAGCATGGCGAAACTCAAAAGCAGCATCTGGCCCGCCAGCCGGCCACGCAATCGCCAGGCGCCGGCACACGAGAGCAGCAGCACCAGCAAGCCCAACAGCCCGAATGCCGTTGGCAGCAAACCCGGTTTGACCACGGTCGCGGCACGCATGAGGTAGCCGCTGGCCGTCACCACCCACAGCTGATGCCAGCTCAGTGCGGGCACCCATTGAAAGTTGGTCAGCACCTTGCCAGTGCTGGCGGCCGCCATGGCGATATAAAAAGGCATGCAGCAGGCAAGGATGAACAATTGTCCCAGCAGCCAGTGCAGCGCAAACGTCGTGTGCACCCGCTCCACACCGTTCTGTCGTAACCGGCGCCAGATGAGAAACAGGCCGGCATTGGAGGCGAGCAACCAGGGTGCCGCGTCGCCAAGCACCAGTAGTGCACCCAGTGTGCCCAGCACGTATGCGGCCCAGCCTCGTCGCACAGCCTGCGGTGCCGCCGGTCCATCGACCTGCTCTGCCAGCTGCACCAGTCCGCCCAGTGCCACCGTAATCAGCAACACCATCAACGTATAAGAACGCGCCTCCTGCCCGTACTGCACCTGCAAGGGCGCCAATACCATCAGCCATCCCGCAAAGCATGCCGCGCGACGGCCGCAGATCCGCCATGCCACCACAAATGCCGCGCCCGCCGCCATGGCGCCGAACAAGGCAGACGGAACCCGCAGCGCCGCGTCGGCCGCATCGGGCGGCACTAGCCAGCGCAGTAGCAAAAAGTAACCGGGCACGTGCCGGTTCGCGAGACTGTCGGCCACCAGCGAGGCCGCGTCCATATGCACCCGCTGGTAGGTGAATACCTCATCCAGCCACAGCGGCTGTCGCGCGATATGCAGCAGGCGGGCGGCCAGCGCCGCCACCACGATCCCCAGCATCCACGCCAGATCGGCACGCCGCCATTGCCTCAAGCGGCGGTCTAGCGGGTCGGTTACGCCGGCAAATTCGGCGAATGGGTTCATGGACATGGGCGGGACGCAATCGTGGTCTACGCGGATGACCTTACGGGAGATCCATGACAGCTATTCAGTCCGTCGTGAACGCCCACCAACGCTGGCTGCCCGATAACCTTGCAGCACCTGATCGATGACCCACCCGGTACGGTTGGCGCTCTCGACGGTCGACGGGCACGCACCTGCTTCGCCACGCAACTCGGCCACGATGCTGGTGATCAGCGGCTGCTGGATGTGCCTGGGATTGTCGACGTGATGCTCGGCGCTGCCGCGCTCGTTTTCCAGCCGGATCGGGCCGTCACCGAAGGTGGCAAATACCATGCGTCCGCGTTCCCCGATGATCTCGACGCGGTCCTCCTTCGACGCACTGCAAAAATTCCACGTCCCGGTCCCCAGCACGCCGCTGCCGAACGCGAAGGCCATCGCCACCGTGTCTTCGGCCGGATAAGCCTGCAACTGCGAACTGGCGAAACCCTGCGCCGTGACGATCGGGCCGAGCAGCCAGTCTAGGATGTCCAGCGTGTGGCAGCCGATATCGACAAAGATGCCGCCGCCGGCCAGCCCGGGCTGCACTCGCCACGGCAAGTGTGCGGGGTCAGCGTAAAGCGCGGCATCGTGCGGCGTGTGATAGATCACATTCACCAGCCGCGCTGCGCCGATCACCTGCTCGTCGTGCAGCAATCGCCGCACGGCGTGGAAGCGCGGCAACATGCGGCGATAGTAGGCGGCGAACGCAGGTACGCCAGACGCGCGGCTGGCGTCGATGATGCGCTGGCCCTCTTGCGCCGTCATCGCCAGGGGCTTTTCGACATAGACCGGCTTGCCGGCGGCGATGGCCCGCAAGGCGTAATCCATGTGCGTCGATGGCGGCGTCGCAACGTAGACCGCGTTAACGACGGGATCGTCGATCAGCGCCTGCGCATCGTCGTACCAGCGCGGCACGCTGTGGCGTTGCGCGTAATCGCGAGCCTTGTCGCCATCGCGGCGCATGACCGCCACCAGCGAAGAGCCGTCCACTTTCTGAAATGCAGGGCCGCTCTTCAACTCGGTCACCGCGCCGCAGCCGATGATGCCCCAGCGCACCTCATCCAGCGGCTGCCGGGTCATGCTGCGGGCACCGGTGGACGACTTGGCCGCAGTCGCAGTCGCCAGTCCGGGCCCACGCTGCGTTGGTCCAGCACTTTCAACTGCCAGCGGTCCGCCATCGTGGCGATGTCCGGCAGCGCCATCAACGCGCGTCCTTCATGTCCCAGTAATACCGGCGCCACATACAACAACAGTTCGTCGACATGGCCGGACGTCAACATGGCTCCAGCGAGACGCGAACCGGCCTCCACCAGCAATTCGTTAATCTCGCGCTCGGCCAGGGTCGCCAGCACGACGTTCAGGTCGAGCCGCCCATGCGCATCTATCGGCACGCCGGCGTGGCTGACGCCGGCCGGGATGTTCTGGATGCTGACCAGGCCGGCGTCGTGCAGGAGCAAGGTCGGCGCACTGTCATCCAGTACATGGAAGCTGTTCGGCACGCGCAGGTCCCGGTCCAGTACCACCCGCCACGGCGCCACGCCGCGCTGCTCGTCTGGCAGGCGAACCGTGAGCCGCGGGTTGTCCGCCAGCACGGTGCCGCTGCCGGCGAGAATGGCCGAGCTGCGGGCGCGCCAGCGCTGGACATCGTTCCGCGCCGCCTCGCTGGTGATCCACTTCGACTCGCCGCTTGCCAGTGCGGTACGACCGTCCAGGCTCATCGCCAGCTTCAGCCGCACGAACGGCCGGCCACGTTCGATACGGCTGAAGAATCCCACATTGAGTTCGCGCGCCTGCTCGCGCATCAAGCCTGCCTGCACCTCGACGCCTGCCGCCCGCAATCTGGCCATGCCGCGACCATCGACTTGAGGAAAGGGATCCTCCGAAGCCATCACCACCCGCTTCACCCCGGCCGCGACCAGCGCGTCCGCACACGGTGGCGTGCGGCCCTGATGGGCGCACGGCTCCAGCGTCACATACACCGTCGCGTCGCGGGCTTGATCGCCTGCCTCCCGCAGCGCCAGCGCCTCCGCGTGTGGCCCGCCGGTACGCTGATGCCAGCCCTCGCCCACGACCGTTTCGCCGTGTGCAATGACGCAGCCGACGCGTGGATTGGGTTGCGTGGTGAACAGGCCACGCTCGCCAAGGCGCAACGCCTGCGCCATGTGTCGATGGTCGATGGTGGAAAACGTCATGTAGCACCTCTGCCTGTGCCATATCGAACGGGTAGGAGCGGCTTCAGCCACGATGCTTCTGGTGATGGCTTCAGCGCGAGAGCATCGCGACTGAAGTCGCTCCTACAGGGCGACCGCAAGGACAGGGTCGGCGAATGCTCACTCTATTTGCGCTTGTCGCCGTCGAGCAACGGCAACTGCAAGCCATCCAGCTCCGGCAGATCCCGCTCGAGCTTCTCGATCTCCTCGCGGAACGCCTGCACGTCCTCGAACCGGCGATAGACCGAGGCAAAACGCACGTAAGCGACCTGATCGAGCTTCTTCAGCTCGCGCATCACCAGCTCGCCGACCTGCCGCGACGGCACTTCCCGCTCGCTGCTCTTGCGCAGGTCGTTGACGATGGTACGTACTGAACTGTCCACGTCTTGCGTCGCCACCGGACGCTTCTGCAGCGCCCGCTCGAAACTCACCCGCAGCTTGTGCTCGTCGAACACCTCACGCCGCTCGCCACTCTTCACCACCGTCGGCAATTTCAGCTCGGCGGTTTCATAGGTATTGAAACGCTCATTGCATTGCGGGCACTCGCGCCGGCGACGGACGCTGCTGCCGTCCTCGGTCAGGCGCGAGTCGATGACGCGGGTGTCTTCGTGTTGGCAGAAGGGGCAATGCATGGGTCAGATCCGGATGTGGAGAAGCTGCAAAGCAGAGTGCCTGCCATTGCTCACTTCTCAGTCCCTGGCACTCGTTTCTCCTTCAACCGTAAACCGGGAACTTGCGACACTGCGCAGTCACCGCATCACGAACCCGTGCGATCACCGTTTCGTCGTCGGGCGCGTCCAGCACGTCGCACATCCAGTTCGTCAGCTCGACGACGTCCGCTTCGAGATAGCCGCGGGTGGTGACCGCCGGCGTACCGACACGCAGGCCGGAAGTAACGAAGGGCTTGCGCGGGTCGTTCGGCACGGCGTTCTTGTTGACCGTGATGTGGGCCTTGCCCAGTGCTTCCTCGGCCGCCTTGCCGGTGACATCCTTGCCGATCATGTCGACCAGCATCAGATGGTTCTCGGTGCCACCGGAAACAATCTTGTAGCCGCGCTCGATGAAGGTCTTCGCCATCGCTTTGGCGTTCTTGACTACCTGCGCCTGATAGGTCTTGAACTCGGGCTCCAGCGCCTCCTTGAAGGCCACTGCCTTGGCCGCGATCACGTGCATCAGCGGGCCGCCCTGAATGCCGGGGAACACGATCGACTGCAGCTTCTTCTGGATCTCATCACCGGCGCCCTTCGCCACGATGATGCCGCCTCGTGGACCGCGCAGGGTCTTGTGCGTGGTTGACGTGACCACGTGCGCATGCGGCAGCGGGCT
>JBDTXA010000188.1:0-6107 GCA_040006415.1 Rhodanobacter sp.
TCAGGTTGTAGGCGCCGTTCCAGCGCTGCAGCAGGGCTTGATAGTCCAGCAGCCGGGATACCGCTTCGGATGGCAGCGTGAGACCCAATTCGTCGATGCCTTGTTCCAGACGGGCCTTCAACTGCGCGACCATGGCGTTTCCTGTGTGGTGGTGACGGCCGGCAGTATCACGGGCTGGCCGGCGCGAAGCCAGCGGAAGCCGCACGGTCGCCAAGCAAAAGAAAACCCGCCGAAGCGGGTTCAAAGTGTTGCAAATCCCCTGTGATGCAAGCGCTCTTGGGCGCCGTGCCCATGGTCACTGCTCAGGCAATGTCGAGATCGACCCGGGTCACCATCATGCCGCGCTCGCGCAGGGCGTCGTTCAATGTCTGCTTCATCCGTACACCCAAGGCGCGACGATCGGCTTCCGACTCACCGCGCAAGGCCTCCTGCGCGCCACGACGAATCAATTCATCCACCTGTTCGAACACGGCATCGGCGCGCTCGGGCTCCAGCACCTGCCAATAGACCGTGGCGCGCACTTCGCGGGCATCGGTGGCGCGTTCTTCGATGCGCAATGTCTGGCCGGCGAGGTTGATCTTGTGTGCTACACGGTCGAGCAGCGGGAGCACGACATGGGTACCTGCCGTAAGGATGCGGACCAGCTTGCCGTGGCGGTACAAGCTGTAGACCTGACCCGCCGGAACATACCTGAGCGCGCTGGCGATCAGCACGAGCGGGACGAGAAGCAGCAGGGTCAAAAGAATGTTCATATAGTATGAAAAACAGCTATTTGGCTGTCATTGTTCAATGTCGCGGGAGGTGGATGATACAGCCGCTTGACTTGTCAAAGATTAACCTACATTTAACGGCATATCGGAAAATTTAACAACACCCGCCGACAGCATTCGTGGCGCTGAACTCACAGGCATCCTCAGCGGCCTCGACAGCGAAGCAACTCGGGGCAATAAAGCACACGATTGCTGCAATGCCGCAGGACGCTTGCGTCGAAGGCAATCCGGGCCAGCCCTCAGTTGGGTTGATAGCGACTGCCTCACTTCTTCTAACCATGCCGCGACGCACCACAAGGCCGTCTTTACAAGCACTTTACAAGTGTCCATGAAAACGATTACGTTGCCGTCACCAAAGGGTTTCAGCGACTCCGGGCGTTGTTATGGCCACAGCAACCATCAAAGATGTAGCAAGAGAAGCCGGCGTGTCCGTGGCTTCGGTCTCGCGTGCAATGAACGGTGGTCGTGGCGTCACCATCGAGACGGGCCAGCGCATCCGCGAGGTGGCGAAAAAGCTGCGCTACATTCCCCATGCCGCCGCCCGAACCTTGATTACCCGCCGCACCAACACTATCGGCGCCTTGCTGCCCGATCTGTACGGCGAATTCTTTTCCGAGCTGATCCGCGGCATTGACCTGGCCGCGCGCTCACGTGGCCTGCATTTGCTGGTCTCCAGTTCGCATGACGGGATTGAAGAAGCGGCCGCCGCCATGCGCGCCATGCAGGGGCGGGTCGACGGTTTGCTCATCCTCTCCCCAGGCGTCGATGCCGACTTTCTCGAGGCGAACGTGTCGGCCGGCTTGCCGGCCGTTTTGCTCAACAGTGCCGTGAATAGCGACCACTACAGCGTGCTCAATATCGACAATGTCGCTGGCGCCTACGCGATGGTGAAACACCTGATCGATGCCGGGCACCGCAACGTAGCCCAGATCGCCGGCCCGCCAGGCAATTTCGATGCGGAGCAGCGTGAGCTCGGGTACCGCAAGGCGATGGCCGAACTGGCTCCGGACGCGCCGATCAATATCGTACCAGGCGACTTCATGGAGGAATCAGGCTATCTCGCCGGTCGCGCCCTGCTGGCGCAACCATCGAGGCCGGATGCCATCTTCGCCAGCAACGACATGATGGCCGTGGGTTGCCTTTATGCCTGCCGCGAAGCTGGCCTTGAGATTCCCCGTGATATCGCGCTGGCGGGGTTTGATGACATCCCCATCGCGCGTTACATCTCGCCGGCGCTGAGTACGGTCAGCGTCCGGATCGTCGACCTCGGCCGGAGCGCCCTGGAGCAACTCGCTGCACTGCTGGAAAGCCCTGAGCGGCCGCCAGCGACAAATCAAACGATGGGATGCGAAGTCGTTGTACGCGAAAGCTGCGGCTCGGAACGGCGCAGTCAATTACCAAAAAAGAGACACACCGCCAATCAGGCAAATTTCGTTACGGGAGGGCAGTCATGAACGCAACCACAAAATTCAAAAAGAAACTTCTTGCCAGTCTGATTACGGCTTCGGTCATGACGCTGGCTACTGCGCCCTCGGCCTCCTGGGCCCAGTCCGCTTACGCCACCTTGCGCGGCAAGGCGCCGCCCAATACCCAGGTGACCGCATTCAATCCTTTGACCGGTTCTACCCGGCATGCGCAGTCCGCTGCCGATGGCAGCTACACGATGACCGGTCTGCAGCCGGGCACCTATCAGGTGGACGCCGGATCGGGCACGCAGCAGACGGTGACCCTCACGGTGGCCTCGACAGCGTCGCTGAATTTGCAGGCCGCGGCGGCGCCCGCAGCGCCCGCTTCGGCTGCCAACGCCACCAATCTGAACGCGGTCAGCGTGTCGGCCAGCACCCTGCAGGAAGTAAAGACACCTGAAGTGGGCGGCACGATCTCCCTGCACCAGATCAATACCATTCCGCAGGTATCGCGCAACTTCCTTGAGTTTGCCGACACCGTGCCGGGCATGGTCTTCACCCGCGATGCCAACGGCAACACGTCGTTGCGCGGTGGTGGACAAAACGCCAGCTCCAGCAACGTGTACATCGACGGCGTAGGCCAGAAGAGCTACGTCAAGGCAGGCGGCGTGAGCGGCCAGATCGGTAGCCAGGGAAATCCATTCCCGCAGTTGGCGATCGGCGAATACAAAGTGATTACGTCGAATTACAAGGCCGAATACGACCAGATTTCCTCAGCCGCGGTGACGGCACAGACGAAGTCCGGCACCAACGAGTTTCATGGCGAAGCCTTCGGCCGATACACCAACGATGCCTTCCGCGAGCGTACGCCCGCCGAGGAGTTTGCCGGCAAGAAAACCCAGTCCGAAGAGAAGGAATACGGATTTGCTATCGGTGGTCCGATCATCCAGGACAAGATGCATTTCTTCGCCACGTACGAGGCGAAGCGCTTCAATACGCCGGTGACGGTGTCGGCCGACAGCAACGCAACTCCCGGCATCCCGCTGCTCCCCGCCGACGCAGCCGCGCAGCTGGGGCCGTCTAATCTCCCGTTCGAGGAAAACCTCTATTTCGGCAAGATCGACTGGGAACCCACCGATCGTGATCGCTTCGAATTGAGCGCGCAGATCCGCAAGGAAACGCAGACGGGCGGCGTGGGCTCCGGCTCAGTGGCGGCATCGGCGGCCTACCAGACCAAGAATGACGACAAGCGTTACACCGTGCGCTGGCAGCATAGCGGCGATGCCTACTTCAACGAGTTGCTGGTGTCGCACGAAGACTCATTCAATGCGCCCGTGGCCAACAACCTCGGCAACGGATACGTCTACACCTACCCGCTGCCCAACGCCGATCCCACGATCATTTCCATTGGCGCCGCCAGTCCGCTGGCCACCCAGAACAAGGGACAGAAAGGTCCGTCGATCCAGGACGACTTTACGCTCAATGATCTCGAGTGGTATGGCGATCACGTGATCAAGATGGGCGCGAAGTACAAGGACATCACGCTTGATGCGGCCGACGCGTTAAATATCAATCCGCAGTTCTATTACGACGTGACGCAAGGCTCCAATGCTATCCCCTACAAGGCCTTTTTCACCAAGCCAGTCGAGGGCCTGGGCCTGAGCCCGACGGTCGAAACCAAGGCCAAGCAATGGGGCCTGTACATCCAGGACGACTGGGCCGTTACCGACAAGCTCACCCTTAACCTGGGTGTGCGCTGGGACTACGAAAAGAATCCTTCGTATACGGATTTCGTCACACCATCCAACGTGGTCGATGCGATTTACAGCCAGGACCCGAATGCGCCAGCCGGGCAGACCTATGCCCAGTCGCTGGCCAACGGTGGCGTCAACGTCAACGACTACATCAGCACCGGTCACAACCGGAAGAACTTCCGCGGCGAGTGGCAGCCCCGCGTAGGCTTCTCCTACGACATCAACAATGACGAGCAGCACGTGATCCATGGGGGGTACGGTCGTGCTTACGACCGCAACCTGTTCGATTATCTGCAGCTGGAAACCACCAAGGCGGCGTTGCCGGAGTACACGGTGTATTTCCGTGATCCGGCGACCGGCAACTGCCACCGCGGCACCAACGGGAACGACTGCTACAACTTCGATCCGAGCTACCTCAACGGTCTGACCAACCTGCAAGGATTACTGCAGTCGAGCAACGCTGGTACCGAGGTCGACGTCCTCAACAACAAGCTCAAGGCGCCGTACTCCGATCAGTTCAGCCTGGGCATGTCCAACCAGCTGGGTGACTGGCATACCGATGCCACCGTCAGCCGTGTGCTGAGCCGCGATGGCTTCGCCTTCACCCTGGGCAACCGTTACCCCAACGGCGACTTTTTCCAGGGTGCGAGCCAGCCGTGGGGCAACGGCGTGCCGGGCTTCGGCGCGCTGATCGTCGGCAATAACGGCATCCAGACCAAGACCACCCAGGTGCTGCTGTCAGCCAGCAAGCCGTACGATAAGGAATCCGGTTGGGGCACCACCTTTGCTTATACCTACAGCCAAGCCAAACAGAACCGGGACATCAACGAACACTACTCGTTCGACTATGCGACGATCGGACAATACCCGTTCGTCAACTCCAATGCGGTTTCCAAACACCGCTTCGTCGCTACTGGCGTGATGGACGGACCATGGGGCATCACGCTGTCGGCCAAGCTGACCCTGGCCACGCCGATTCCGGGCAACAACAACCAGTGTTACTCCCCGTACGTGTTCCCCAGCGGCAGCAACTGCACGACCTTGGCGAGTACCCCTGCCGGAAATGGGCGGTTCCTCGTCGGCGGCAAGGCGTTCGGCTATCGCGACGTGGACTTTCAGGCGACCAAGAACTTCGATCTTGGCCACGGCCTTACTTTGTACGGTCGCTTTGATGTGCTGAACGCCTTCAATTTCCGCAACTACACCGGACTCATCTTCACCAACGGCGCCAACCCGGGCCAAGTGAGCTCGGCCTACGATCCGAGGGGCGATATCACCTTCGTGCCGCGCACCTTCAAGTTCGAAATCGGCATGAGGTTCTAAGACACCAGGCAGCATCGGGGCGACTCCGCCCCGATGCTGCGATCTTCTCCTGGCGTGAAGCAAGTAGCGTCATTTCTTCAGGTATCGAATGAACGACGAGCGGGTCAGAAACATCGTTATCGTCGGCGGCGGTACGGCCGGCTGGATGGCCGCGGCGGCCTTTGCCAAGGTGCTGGGCGACGAATGCACGGTGCGACTGGTCGAGTCGGAGCAGATTGGCACCATCGGCGTGGGCGAGGCCACGGTGCCGCACCTGAAGCTGTTCAACAATCTCCTCGAAATCGACGAAATCGACTTCGTTCGCAAGACCCAGGGCACGTTCAAGCTTGGCATTCAGTTCAACGACTGGGGTCAGCTTGGCGATTCCTATATTCACGGTTTCGGCGACATCGGCCACAACCTTGGCCTGTTGCCGTTCCACCAATACTGGATCAAGGCCGCACAACAGGGCCGGGCACGTGACATCGGCGCCTATTCCATCAATACGCTGGCCGCGCCGCGTGGCAAGTTCATGGCCTCCGCCAACGACGTGTCGCCAAGCTCGCCGCTGGCGAATATCGCTTATGCCTACCATTTCGACTCCGGACGCTATGCCACCTACCTGCGAGGCTATGCAGAACAAGGCGGGGTACGCCGTACCGAGGGCAAGATTTCGCAAACACGCCTGCGCCATGACGACGGCTTCGTCGAATCGGTGGTACTGGAAAGTGGCGAGGTCATCGAAGGTGACTTGTTCATCGACTGCTCCGGCTTCGGTGGCTTGCTGATCGAGCAGGCGCTGCACACGGGCTATGAAGATTTCACCCACTGGCTGCCCTGCGACCGCGCCTTTGCGGTGGGCTCGGAGACCGTCG
>JBDTXA010000189.1:0-6040 GCA_040006415.1 Rhodanobacter sp.
TCGTGACAGTGGCTGGAGAAAATCACCTGCTCCGCGCCACGTACGTTGCGACGCAGATACTCAAACAGCTCCACGATCTCCGATGGCGTGGTGTAACCCACCGTGTCCGGTGCATTGAGCGTGGTGGCGCCTGCCGCGACAGCGGCGCTAAACACCTCCACCAGAAATTCGGGTTCCGTGCGCAACGCATCCTCGGCCGAGAACTCCACTTCGTGGCAAAGCCCCTTGGCGCGTTCGACGGCTGCCACGGCGGTATCCAGCACCTGTGCCTTGCTCATGCGCAGTTTGTGCTCGCGATGCAGCGGGCTGGTGGAAAGAAACACGTGGATACGCGAATGCTGCGCCTGCTCCAGCGCGCGACCGGCAGCATCGATATCGCCGTTCTGGCAGCGTGCCAGCCCGCAAACGGTAGTAGTCCTGAGCAATCGGGCAATCTCGGCCACGGCCGCGAAATCATCCGGCGATGCCTGCGGAAAGCCCGCCTCGAGCACATCCACGCCCAGCGCTTCGAGCGCCTGCGCCATACGCAACTTGGCGCGCCGATCCATCGAAAAGCCGGGCGCCTGCTCGCCATCGCGCAAGGTCGTGTCGAAAATACGGACACGATCGTCAGCGGCAGCGATCTTGTCGTCGGTGGAAACTGATACGTCTGCTTCTGGGTTCATTGCTGGGCTCCGTGATGGGAACCGAGGGCAACAAAAAACCCCGCGCCGTGGCCGGTGCGGGGTTCTTTGGGAATCTTCAGGTTATTTTCTATCTACCTGGAAACATGCCCTCAGCCCGCACCTCCGTTGATAATGAGGAGTACGAGTACAAGAGCGAGGAGGAGCGTGCCGCGAACCTGCAGCAACCCGGAAACCGTCTTGAGACGGTTCCTGGCGGCGGCGGCGCTGCGGTGGTTGTTGCGTTGCGACATGTGACTGACCATACGCGAGGTCAAAACCGCTCGTCAACAGTTTCGTTTGAAATTACTTTCCTACAATGGGTTTGGCGGTATGGACGGCCAGCCGTCCGTATGCGTCGTACCCGCCACGCCAGCTGCAACTCATGTCGGGAAAATCCGGGCGCCCTCGCGCAGCCGCCGGATCGCTGTCGCCGCCAACGTCGTTACTGGTCGATGCGAACCCACTTCTTGCTGATGTGCGCGCACAGGCCTTCATCGTGGCATGGCGCCAGCTTGCCGTTCGCAATGGAGGTATTGATCAGACCGACCCATTCGGCGCGCGCCATGTCGCGATGCGTGCGCACACCCATGTAGACCGCAACGCCGATGACCGCGAACGACGCTAACGCGCTAACCACAAATGCTTTCCAGGCACTTGCCGCAAGCGCCTTGCCGACGGTATGAACGCGGTTCTCCAGCTCGTTGGTCGCGATCTCGATGTTTTGGGTACCGCTCTGCATGATGCGGCCAGCCTCTTCCATCGGCCTCTGCAGACCATCGGCAACGGCACCTGCCGCCGCTTGCCGGAATTGCTCAATGGCTGCGGCCGTCATCCGCTCAGATGAAGCCGCAGCGCCCTTCGCCGTCTGACTGAGGTGTTGTGCTGCCTCTTGGGTCTGCTGAACCACCTGCTGGCCACGTTGCTCAAGTAACTGGGTAAACGCTGCCATCTGCAGCGCCAGCGCACGAAGATCATCCGGTTCAAGCTCGTTCTGTTCTGCGTTCAAGGTTCCTTCCTCATCGCTATCGCACCGGCCCCTGCGCGGCCTGTGCCTGCTGCTGCGCAGCGATTGTCGCCTGCTGTTGCACCATCGCCTGTTGCTGGTTCAGCTGCTGCCCCTGTTCCAGCCATGCCTGTCCTTGAGCCGACTGCAGGTAGTTCTGGCTGACCGAGCGCATCGCATCGACGTCCAGGTTCTGCGTGGCCATCATCATGGCATCGAACATTTCGCGGTTGGAGCTGTTAGGCGTGATCGGTGCGGGCGGCTTCGATGTGGCTGACTCCTCGGCCTGCGCTGGCGCAGATGATGAGGCCTGACCATGCAAGGTCCGTCTAAACTTGGTCTCATCGTGTGCGGCACTCATTGCATCAGCGCGACTGGTTTGTTCGGGAAGTTGAGCGAGCCGCGACTCCTCGAATTTCTGCGCGATGAGCTGGCTTCCGTACACCTCGTTTGACTGAACGGCCGCCTGTTGAAGCTGCCCAAGTCGGCTCAGCTCCTCGCCGCTGGCGCGCATGGTTTCGCGAACGAATACTCTGCCGACCGAACGATTGTCTTCCCGGCTGAAATGCCGTCAGCGGTGGCATCCCAGAGATTTCCAGTCACCGGATCCTTGATGTGCTGCTCGCTGTGAAGCCCGAGCGGTTTGGTAAGGACGTCCGGAAGCGGCCCGTTCGCACTCCAACCCTTGCCGTAGTAATCCATCACGTAGGCATCGGACACATCCTTGCCGTAGTGAGCGTTGTTGAACTGACGATTGGCGGCGATCTGATTCAGCACTTCGCTCGTGCTGGCTTCGGCAGGTTCGTCCACCTTAATCGAGGACGGGATACCGTACGAATTGGGCACGCCAGGCATTTCCACCTGCTGCGCCCATCCCTCGTGCGTGGCGTGCCACTGGGTGCCGTCAAGATCAATGTGCTTCGTGTCCTGCGTGGCCGGATTGGCGAGCGCCAGAGCGGTCACCGCCGTCATGCGCTGGTATTCCAGCTGAGCCAACTGCTCCGTCGGCGCAGGCGTCGTGGTCGATGCGTAGCTGGGCGCATTGTATGGATCAGCCTGGTGCGACCCATTCGGATCCATGTGATGCTGCGTGCGACCCCACTGCCCATTCTCATAGGCGTAGGTCACTCCGTCCGTGCCAGTCTGATGATTGACCTGGTGCTCGTTCACCATCGTGGCGATCTTCTCGCCGGCAAACGCGCCGACCACGCCACCGACAGCGCCGGTGAGGAAGGCACCGGGGCCGGTCTCCGAGCCCGCTGCCAAACCATATGCGGCACCGGCGCCGAAGCCGCCGAGAAAACCACCGGCGGTACGGCCTTCATAGCGATGCAATAGCGCATCGGCGCCAAATGCGTTGCCTTGCGCGCTAAGTGCCTCGTACTGCTCGGCGGTTGAATGGGCATCGTAAGCCATTGCTACGGCGCCGACAGCGCCAAGGCCTCGGGCGACTTTAGGAAAAAATTCACCGTGTATGGCGATGTCAGCCGAGGCGGGCAGGGGCGCGACGCCTACTGTTGGGCTAAGAGATGCGCGTACGAAACCGGCTTCCGCAAGCGCTTGCTCACCGACGAATTTGGACGCATCGAGATTGAGCGCGCTGGCAAACTCGCGAGAAACCGATATTTGGCTTGGCGTCACTCCAAAGTTGTCCGGCAGCACAAAAATGCCCCTGGTAGAAGCATTCACAAATTGCGCCTGAACCTCATGCAGTGACGCTGCAATGCCCCCCTTCGCATGGATAGCCTGAACGTGCGACAAGGGGTGGCCCGCCAGCGTCGTGATTCGGGTAGATTGCAGTGCCGTGGTGACTTCAACCTGTGCAAGTACTCGCTCAGCGTTCGCCGTCGTTGCAACAACCGTTACCGGACCGTGGGCCGAGACGACGAACTCACGTGAAGCTTGGCCCCACAAGCTGTGTTGAACCGATATCGGACTCCCTGGTGGTGCCTTGCCTTCACCGTATAGGAAGTTTTCACTTGAATGCTTTGCCAGCTCAAGATTTTCGCCGCGCGCCATGAAAATGCGCTTGGCCGATTCCTGAATACCCCGTTCAACCGATTTTGTACTCAGGAATTCGGCGCGTGCTGTATCGTTGATAATGGGAACTCCCGTTTTGCGAGAGAGTTCTTTTGCGACAACTTCCGAGCGTACGTTTCCGATCCACCCGCTATAAAAAATAGCCCCTTCCCCTTGAGCCTTGGCTGGAAATGCGTTGGCGATAGCACGGATTTCATCAAGCGATCTAGCTGCCTTGATTCTGTCCATCTGCGGGGAGTAGTCCGTCATGACACCGAATCGGGTCGAACGTTTGCCCATCCCTCACGAAACAGTATTTTCCCCATGTAATGAGCATTGGGATATTCGGTCAAGACGGATGGCCTGTCTTCAAAGTGTAAACCTGCCTGAAGCAGCTGGACAATCAAAGACTTGATAATCTGCAATTCGGCAAACGTATAGGCGCCGCGCGCATTCGGATGGGGATTCCCTACGTTCGCTTCCATGCCGTAGCCGAAGGAAATCACCTCGATGTTGTAGTCGTTTCCGTTAGGGAGAAAAACATTTTCGATTTCGCCGTACAGAACCGTATTTTTAAGCTCAACGGCGAACGTTTCGTGACGGCGTTCATCACCTCCGCGAATTCCGCCACTGAACTTAGCTTTGCCTTCCTTGAATTGCACCCAGTGGAAAGTCTTTTCAGAGTTGCCCATGCGGCTCTCCCCGCGTCTCGGTGCTCAATTTCCTCGGAGTGCCCTTCGGAAAGTTCATAGGTAGAGTTGTCATTTGACCTTTCACTGGTGATGGGATGGGCAACATGAAGCTCTCCCTTTCTGTGTACCTGATCAAGCTCATCACGCCGCATGATGCGTCGTCAATCAGCGACCGACGCGATCGAGTACCAGTCGTTCCCGCAATAACTTGTCATCCGCCGAAATGGGCTGTGAATGAGTGGTACGCGCCAGCATCGAGACGAGTGCCGCAGGAACTGGGACCGGATGACCGATCAACGGCTCCACCACGCTTTCAAATTTCGCGGGATGCGCCGTGGCTACGACAGCCCAGGGCGAGGTGTCCCCTGCCGCGCGCAGTCGATCGAGTTCATGCATCGCGGTGGCGGTGTGCGGGCAGAGCACTTCGTCGTGATCGCGCGCGTGGCTGGTGATGGTCTGGCGAATGGTGTCGTCGTCGACGCTGTGTACGTGCAGCAGCTGGCGTAGTTGCGCCTCGTCGGGAAACGTCCAGCGCAGGCGTTCGAAGTTGCTGGGGGCGCCGACGTCCATGGCGTTGGCGATGGTGGCGACGGCTTCGCGGGGCTGGTAATCCGCGCCGCCAAAGAAGTCGGGCAGGGTGGTGTTGGCGTTGCAGGCGAGGCGGACTTCGCCGATCGGCAGGCCCATTTCACGGGCCCACAAGCAGGCCATGGCGTTGCCGAGGTTACCGGTGGGGACGATGAAGCTGAGCGGGGTGCCGTGCTCGCACCACCAGCCTAATGCCGCGTGCGCGTAGTAGGTCATTTGCGGCAGCAGCCGGCCGAGACTGATGCTGTTGGCGGAGGACATCGGTACGTCGGCTTGCAGCGCTGCGTCGTTCAATGCGGCCTTGACCATGCGCTGGCAGTCATCGAAGCGGCCGGCAACACGCAGCGCGGTGACGTTGTCGCCGAAGCATCCCAGCTGATGCGCCTGGCGCGGCGACACGCGACCGTCGGGATAGAGGATGACTACCCGAAGCCCCGGCTGACGATGAAAGGCGGCCGCCACCGCAGCACCGGTGTCGCCGGAGGTGGCCACCAGAATCGTCAACGGTTGCGCGCTGGCAAGAGTCAGGCGGGTGAGACATGCGGCGAGAAATCGCGCGCCGAAATCCTTGAATGCGGAGGTCGGGCCGTGGAAGAGCTCGAGCATCATCGTGTTGGGATGCGCTGGCAGGTGACGCAGCGGTGCATCGAAGTTGAAAGCCTCGTTGCAGATCGCGGGCAGCGCGACAGCGAGCGGGTCGCCTTCGAAAAAAGGTGTCAGCAGCGTGACAGCAGTGTCGACCAGTGATCCGTAGGGATCGAACGCGTTCGGGTCCAGCCGGGGGAGGGATTTGGGCACGTACAGGCCACCGTCCGGGGCGAGACCGGCGGCGATCGCTTGACTGATTGAAACGGTCGGGCTGGCGCTGCGGGTGCTGTGGTAGCGAAGCGATTTACTCATCGCTGCCTAGGAGCCTTTCGGACTTTGGCTGGCCGGTCTGCGAATCCGTCTGCACGGTCCATATTTCCGCCGATTCTTGGTCCATAGAACCACTATGGCCCCACAAATCGACAAAAATCTGTCCTCGTACAGCCGAATTTTTGCCTCGACCACCAAAGCCCGACAGGCTCCTA
>JBDTXA010000190.1:0-6038 GCA_040006415.1 Rhodanobacter sp.
TATTGCGGTCAACGCCTTGGGTCACCAGGACCCCGACCTGTTGGAGGCGCTGACTATCCAGGCTTACAAGCTGTGGCATGCCAGCAACGTGTTCTACACCGAGCCGCCGCTGCGTCTGGCCGAGGAACTGGTACATGCATCCGGCTTCGCCGAACGGGTCTTTCTGTGCAACTCGGGGGCAGAAGCCAATGAGGCGGCAATCAAGCTCGTGCGCAAGTGGGCTTCGTCGAAGGGACGAGGGCCAGAGCTGCGAACCATCATGACCTTCACCGGCTCCTTTCACGGCCGAACGCTGGCTACGGTGACGGCCACCGCGCAGCCGAAATACCAGGAGGGTTACGAGCCGTTGCCCGGTGGCTTTCGTTATCTGCCGTTCAATGACGTGGGCGCGCTGGAGCAAGCGTTTGAAAAAGGCGACATTGCAGCGGTCATGCTCGAACCCGTTCAGGGCGAGGGTGGCGTGCTGCCCGCGGCACCGGGCTTTCTCCAGCGCGTTCGTGAGCTGTGCGACCAGCACGAGGCACTGCTGGTGCTGGACGAAATTCAGTGCGGCATGGGTCGAACCGGTACGCT
This sequence comes from Rhodanobacter sp., assembly GCA_040006415.1. GTDB lineage: Bacteria > Pseudomonadota > Gammaproteobacteria > Xanthomonadales > Rhodanobacteraceae > Rhodanobacter. The sequence goes on from JBDTXA010000190.1 coordinate 574, forward strand.
TTTTGCGCACGTGCAGGACGGCGATGTCAGGCCGGATATCGTGACTCTGGCCAAGGCGCTCGGTTGTGGTTTTCCGATTGGCGCGATGCTGGCCGGTTCAAAGGTGGCCGACATCATGCAGTACGGCGCGCATGGCACCACCTTTGGGGGTAACCCGATGGGCGCCGCGGTGGCAAGGGTCGCGTTGCGCAAGTTGTCATCGCCGGAGCTGCTGGCGAATGTCGCAAGGCAGTCGCGGGCCTTGCGCGCAGGCTTGGCTGACATCGACAGCGAACTGGGTGTATTTGCAGAGGTACGTGGTCGCGGTCTGATGCTCGGTGCCGTGCTGGCGCAGGCTTACAAGGGACGTGCCGGTGATGTGCTCGATCACGCAGCGAGCCGTGGCCTGCTGCTTCTGCAGGCCGGCCCGGACGTGTTGCGTTTCGTTCCGCCGCTCAATATCTGTGACGACGACATCGCCGAAGGCTTGCAGCGTTTGCGTCTTGCCTTGCGGGACTTTGTGGCGGCATGAACGCCGTCGATTGTCCCTTTTGTGCGATCGCTTCGGGCGCCACCAGGGCCAGCCTATTGCTGGATAAGGGCGGCGTGCTCGCCTTCATGGATTTGAGGCAGGCCATTCCCGGACACGTACTGGTGGTGCCGCGTCGGCATGTTCCGGATATCTATGATCTCGCCCCCGACGAGGCCGCCGCCATCATGCAGGTTGCCGTGCGCGTGGCACGGGCGCTGCGTTCGCGGTACGACATGCCCGGTCTCAATCTATGGCAATCTAATGGTGAAGCAGGTGGCCAGGAAGTAGGCCACTTCCACTTGCATGTCCACCCGCGCCAGGACAGTGATGGTTTGCTGCGTGTTTATCCGGATGGATTGCCGCCGCCCGCTGCGCGGATGTCACTCGATGCCATGGCGAACTCGCTGCGCGAGCATCTGCGTGCATGAACAGAGATGCCGCATGGCGCCGTGAGTGATGCTGCCAGGTTTACCATGTGGGTTCACAAGTCACTTGCTGGAAATGATGGCATGAAATATCTGCACACCATGGTTCGCGTCAACGATCTCGATGCTTCGTTGCGTTTTTATTGCGAAGGACTCGGCCTGAAGGAAGTCCGCCGCCAGGATGTCCCCGAAGGCAAGTTCAGCCTGATTTTTCTTTCCGCGCCGGACAGCCCCGAGGCTGAAGTCGAGTTGACGCACAACTGGGGTTCGCAGGAGGATTACGGTTCGGCGAGAAACTTCGGCCATCTGGCGTTTCGCGTGGACGACATCTACGCCACCTGCGCGCATCTTCAGCAGATGGGCGTGGTGATCAATCGCCCACCGCGTGATGGTCACATGGCGTTCGTGCGTTCGCCCGACCTGGTTTCGGTGGAGTTGTTGCAAGCGGGGGATGCGCTGGCACCTCGCGAGCCGTGGGCTTCGATGACGAATACCGGCGTTTGGTGAGGCGAGCGGGTTAATTCATCCGGACGTCGCGTCCTTGCCGGACAAGGCGCTGCCACAACCCTTGCAAAAGCGGGCGTCGACGTCGTGCTGGGTTTTCCCGCAATCCGCACAGTGCTTTAGCCTCCTTTGCGCAAGCATGCCGGAGGCGAGTTCTGCCGTGGAAAATGCCTGTCGGCACGGCAATGATGCTGTAGCCGACCAGCATGATCAGCGAGGTCAGCAGCTGTCCGAGCACGGTTTTCGGAGTGATGTCACCAAAAGCCACCGTAGTCATCGTGACGACCGGCCAGTACATCGATTTGGGAATCGAGGTGAAGCCATGCGCGGGCCCCTCGACGAGATACATCAATGCCCCGAAGATCAGCACCAGAGTCAGGATTGTGCTGATAAAGATAAGTATCTTGCGGCGGGTACGCACCAAGGCCGACCACAGCAGGTTCGCCTCACCCACGTACGGGCTGAGCTTGAGCACCCTAAAAATACGCAGTATCCGCAGCGCCCTGATCACCAGCAGATACTGGCTGCCTACCATCACCAGACTGATCCAGGTCGGCAGCACGGAAAGCAGGTCCACCACGCCAAAGAAACTGCCTGCGTAGCGCAAGCGGCGTTTCACCACCGCAAGACCTATGAGGTACTCGAGCGTGAAAGCCAGCGTGAACAGCCATTCCAGCGCATAAAACCAAGCGCCCAGATGCAGGTGCAGTCCGGCACGGAATCCAGCACGGTCACGACAACGCTGGCCACTATCGCCATGATCAGAACAGTTTGAAACGGCGCCCTGCCGTGTCCTCGTGACTAAAGATCATGTGGAACCAGCGCGCCCGCTAGGCCGCAACCTCCGTCGGCATGACATCGGTGATGGGAGTGGGTGGCTTGGGCGTGTTCATGCTTACCGGTCAGTCAGCCTGTGCTTCGCTCATGGCTTCGCGAGCCGCGTCCAGGGTGAGGGCAATGTCGTCATCTGTATGCGCTGACGACATGAAGCCAGCTTCGAAGGCACTGGGCGCCAGGTAGACGCCGCGCTTCAACATCGCATTGAAAAAGCGGTTGAAAAATGACATGTCGCAGGCACTGGCCTGGTCGAATCCAATGACCTTCTCGGCGTTGAAGAACAGGCCGAACATCCCGCCGACGCAATGCGTGCTGAAGGGAATGCCGAGGCCGTCCGCCACCGACTGCAGTCCATTGCAGAGCAGACGAGTGTTTGCAGCGAGGCGGTCATGGAAACCGGGAGCCTGGATCAGTTCGAGCATCGCCAGCCCAGCAGCCATGGCCACCGGGTTGCCGCTCAGGGTGCCGGCCTGATAAATCGGTCCGGCAGGGGCGATCTGTTCCATCAGGTCGCGTCGGCCACCATAGGCGCCAACCGGCATGCCGCCACCGATGATCTTTCCGAACGTGGTGAGATCGGGCTTCACGCCGTAATACTCCTGCGCGCCACCAAGTGCCACGCGAAAACCCGTCATTACCTCATCGAAAATCAGCAGTACGCCGTGCTCGGTGCACAGTTCGCGCAACGCATGCAGGTAGCCCTCGAGCGGCGGGATGCAGTTCATGTTGCCGGCGACCGGTTCGATGATCAGGCTCGCAATTTCATGTCCGTACTCGGCGAAAAGTGCCTTTGCGGCAGCAATGTCGTTGAACGGCAGGGTCAGCGTGAGATCAGCGTTCGCTTTTGGTACACCCGGCGAGGTCGGCACACCGAAGGTCAGTGCGCCGGAGCCTGCCTTGACCAGAAAGCTGTCGCCATGACCGTGGTAGCAGCCTTCGAACTTGGCGATCTTGCTACGGCCCGTCGCGCCCCGGGCAAGCCGAATCGCCGACATGGTTGCCTCGGTGCCCGAATTCACCATGCGCACCATGTCCATCGACGGAACCAGGCGCGTAAGGGTTTCCGCCATGGTGACCTCGGCCTCGCACGGCGTGCCGAACGATAGCCCCTTCTTCACCGCCCGTTCGACCGCGTCGCGAACCGCAGGGTGATTGTGACCAACGATCATCGGCCCCCAGGAACCGACGTAATCGATGTAACGCGTCCCCTCGACATCCCATAAATAGGGCCCGTCCGCCCGTTCGGTAAAGAAGGGCTCGCCACCGACCGACTTGAAGGCACGAACGGGCGAGTTCACGCCCCCTGGCATCAAGTTCTGGGCGCGCTGGAAGAGTTCATGGTTATTCGTCATGCAGATTCTCGATCGAAGGGGTAAAGGCTGGCGAAGCGGTATGCGGCGCTGCGCACGTCATTCGCAGCAAAAAGGGCGGAGACGACGGCCAGAAAGTCCGCACCTGCTTCAACCAGAGCTGCGCCATTGTCCGGGGTGATTCCCCCGATCGCTACCCGGGGTACGTTAAAGGCGGCACTTTGCCTCAGCAGATCCACATGCGTACGGGGTGCCAGCGGCTTGGTGATCGAAGCGAAGAAAGCGCCGAAACTGATGTAGCTTGCCCCTGCGCGGGCGGCATCTTCGCCTCGCTGCAGCGAGTCGTGGCAGGACATTCCGATAATCGCCCGGGGACCAAGTGCCGCACGTGCGGCGTCGATCTCTACATCATCCCCGCTCAGATGTACGCCATCCGCTGCGACGGCAAGTGCCAGCTCGACGTCATTGTCGATGATCAGCGGAACCCCGAAGCGGTGACATAGCTCCCTGAGCGCCGTTGATTCAGTCTGACGTCTCGCCTTGTCCTCTGTATTGTCGCGGTATTGCAGCAGTCGTGCGCCTCCGGCCAGTGCTTGACTGACGACCTCGAGAAGGTCAGCCCGGGGACCGTCCGTGACGGCATACAGGCCCTGACCCAGGCTCGATGAACGTGTATTCAATGCATGACCTCGTTGGCAAGTTGTTGCAGGCTTCAAGGCCTCGTGCTTTCGCATTGACGATTGAGTTGCGAGAATGTGCCCTTCCCCTGCGATATGAAGAAGTCCGACCATGAGCCAGAGTCCCACCGAAACCCAAGCCTTGCGTAAATGGATGTGCGTCGTCTGCGGCTATATCTACGATGAGGCCATCGGCGTTCCCGACGAGGACATCGCCGCAGGAACGCGATGGGAAGATGTGCCGGATACCTGGACGTGCCCGGATTGTGGCACCACGAAGGATGACTTCGAGATGATCGAACTCGACTGAAGTCTGGCTCGCGCCCGCAATCAGCCCGATTCTGCCCGCGTATTGGCCGGGCGGCCTGCTTTGATGTTCCTGCGCACACTCCGCTGGCGTATCACCAAGGAGCATCACATGCAGCAGTTCATTCCCTTTGAAGATGATTGGGACGCCTTGGAAAATCTGCGTCCCGGAGACCTCATTCCTTATCGCGTCGAGCTTCTCGATAACAGGGATGCCGCGTTTCACTCGACATCGCCGACGTCGCCCCCGATTTTCAGCTCGTCCCCCAATTCAATGCCGATACGCGCAGCGGTGCCGGCTGATACCTCCAGAACGTAGAGTGCTGGAGCTGCGCTGGGGTAGATGGGACAGGGGTCGACCTTGCAGGGCGGCACATTCTGCTGCATCGAGACAAGTCGCCGATCGGCATTGAAGTAGAGGATGTCCAGGGGGATAAGGGTGTTCTTCATCCAGAAGCCTTGCGGCCCGATATGCGGGAACGCGAAAAGCATGCCGTGCCCCTGAGCCAGGGACGTCCGCATCATCAGGCCGTGCTCACGGCTGGGTGCGTTCGTTGCCAGTTCTACGGAAAAGGACGTTCCATGCAAGCCGACGCTGGTCGTACGAGTCGCGTTGGCGCAACCTGCCAGCAGCAAGGACAGCAGTAGTAGCCATAGTTTGTACATTCGAAGAGCCTCTGAAGTGTGGTTTAGCGAGTGCTAGCGCCCGTATCGTGAAATATTCATGACAAAGACGCACGCTACCCCTTCACAGAAGCGTGGCATGGCGCTATGATTCTTGCCCCTTCGACGAGACGCCCGTTTCGCGAAGGGCACCGCAACAAATCACCTCGAAACAAGCAGCGCGAAGGGTGTTGACGGTAAGCGGAATCGATGTAGAATGGGCGGCTCACCT
>JBDTXA010000191.1:0-5985 GCA_040006415.1 Rhodanobacter sp.
TTGAGGTCCGCATCCAGGCCGCGGATATTTACGAAGCGACCTTCGCCGGTATCGGTTTCCAGCGAGATGCCCGGTATGCGGCGCACCGCTTCTGCCGCGTTGACGTCCGGCAGCTTCTCGATCATGGTCGCCGGAATCACGTTGACCATATTTGGCGCGTACTGCTGGATCATTCGCGCGGTAGCGGCGGATGTCAGCTGCGCGGTCACGCGCAGTGCGGAAAGGGTGACGATCGGTTCGCCATTCTTGCTCGTCTTCTTGTCGGCGGCGTCCGCGGAGGAAGTGGCTGGTGGCTGGTCCGCAGCGGCGGTCGACGGCGCCGCTTTCGATGTCTCGGCATGGGCGAGCGGTGCGATAAGAGCGCTGCTGATGAGCAGGCAAAGGAGGCGGTGGCGATGCATGGGATAACCTCGAAGTTGAAAAAAGCACTACGCAGCAAGGCCCGGGCCGATTTCCATCGGTCCAGGCGCAGCAGTGGTACGAGGTTAAATTTCTTAAATGACAGCCCGGGTCCGCGGGGATTACCAAAAAGTAAGCTTCGCCAGCCCGTGGTCGTGATGTTGGCCGCGAGCAATGCTGAAAGCCGGCGTCGACGCGGCAGGTAGCCATGTGCACTTAGGTCCGATCACCGTAGCCGTAACCGTCGTACTCGCCTTCATCCTTCAATCACCTGGTGAGCGTCAAAACTCCGTTGACAGAGACCGCCAACCGTGGCGGGAGGCATTTAGCTCCTGCTCCCTCCCCCTGCTTGTAGGGGAGGGTTGGGGTGGGGTTGCTCTTGATCTACCAGCCAACAAGCGCAACCCATAACCGCATTTGGTTTGGTTTAAAGCACCAGCGGCGGCCACGCATCGCTTGTCGCCCTTGATCCGCCGGACGCGTCTTTGGCAACCTGACCGAGGCGAGGCGATTCGCCTCAGTGCGCCTTTGGCGAGGACATCTTCGCGTTCGAAAGCGTCGGGGTGGCAGTAAATATGTCGGTACCAAAGTGGCGCAGCTGGTTACCAGCAGCCATCCCCAGATGATCCAGGCCGAATAGATCCTCGATGCTGCGCAGCAAGCTGTAGTGGTTATACGGCTGGTGCGAAACCGTACCCGGCGCGATAAATGGCGACAGCATCACCGCGCCGACATTACCGCCGCCCGGCCCGACTTTGCCTGGCTGGGGACCACCGGGAAGCCCCGTTTCGCCGCAGCAGGCGGCCGCATCGCCACCTTCGTCGAAGGTGATCACCAGCAGTCCGTCGCGGCGAAACGCCGGGGAATTCACGATGCGTGGTACCCAGGTGCGCAAGAAGCGATCTGCCGATACCAGTCCGCCCGGCTCGCCGTTCGCGCACGGTGCGTCGTGGCCGTCATGGCAGAGCCCGGGGGCGATAAACGCAAAGTTCGGCGTCGTCCTGGCGTGCTGCAGATCCTCCGCCAGCGCTGCCAGGTTCACCACGTGCGCTGTGCAGCCGGCGCGGTCGTCGATGATCGAGTGAAAGTAGACAAATGGATTGTGTTTGTTGGCGTATTCGTCCGCGGCGCTGGCCTTGTGGGTAGCGTCGTAACTGCCAACCGCGACGTGTCCGCAAGTGGCCGCCTCTCGCAAGGGGTCGGCGCCCATGTCTTCCATGTAACCCTTCCAGCTCAGGCCCGCGTGGTTGAGCTGATCGGCGAGTGTTTGCACCTTCGCCGGGTAAATGCAGCCCGAGCCAGGCAGTTGACCTTGCGCATCGAGGGGACCGCTGGGAGTGAACTCGATATACGTCTTGCAGTCGCTTTGCGTGGCCGGGTTCGGCGCCTGCCCACTGATCATGGCGATGTAGTTGTCCAGGCTGCTGTGGCCGATGCCGTAGTACTCGGTCAGCAGTGCACCCTGTTTGGGCAGCGTGCGCGACAGGTACGGCGCCAGCGACGACGCGCCAAAGGTGACCGGGTAGGATTCATTCTCCAGCACCAGCACGAACACGTGGTGGATCGGCGGCAGAGATCCCGGCACTTTCGAGGCGCTTTGGGCCCCAAGCGCCGGCCGCGGCGGGGAGAAAGCATTGAGACTTAGACTCAACGCGGCAAGCAGCAGCCCAAAAAAGCCGCGCGGAACGCTGCGCCGAATCGACGCCGGAAAAAAAAGTGGACTAACGCAGTTGATACTCATGGATACTTCCCGTCTGAACGGAGAATGGCATCGGCAAACCGGCGTCAGTGGTAGTGATGCGCACTTGCCAGACGGCCAGCCGTGACGGCAAGTATCCCTGAGATTTTTCGGGAAGAGGCTTACCAAACCGTAAGCTCTGATCGTTCGCACGGGCCTTCGATCAGGCCAGTATCGGCGGATCTGTGCCAAGTGCGGGGACGACGCGGGGCGCTCAGTGGTTGGATAAATCTGCTACAAAACAGTGTCGTGGACGGCTGTTTCAGCCTCCGGGACATTGCCGTTCTCAACCTCGGAGTCGCCTCATGTTCATCCGCAAACTCAAGATGGTCGGTACATTGATGGCATTGCTGTTGCCCGTTCTGGGATTCGCCGCTGAGCCGGTAACCTTGCACAGCGCGGACCACGTCGAGATCTTTGGCACCCTGAGCACGGCCAAGCCGCACAACGACAAGGTGCTTCTGTTGTTTCATCAGGCGCGCGCCAGTCGTCACGAATACGATTCGCTGATCGCCGGATTCAACAAGCTCGGTTACGACACGCTGGCGATCGATCAGCGTTCCGGTGGCGATTTGTTCGGTGGGCACAACCAGACCGTAGAGGCGCAGGGTAAGTCGGCAGACTATCTGGACGCGGCGCCCGATCTTGATGCCGCTTTGGCATGGGCGCGCGGGCAACGCTACGGAAGGATCGTCGCCGTAGGGAGTTCGTACTCGTCAGCCCTGGTCATTCTGCTTGCTGCCACACATCCGCAAGGGCTGACTGCCATCGCCAGCTTTTCCCCTGGGGAATATTTTGAGGACAAGAACCTGATGAAGAACGCCGCCGCCAAGGTCACCGTGCCGTTCTACATCACCACCGACCCGGACGAAGCTACCAACGTAACCGAAGTATTGAGCAAGACTCGCGGCAGCAATATCGTGCACTTCCAGTCCAAAAATGGCGTGCACGGCGCTTCCACTCTGGTTGCGTCGCGTGACCCCAATGGACACGTCGCCAATCTGAGAAGCTTAGAGGATTTCTTGCGTCGCGTCGGGCAAAAACAGTGACATTTCCGGCGTCCCTCTGCCAAACCGCATAGTGCTTATGGAAAATTCCGCGTCAGCGAATGAGTGCATACTCGGCTGCGTCGGCATCGAGTTTTCACCTGCTCGCGAGCGCCAGCCGGCGGCGCCTCGGCCGAGGGGGCGAGCATCGGTGACTGGGGTCGGTTGTTGACCGAGGATGACCTGATGAATACCCGGCTTTGGGTAGGTGGCATGCTGCTGGCGCTGGTAGCCGGCGTGTGCGCACAAAACACTTCACCAACTCGCAAGATAGTCAGCAGTCAGGCTGATTTGCCCAGGCACAGTTACGCGTTGACCACCTCCAGTGCCTCGGCGCTGCTTGATGACCCCGCCGCCTTCAACGCACTGGCAATGCAAGTGCGCCGAGATACCGAAGCGACCTTGAGCGATTACGACATCCGTGATCAGGATGCGAGGGTCGTTCTCTACGTCGTGTTGCGTAACTTGGCTTTGTTGAGGGGCGACACTCGAGCCGAGCACGCCTACGGCGAAAAGATTCGCGCCAATGCGAGCAAGCCTGCAGCAAAGCTGACCAATAGTCTGCTGCAGGACGCCGCGGCGACAGCGGCAGCGACCTTACCCGAACATTGACTCACGGTTTACCGGGAGGCGTTGGCCAAAGCGATCGATCCCATGCCGTTTCCCGCCGTACAGGAAACGCTCAAGGTCCTCAAGGGACGCGCCAGCACGCCCAACGTGGCCGCCTTGGTCCGAGGCCCGCTTCAGTCGCGGATTGATCCGGCGGTCAAGGCATCCGGACAGCTGAGCGACGAACAGGCCAAGGCCATCATCGGTGCGCTGGTAGTGCTGAGACATCTGGCGCCCTACAACGCGGAAACCGTCGCCGTCATTGGCCGCTATATCGCAAGTCATCAGGCATCCAGGGCGGATATCTGGCCCTCGCGCGCGGTAACCCTTTCAGCGGATACGAAAATGCGGCCGGTGCGGCTGGCCGTATGGGACGAAGGAGTGGACATAGCACTGTTTCCCGGGCGGCTTTTTGTCAATGACAAGGAGAAAGCCGACGGCCGCGATGACGATGGCAACGGCTATATCGATGATGTTCACGGCATCAGTTTTGACGAGCACGATAAACCGTCCACTGGCACGCTGCTCCGCTTCGACGACTTCTACCCAGGAAGGGAGATCGAGCTGCGTGAGCTGGCGATTGGCCATTCCGATGTTGGCAGTGATCGAGCCACTGCCGCGGCTGCCTCCTTCCGTCAACGCATGACCTCGCTGAAGCCCGAACAGGTGGCGCCCCTGATGGAGGCGGGCATCTTCTACGACGGCTACTACTCCCACGGCACCCATGTCGCCGGTATCGCGATGGATGGCAACCCCGCCGCGCGGTTGCTGATAGCGCGCCAGAACTCCGACGGCTGTCACACCACACCGCCGGCCTTTACCGACGCGGCGGCGCAGCGGTACGTGCACAACGTCAGGGCGATCGTCGCCTACCTGCGCGCGCAGCATGTGCGGGTGGTAAACATGAGTTTTGGGGTCGGCCTTGACGACATTGAAAAGACGCTGGAGGCCAACAACATCGGTGCCACACCGACGGAGCGCTCGGCGATGGCGGTGAAAACGCTGGACCTCGTGCGTGACGCGTTCAGTGAAGCCATGCGCAGCGCGCCCGGGATCCTGTTTGTGGCAGCGGCGGGCAACAGCAATAGCAATCTTGGTTTTGCGCCGGATGTGCCTGCTGGCATCGATCTACCCAATGTGCTGGCAGTGGGCGCCGTTGACCAGTACGGCGACGCCGCCAGCTTCACCAGCTACGGAAAGCAGGTAGCGGTCTAAGCCAATGGCTACGAGGTTGATAGCGTCTTGTCTGGCGGCTTCCGCGAACGGAAATCGGGTACCTCGATGGCGGCGCCGCAAGTTACCAACCTGGCGGCGAAGCAGGAATGACGAAAATGGGAGTTTTGCGCTTAAGTAAGCGCCACTAGTGTCCGAGTGCTATCACAAGCGCATCATAATCTGGGCAACGATTATTTGACGACACCGACAAGTTCGTCGTTCATTCAAAAAACCTGGCAACAACGTGTGACGGCTCATCCATCGATCAACGCTCGTGAAACGTCGCCTGAAATTCAGTGACCCTGGCTTCTTTCTTCTCGGGTAGATGCAGCGGGCAGGCTTGTCATCACAGCGCCAGTGAGGTGCGATGCCACCATTGCGAGAAACTGTTGCACTCGTCGGCCACTGGCTTGAACAGGCGCGGAACTGGGTACAGCATTATGTCCCCGCGCAGTTGCCGCAGGCCGTCGCTGACGTGTGGATCGTCCACGGCTTGTACGCTACGGGCGTCAGCGAGTGCACAGCGCAAGGTGTCGATGTTTCCGAACCAGCGGTGTTCTGCCAGAGCGGCTTGTTGTGTGGCCACAAACTGCCAGCGCGCCTGCGACCAGGGGCGGGCGGTATGCCATTCGGCCAGGCCTATTGCTACGACATGTGTCCCTGCCGGAAGATCGGTCTGCGGTAGTCGCAGCGCCCATGGGTGCACCAACCAGACATCTCGGCCCGCTACCGAGCGCGCGTCGGGCGCCGTAAAGCCGAAACCTGGCGGCGGCCGATCCAGCAGCGGCGGCTCGGTCAAAGGCGGTGCCGCAACGCTGGTGTCCTCCGCGGCGACGGCCTCGATGTTGCGGGCGACGCGATCCAGTGCCGCGTACGAACGATCAATGGTGGTGCCGGGGCTATGCCAGTCGAGTGGCGCGTATTTGGCCACATTCTCGGCGTTGAACAGATACGGCTTGTGGCTGGCGGTGCCGGCAA
>JBDTXA010000192.1:0-5980 GCA_040006415.1 Rhodanobacter sp.
GATGGTGTTGAACTCGATTGGCGTGCCGCCGGCGGCACGGATCCCGGCGGCGGCCTGCTCGGCCAGTTCGCGCAGGTTGAGGTTGCATGGGCTGACGTTCGACCACGTATGCACCACTGCCACCAGCGGTTTGCTGATGTCGGCGTCACTCAAGCCGGTGGCGCGCAACATCGCGCGGGCGGGAGCCCGGTCGGGTCCGGTCTTGATCTGGTCACTGCGCATCAAAAAATCTCCGAAGGTCAGAATCCCTTCGCCCTGTCGGGGAGACAAATCGGCAGGATTGCCGATTTGCACGGCGATAGCCGCCGGAAGGGTGAGGGCCATGGATGGCCCGAATGAAGCTGCCTCGTGAGGCAGATGAAAGGCACGCGCTCGCGTTGGAGCTGATCGCAGCGCAAGAAGAAAAGCGTCCCCTGTTTGCCTGGGAGGTTGGCGAGGCGGACGAGGCCTGGCGGCATGGGCGCGCGCGCAGTCCGTCCGTTGCCGAAAACACACAGGGGACGACAGAAAAAACGGACGCGTCCCTGCGTCCGCTGGGAAAACGGTAACGAGAAAAAGAGCCGGGAACGATGAAAGCCGTCAAACGCATGCGCGCGCTCCGCTGAGAAAGCCTTCGGCGTTGTCGGCGTGCGCGTCGAGTGCTGCCAGCACCGCATTAAGCACGGCGTCGGTGCCGGCCTGACCGCCGATGTCGCGTGTATGCGGGCCAACGCGCAGGACTCGTTCGACGGCTGCCTCTACCGCCATCGCCTCGGTTTCCATCCCCAGCGAATGGCGCAGCAACAGGGCGGCGGAGAGGATGGCCCCGACCGGGTTGGCGACGCCCTGGCCGGCGATATCCGGTGCGGAACCGTGAATCGGCTCGTACAGGCCAGCCTTGCCATCGCCCAGCGAGGCTGATGGCAGCAGTCCGAGAGAGCCTGCCAGCGCGGCGGCCTCGTCGGTGAGGATGTCGCCGAACAGGTTTTCCGTGACCACGACGTCGTAGCGGTTGGGCTGGGTCAGCAGCAGCATCGCCATCGAATCGACCAGTTGATGCTCGATCGTCACGTCCGGATAGTCGGCGGCAACGCGCTGCACCGTGCTGCGCCACAGGCGCGAGGTTTCCAGCACATTGGCCTTGTCGACCGAAGTGACGTGGCGTCGTCGACCGCGTGCCAGATCGAATGCCCTTCGCACAACCCGCTCGATCTCGACGACGGTGTACCTGCACTCGTCAGTGGCGGCGTCTTCCGTGCGCGTCTTGGCCCCGAAGTAGGCGCCGCCGGTCAATTCGCGCACGAACAGCACATCGACATTTTTCAGCCTTTCGTTCTTCAGCGGGGACAAATCGGCCAGCGCCAGATGCACCTGTAGCGGGCGCAGATTGGCGTAAACGCCCAACGCCGCGCGCAATGCCAGCAAACCCTGCTCGGGCCGTACTGATGCGTTCGGATCGGACCACTTCGGTCCGCCGACTGCGCCCAGCATCACGGCGTCAGCGTTCTTGCAGGCCGCCAGCGAGGCCTTGGGAAGCGGCTCGCCGCAGGCGTCCATGGCGGCGCCACCGATCAATTGCTCGTCGAAGCTGAAAACATGCTCGTAGCGGGCGGCCACGGTTTTCAGCACGGCGACCGCGGCGGCGGTGACTTCGGGGCCGACGCCATCGCCGGGCAAGGTGACGATGTGGGCTTTCATACGTGAGTGTCCGTTGTTCGGGTGGTAAGAAAGAAGGCATGACCCGCCCCCGCGTCAGCCCGGCGAACGCCGGGATTCAGTGACTCGAGGCAGGACGAAGGCGCTCGGCCCCAGCGTTCGCTGGAGTGACGGCGATGGCGAGCGCGACTCATGCCGCGGCCTCCATGCGCTGCTCGTACGCATCAATGGCAGCGTCGTTCTGCAGCAGGTAACCGAGCTGGTCGACCCCGTTGAGCAGGCAGTGGCGGGCGAACGGCTCGAGCTGGAATGGAATGCGGCCGCCATCGGGCAGCGCGATGAACTGCTCGCGTACATCGATCGACAGTTCGATGCCGGGGTGTTCCAGCAACCAGTGGTGCTCGGCCGCGCTGACCACGATCGCGAGTAGGCCGTTCTTCAGTGCGTTGTTGCGGAAGATGTCGGCGATCTCGCTGCACAACACAGCTTGGATACCGTAATCGAGCAGCGCCCACGGAGCGTGCTCACGCGACGAGCCGCAGCCGAAGTTCCGGCCGGCCACTAGAATCGCGCAGCCACTGGCTTTGGGCTCGTTCAACGGAAAGGCAGGATTGTCACTGCCATCGGACTGATAGCGCCAGTCGTGGAAGCACAGCTTGCCCAGCCCGTCGCGAGTGGTGGTAGTGAGGAAGCGCGCCGGGATGATGCGATCGGTGTCGATGTTTTCATCGGCCAGGACGGCGGTGTGCGAATGCAGGCGGGTAACGGCGCGCATCAATGAAATTCCTCGCTTGTTGCGTTGGTTTTCGGAGAGGACCGAGGTGAATTGCGGGTGCTCGCGGGGAAGACGACTTCGCGCTCTGCTCCTCCCGCTGCGCGCAGGGGAAAGAGCACGTCGGCGATGTCCTGGACTTTCATGCGGCTTGCTCCGTGCGCTTTGCGGGCGCGGCCAGGTATTCGCGCGGATCAGCAATGCGTCCGGCGATCGCCGACGCAGCCGCCGTCGCCGGGCTGGCCAGTACGGTGCGTGCGCCTTTGCCCTGGCGGCCTTCGAAGTTGCGATTGGAGGTGGAGACGACCAGTTGACCGGGCTGGGCCAGGTCGCCGTTCATGGCGATGCACATCGAGCAGCCGGGCACGCGCCACTCGGCACCGGCCGCGAGAAATACCTGATGCAGACCTTCGCGCTCGGCGTCGCGGCGCACCGCTTCGGAGCCGGGCACCACGAGCATGCGCACGCCGCTGGCGACGTGGCGGCCATTGACCACGTTGGCGGCCTCACGCAAATCGGACAAGCGCGAATTGGTGCAGCTTCCGACGAAGACCACATCGACCGGGGTGCCCTGCATCGGCTGCCCGACTTCGCTCTGCATGTAGGCCAGCGCGCGTCGCTCTTGCGCGTTGGTGGCGGCGGGGACGGGCGCGTTGATCGCGATCGCCATGCCCGGATGGGTGCCGTAGGTGACCGTCGGCTTGATCGCACGGGCGTCGATGCGCACTTCGCGGTCGTAGCGGGCGCCCTCATCGCTGCGCAGCGCTTTCCAGCGCGTAATGGCTGCTTCCCAGGCATCACCCTGAGGCACCTTCGGGCGACCTTTCAGCCAGGCGAAGGTGGTGTCGTCCGGTGCGATCAGGCCGGCGCGGGCGCCGGCTTCGATCGACATGTTGCAGACGGTCATGCGCTCGTCCATCGACAGCGCCTCGATCGCCGCACCGCAGTACTCCAGTACGTAGCCGGTACCGCCATCGACGCCGATGGTGCCTATGATGTGCAGGATCAGATCCTTGGCGCCCACGCCAGCGGGCAATGGGCCGTCCACATGAATTGCCATGGTTTTCGGCTTGCGCTGCAGCAGGCACTGCGTCGCCATCACGTGGCCGACTTCGGTGGTGCCGATGCCGAACGCCAACGCGCCGAAAGCGCCGTGCGTGGAAGTGTGACTGTCACCGCAGACGATCGTCATGCCCGGCTGGGTCGCGCCCAGCTCCGGGCCGATCACATGCACGATGCCGCGATCGGCGCTGTCCCAGCCGTATAACTCGACGCCGAATTCGCGGCAGTTGGTTTCCAGCTGGGTCACCTGCGCTTCGGCCTCGGCGTTGGCGTAAGGGCGCGAGCCGTCAGGGTTGGTCGGCAGCGTGGGGGTGGAGTGATCCAGGGTGGCCAGCATGCGGTCTGGGCGGCGCAGTCTCAGCCCACGTTCGCGCAATACGCTGAACGCCTGCGGCGAGGTGACTTCGTGCACCAGGTGCAGGTCAACGTACAACACCGCCGGCGTATCGTCGGTTTCGGAAACCACGACATGCGCGTCCCAGACTTTCTCGAGCAAGGTGCGTGCACTCATGCGGTGGCCTCCTTCAGTGCCGGCGCGCAATGGACATCGCCGGTAGGCATCGACGCGTTCTGGCAGGCATCGTCAGCGCTGGCGGGAGCCACATATTCGAGCCAGCCGCGGCGATCCTCGGTGCGGCCGTCGAACAGGCCGAAGAACGCCTGTTGCAGAGCGCGCGTGATCGGACCGGGCGTGCCGTCGCCGACATTCCGGCGATCAACCGAGCGCACCGGTGTGATCTCAGCGGCGGTACCGGTCATGAACACCTCGTCGGCGCTATACAGCGCCTCACGCGGCAGGTCGCGCTCTTCCACGGTAATGCCGAGGTCGCTGGCCAAAGCAATCACCGAATCGCGGGTGATACCGGCGAGAATGCCCGCGCTGCTCGGCGGGGTCAGCAGTTTGCCCTTCTTGACCAGGAACAGGTTTTCGCCCGCGCCCTCGCTGAGCAGACCGTTGCAGCCCAGCGCGATGCCTTCGTCGTAGCCGCCGCGACGTGCCTCGGCCGCGATCAGCTGACTCGACAGATAATTGCCGCCGGCCTTGGCCCAGCTGGGCAGCGTATTCGGCGCCGGTCGATTCCACGACGACACGCAGACGTCGGCGCCTTTCTCGATCGCGTCACCGAGATAGGCGCCCCAGTCCAGCGCCATGATCGCCACATCGACGGGTGCGCCCTCTTGCGCCAGCACGCCCAAGCCGCCGGCGCCACGAAACACGATCGGGCGCACGTAGGCCGAGCGCATCTGGTTCACCTTGATCAGCTCTTTGCAGGCAGCGTTGATTTCGGCCGGGCTGTAACCGATGTCGATGCCGTACACACTGGCCGACTCGAACAGCCGCGTGGTGTGATCGGCCAACCGAAAATACGCCGGTCCGCGTGGCGTGGCATACACCCGTTCGCCCTCGAACACCGAGGAACCGTAGTGCAGGGCATGCGTACTGACGTGGCAGGTCGCCTCAGCCCAGGGTTTGATGTGGCCGTTGTGCCACAGAAAAGCGGTACTCATGCAGGGCTCCGGAGGGTTACAGGTGGGCGACCGCCGCCGGCTTTGTGGCCGGCGTCTGTCGTTCGATACGGTTGACGATGGCCAGCGCAGCGAACGCGGTGGCTTCGACGATGTCGGTGCTGACGCCGTGACCGCGCCAATCGCGTCGGTCGTGACGCGCGGTGAGTTGAGCCTGCCCCTGTGCGTCGCCGCCTTCGCTGACGGCGCGCACCTGAAATTCGGTCAGCTGCAGCGTGTTGCCGGTGGCGCGTTCGATCGCGCGCAGCACGGCATCGACCGGGCCATCGCCAATGGCGGCCTCGCCCGCTTCGTGACCGTCGTCATGGCGCAGTTTCACCGAGGCCGAGGCACTGCCGCCCAGATGCGTGGCCGTGTTCAGCTGCTGCAGATGCCACGGCCCTAGCGCATCCGGGTCGTGTCCCAGCGCGATCGACTCCAGATCCTCATCATGGATTTCGCGCTTCTTGTCGGCCAGCGTCTTGAACCGGGCGAACACCGCATCCATGGCGTCGTCGTCGGGCGTATGGCCCAGTTTTTCCAGTCGCTGACGCAAGGCGGCGCGGCCGGAATGCTTCCCCAGCACCAGCCGCGTTTCGGCGATGCCGACATCCTGCGGGCGCATGATCTCGTAAGTGCCGCGATGCTTCAGCATGCCGTGCTGGTGAATGCCGGACTCGTGCGCAAACGCATTGTCGCCGACGATCGCCTTGTTGCGCGGCACCGCCTGCCCGGTGATCTGCGTCAGCAGGCGCGAGGTGGGAAACAGCTTGCGGGTATCGATGCGGGTGTCCACGCCGAAATGGGGCGCGCGCACCTTCAGCGCCATCACGACTTCTTCCAGCGCGGCATTGCCAGCGCGTTCGCCGATGCCGTTGATAGTGCATTCCACCTGTCGCGCACCGGCACTGACGGCGGCGAGGCTGTTGGCAACGGCCATGCCCAGATCGTCGTGACAGTGGCTGGAGAAAATCACCTGCTCCGCGCCACGTACGTTGCGACGCA
>JBDTXA010000193.1:0-5935 GCA_040006415.1 Rhodanobacter sp.
TCCTGCAGCTTCTCCTTGTCGTAGTCCGACGAGGTCTCCTCGATCTGCGCCTTGACCTGCGCGATGCGCGACTGAATCTTGTCCGCTTCACCGGCACCATCAATGATGGTGGTGTTTTCCTTGGTGATGACGATGCGCTTGGCGCGACCCAGATCGGCGATCGTGGTCTTCTCCAGCGACAGGCCCACTTCCTCGGACACGACCTGACCGTTGGTCAGCACCGCGATGTCTTCCAGGATCGCCTTGCGACGATCACCGAAGCCCGGCGCCTTGACGGCGGCGACCTTGACGATGCCGCGGATGGTGTTGACGACCAGCGTGGCCAACGCCTCGCCCTCGACTTCCTCGGCAATGATCAGCAACGGCTTGCCGGCCTTGGCGACAGCTTCCAGCACCGGCAGCAGGTCGCGCACGTTGGAGACTTTCTTGTCGTGGATGAGGATGTACGGATCGTCCAGCTCGACCTGCTGGCTCTGCTGATTGTTGATGAAGTACGGGCTGAGATAGCCGCGATCGAACTGCATGCCCTCGACCACGTCCAGCTCGTTGTCCAGGCCGGAACCTTCCTCGACCGTGATAACGCCTTCCTTGCCGACTTTCTTCATTGCGGTGGCAATGATGTCGCCAATGTTGGTGTCGGAGTTGGCCGAAATCGTACCGACCTGGGCAATTTCCTTTTCATTCGCGGTCGGGTTGGACAGCTTCTTCAGCTCACCGACGGCGGCGATGACGGCCTTGTCGATGCCGCGCTTCAAATCCATCGGATTCATGCCGGCGGCCACGGCCTTCAGGCCTTCCTGGATGAACGCCTGCGCCAACACGGTGGCGGTAGTGGTGCCGTCACCGGCCACGTCGGAGGTCTTGGAAGCGGCTTCCTTGACGATCTGAGCGCCGAGGTTCTCGTACTTGTCAGCCAGCTCGATCTCTTTGGCGACAGACACGCCGTCCTTGGTGATCGTTGGCGCGCCGAAGCTCTTCTCGAGCACGACATTGCGGCCCTTGGGACCGAGGGTAATCTTGACCGCGTTGGCCAAGGTGTTGACGCCCTTCAACATGCGGGCGCGGGCGTCTTCGCCGAAACGTACTTCTTTAGCGGACATAATTTTTTTGCCTCAAAAAAATTGAATAAGAATGAAACCAGTTGCGAAAGTGTTTCCAGAAGGAGCCAAAGGCGACTGGCAAGCGCGCTTTAGATTCGCGCTCAACCATCAGGCCCCATCAGAATCAGCCCTCGACAACCGCCACGATGTCGTCTTCCTTCAGGAACACCAGATCCTCACCATCGATCTTGATTTCCTGACCGGCGTACTTGCCGAACAGCACGGTGTCGCCTTCCTTCAGCGACATCGGGCGAATCTTGCCGTCGGCCATGATCAGGCCGGTGCCGGCAGCAACAACCTTGCCGCGGGTGGGCTTTTCGGTGGCGCTGTCGGGAATGACGATGCCGCCGGCG
Organism: Rhodanobacter sp.; assembly: GCA_040006415.1. Lineage (GTDB taxonomy): Bacteria > Pseudomonadota > Gammaproteobacteria > Xanthomonadales > Rhodanobacteraceae > Rhodanobacter. The sequence continues at coordinate 1,454 of JBDTXA010000193.1, forward strand.
GAGACGCGCTCTTCTTCGAGACGCTTGACGATGACGCGATCATGCAACGGACGCAGTGTGCTCATGGACAACTCCAGCTGACTTATTGAGGTGGGACAAGGCTTTACAGACCCGGTTGGACGGTCTTGTTAGCACTCGGAGTAAGTGAGTGCCAAGTTTAGCGCTACAGCATCCCGCTGCAAGACTTTTGACCGGGAACGAACAGCAAATTGGGTGAACCGGAGGACGTTTCAAGGGCCCGCATGAAATCGTTCGTTCATTCCGGCGCCCCGCTTTGCCTTCACGACCACCCAAGAACACACCCGCCACCACGGCCGACACTGTCCTCATAGCACCTGCCCGTATATCGCCAATGCGGAACGCATCGCCGAAACGCCTGTCACCAAACAACTGGCGGCCTGCGTCCACCGGCGGTCGGAGACGCACTCGACCCGCCGCTGGCAGGGCGCGATCACTACCGACTGCGAGGGGCTGCTGTTGATCAACACGCGCGCCAGCGGCTCAGAGTCATTGAGCCGTCGTGTGCTCGAACTGCACCCGTACGATGTGCCGGAACTGATCGCCGTCCCGGTCAGCCACGGCGATGCCGCTTATTTGCCGTGGGTTTCCTGCGGCATGCGCGATCATTCAGCAGCCGCAATGTGACCGCCTGTCCCGCGTGGCGGAATACTGCGGGTCGCTCGAGTGATCGGACTGCCTGATTGGCGCCGAACCTCAACTGGTACTGCCCATTTCCCTTCTCGGCCTGGGCGCCACCTTGCTTGGACGCAACCTTGTGAGAGAACGAGGTATGGCTGGAAGTGCTTGATTTCGCCCCTCCCCCTGCTGGCAGAGGAGGTTGGCGACCGAAGGGAGTCCTTCAGGTGAGGGGTTCGCTCTTGCTGTCAGGTAAATCAAGAGCAACCCCTCCCCACTCCCTCCCCTACAAGCAGGGGAGGGAGTGGGATCCAACCGCTGCCTGTGCCTGAAGAAGAGGTCCTGTCAGCTGAGGCTCGACTCCAATCAGGTTCGTGTAAGCCATAATGATCGTCTGCCCGTACCGACGGGCTCCGCTGCTGGAGTCATGATGCGATCGCTGTTCGCCGGCCGATTGGCCGCACGTTTGTTTGTCTGCCTTGGCGTGTTGCTGGCTGCCTTGCCGGCGCTCGCACAGGACACCGACAATCTGCTCGCGGTCACCGAGGCCTATCGGCTGAGTTCCGACGCCTCCGCCCCGGGCGTGCTGACATTGCATTGGACGATCGCGCCGGACTACTACCTTTACCGCGGCCGCATGAAATTCAAGCCGGGCGACGGCGTCACGTTGGGCACCGCGCAGCTTCCCGACGGCGCGAAGCATCACGATGAATACCTCGGCGACGTGGAGATCTATCACCACAGCATCGATGCCAGCGTGCCTTATACCGTGGCCACGGGCACCACGCGGCTCAAGCTCGCCATCCAGTATCAGGGCTGCCACGAAGTCGATCCGAAGATCTGCTATCCGCCGCATACCGAACGGATTGACCTGGCTCTGCCGGTGGCCGCCGCGGCTGCAGCACCGCCGGCCCCATCCCTGGGTGCGGCACTGAGTCAGCTGGGAAAAACGGCCGACACGGCTACCGCCGGCATGGAAAGCGCGCCGTTGCCCGCCGAACAAGCCTTCCGTTTCGAAGCGCTGGCACAAAACCCGCATCAGCTTCTGCTGCGCTGGAGCATGCCCAAGGGCTACTACCTGTATCGCGATCAGACCAGCCTGAAACTTGAGGACGCCGCAGGCCTCGACCTGAAGCCAACGTGGCCCGCCGGAACAGCCCATCACGACGAGCACTACGGCGATGTCACCGTGTATTTCGATCAGATCGAACTGCCGGTGACGGTCGAAGGCGAGCTCGGTAACCGCAAGCAGCTGCACCTGCAAGCCAGTTTCCAGGGCTGCCAACAGGGCGGCCTGTGCTATCCGCTGATGACCCGCACGGTGACGATCGACCTTGCCACCAGCGTGGCGGCCGCCGGTCAGACAACCGCGACCGCCCCCCAGATGCCGCCGGCAGACGCTGTCCCGACAAGCCCGCTGCAAACTCCTCTGCTGCTGGTCCTGCTGCTGGCGCTCGGGGGCGGTCTGATACTCAATCTGATGCCGTGCGTGCTGCCGGTATTGTCGATCAAGGCGGTCAGCGTGCTGGAAAGCGGCGAAAACCGAGCCACCGCACGACGCCACGCAGTGTTCTATACCGCTGGTGTGCTGATCAGCTTTGTCGTGCTCGGCATGGGCATCCTGGCCTTGCGCTCGGCCGGGCACGCGCTGGGTTGGGGCACGCAGTTGCAGCAGCCGGTGCTGGTTGGCGTGCTGGCCTGCGTGATGCTGGCCGTCGGCTTGTCGATGTCGGGCGTGGTGCAGTTTGGCGCCTCGCTGGGAAATACCGGTGCCGGCCTGGCTGCACGTTCCGGCCCGGCCGGGGACTTCTTTACCGGCGTGCTGGCGGTGGTGGTCGCCAGTCCCTGCACGGCTCCGTTCATGGGCAGCGCTCTGGCGTACGCCTTTGCCGCACCGATGCTGTCGGCCCTGCTGGTGTTTCTGATGCTCGGCATCGGGCTTGCGTTGCCGTTCCTGCTGATCGGCTTTGTGCCGGCGCTGGCACGTCTGCTGCCGCGCCCGGGACGCTGGATGGAAACCCTCAAGCAGGTGCTGGCGTTCCCGATGTATCTCACCGCTGTTTGGCTGGTCTGGGTGCTGGCGAACCAGCGCGGTGCCGACGCCGTGGGCCTGGTGCTGGTGGCCATGGTGCTGCTGGCCATGACCTTGTGGTGGTTCGAGCGTAGCCGCTCACGCGGATCCCTCAGCAAGATCGCCGTTGCGGTACTGGCCGCGGCCACGGTGATACCGCTGATTCTGCTGGCCCATGTGTCACCTCCGTCGCGGTCCGCCATTGCCGACCAGGGCGTGATCGTCTACAGCCCCGAACGACTTGCCGCGCTGCGGGCCGCCGGCACGCCGGTCTTCGTCGATATGACCGCCGACTGGTGCGTGACCTGCAAGGCCAACGAGCACACCGTGCTGAACACCCAAAGCTTTCGCGACCTGCTTGATCGCACCCATGCGGTCTACATGAAAGGTGACTGGACCGACGTGAATCCCGCCATCAGCGCGTTCCTGCAGCAATACCACTCGCCTGGCGTACCCCTTTACGTGGTGTTTCCGAAGAACGGCGGACCCGGCAAAAAGCTCTCGACCGTACTGACCTCCTCGATGGTCGAGCAGGCACTGACCGAGGCGGCAAGACCGTGAGCCGCACCAACTGGTTGATCCTCACGCTGGCGCTGCTGGCGGCCATCGCAGGCGGTTACGTTGGGCGGCGTCATCCGCACGCTTCGCTTTCGATGGATTCACCGCTGATCGGCCAGCTTGTCCCGTCACTGGTCCTGCCTGACCTCGACGGCAAGCCGCATGCGCTGAACGAGTACCGGGGCCATCGCGTGGTGCTGAATTTCTGGGCCAGCTGGTGCGGGCCGTGTCTTCAGGAAATGCCGATCCTGGCCCGCGCTCAGAAAAATGTCGGTGACCGTTTACCTCGCGTCATCGGAATCGCCATGGACGATTCCGTCAGCGTACGGCGCTTTCTGGTCGCGCACGCGGTGAATTATCCGATCTTGCTGGGGCAGCTCTCACCACCCAGCACCTCGCTGCTCTTGGGTGACACTGCCGAATTGCTGCCTTACAGCGTGCTCGTGGGTGCCGACGGGCGCATTTTGGCAACTCACATGGGCGCGCTGAGCGATAGCCAGGTACAGCAGTGGCTCAAGCCTGGTCTGACGGCGGACTGACTGCGTTCCGACATACGCTTACGCACGGAATATGTCGCTTCTACGCCAAACATCGTCGATCTGCACTGAACTGGACAACATTCGTCGGTACGCGCACACTGCGCCGGTTCCGGGACGTCCGGACGCTGGCAGGACGTGTTGTGGCGAAAATCCTGGTCCTGCATGGACCCAACCTCAACTTGCTGGGTGCACGTGAGCCGCACATCTACGGCCACGAGACGCTGGCCGATATCAACCAGCAACTGGCCGAACGGGCAGATGAAGCCGGTCATGAACTGGTCTGGTTCCAATCCAACGCGGAACATGAGTTGATCGGACGCATTCATCAGTGTCGCGATGACCGTACCCGGCTGATCCTTTGCAATGCCGGCGCGCTGACCCATACCAGCATCGCCTTGCGTGATGCGTTTGCCGCGGCGGCGATCCCGTTCATCGAGGTACACCTCTCGAACGTGTTCGCCCGTGAGTCATTCCGGCATCACTCGTATCTGTCGGACATCGCTCTCGGCATGATCTGCGGTTTCGGTGGGGACAGCTATCGGCTGGCGCTGGATGCGGCCATCCGAAAACTGGCGCCGAAACCCGACGCGGCATAAACCCTTCTCCCGCCACCGCCGGTGGCTTGACTGACCAAAGGCTGATCCGATGGATTTGCGCAAAATCAAGAAACTGATCGAC
>JBDTXA010000194.1:0-5894 GCA_040006415.1 Rhodanobacter sp.
AGCGCGAATGCTCGGCCCAGCGCCGCTACCAGAAAGTGCTGGAGGAAACGCCCTCGCCCTTCCTCGACGCCGCGCGTCGCGCGGCGATGGGTGAAGCCGCCGTGGCCGCGGCGAAGGCGGTCGACTACGTCGGTGCCGGCACGGTCGAGTTCATCGTCGCGCAGGACGCCGAATTCTTTTTCATGGAAATGAATACCCGGCTGCAGGTAGAGCACCCGGTGACTGAAATGACCTTAGGTCTGGATCTGGTGGAATGGCAGTTGCGCGTCGCCGCCGGCGAAGCGCTACCGCTGCGTCAGGATCAGATTCATGCCCGTGGACACGCGATCGAAGTGCGCCTGTATGCCGAAGATCCAGACCAGAACTTCCTGCCCAGCTCGGGCAAGCTGAAGACGTTGCGGCTGCCCGAACCGTCGTCACAGGTGCGCATCGACGGCGGCGTGATCGAAGGCGACACGGTGACAATTTTCTACGATCCGATGATCGCCAAGCTGATCGTGTTCGACATCGATCGCCCCAAGGCGCTTCAGCGCTTGCGCGATGCCTTGGGCCAGAGCGAGATCATCGGACCGAGGTCGAACATCGGTTTCCTGGAAAGACTGGCCCGCCATCCCGTTGTCGTCGACGGCACGATCGACACCGGCTATCTGGATCGTCACCTGGAAGAGTTCCTGGTCGGTGATGTGGAGCCCACCCACACGGTGCTGTTTGCCGCCGCTACCGCGGCCCTGCTTCACGATGAAGCCAGCGTCGTCAGCTCGCCGGCCGATCCAAATTCCCCGTGGTCGCAAGCCGATGCCTGGCGCATCGGTCATGCCGGAAAACGCATCGTGGCGTTGACGCTGCGTGAGCAGCGGCATGACATCGCGGCACACGGCCACGACGGCAACTACCGGCTGCGTCATGGCGAGGCGACGTGCGAAGTGACGGGCGCCCGTCTTCTCGACGACAGCCTCAGCGCGCGTTTCGACGGTCATTCCATGCGCGTGCCACTGCACACCGATGCAGCGCACGTATTACTGCACGACGCCAACGGACAGCGATACAGCTTTGCCCGCGCCGCAGCCTTTGCCTGGGAGTCGGCAGACACCGCCGGCGGCAATCAGGTGATCGCACCAATGCCCGGCCGCATCGTGCTGGTCAAGGCAAGTGCCGGCGATGTGGTCGAACAGGGGCAGGAATTGCTGGTGATGGAGGCGATGAAAATGGAACTGGCGTTGAAAGCGCCCCGCGCCGGCACCATCGAAAGCATCAACGCCACCGAAGGCGAGTTTGTCGAGGCGGATGCGGTGCTGGTGCGCTTCGCCGAATAGGAGCGCACCCTGTGCGCGATGGCTCTCCAGACCTGATGAAAGGCATCGCGCACAGGGTGCGCTCCTACAACAATCCCGGAGTTTTCCCATGAATTCGTCCAACCACGTCCGCATCGTCGAAGTCGGCGCACGCGACGGTTTGCAGAATGAAAAGACCCTGCTGCCGACGGAAGTGAAGATTGCGCTGATTGATCGGCTTTCCTCAACCGGTCTGACTACGATCGAGGCGACCAGCTTCGTCAGTCCGAAATGGGTGCCGCAACTCGCCGATGCTGCCGAGGTGTTTCGCGGCATCCGCAAGGTGCCCGGCGTGAGTTATCCGGTGCTGGTACCGAACCTGCAGGGCTACGAGCGCGCGCTCGACGTCGGCGCCACCGAGATCGCGGTGTTCAGCGCCGCATCCGAAGCCTTCAACCGCAAGAACATCAACGCCTCGATCGACGAATCGATCGAGCGCTTCGTGCCGGTGATGGAGCGTGCGCAAGCGGACGGCGTCAAGGTGCGCGGTTACGTTTCCACCGTGCTCGGCTGCCCGTATCAGGGCGACGTGCCGCTCAGTGATGTGGTGCGCGTGGCCAGACGCCTGTATGAGCTGGGCTGTTACGAAGTCTCGCTCGGCGACACCATCGGTGTGGGCACTCCTGGCAAGGCGCGCGCCATGCTTCATGCGGTGGCGCAGGATGTGCCGATCGACGCGCTTGCCGTGCATTTCCACGACACCTACGGTCAGGCCCTGGCCAACATCCTCGCCTGTCTCGACGAGGGCGTGCGGGTGATCGACAGCGCCGTCTCCGGCACAGGTGGCTGTCCCTACGCGAAGGGCGCCACCGGCAACGTGGCCAGTGAAGACGTGGTGTACATGCTGCAGGGCATGGGCATGGAAACCGGCATCGACCTCGATTTACTGGTCGCCACCGGCGCCTGGCTGGCCGCCCAGCTTCACAAGGAAACCGCCAGTCGGGTGACGCGCGCGCGCACGGCCACCGCCTGACACTCGCCAGACGCCGGAAGGCGTCGCTATCATCGTCGCTTCATGGGAGTGAAGCGATGAGATTGAATCCAGAAAAATGGCGGCTTTGCGTGGCCGCAAGTGTGTTGCTGCTTTGCACGTTGCGTGTGTTCGCTGCCACGGCGATCGCGCCCAAAGGCGACTGGCTGTTGCTGCCGGATCGCGTCTGGACGGCTGACGGCGACCGTGCTCACGACGGCTGGGCCGTGCTGGTGCACGACGGCAAGATCGCCGCAGTTGGACTCGCCGACACCATCCATGCGCCCGCTGCCGCAAAGCGCGTGAATCTCCCCGGCGTCACGCTCACGCCCGGCCTGATCGACCTCCACTCGCACCTGTTCCTGCATCCCTACAACGAGACCTTGTGGAACGATCAGGTGCTCACCGAACCGCAGGATTACCGCACGCTTGAGGCGGCGGCACACGCCAAGTCCACCCTGCTCGCCGGCTTCACCACATTGCGCGACCTGGGCACCGAGGGTGCCGGTTATGCCGATGTGTCCGTGAAGCGGGCGATCGACGAAGGGCTGATTCCGGGTCCGCGGCTGTTCGTGGCCACCCGCGCAATCGTGGCCACGGCCAGCTACGGACCAGGCCCGCGCGGCTTTCGTCCCGATCTTGAGCTGCCCAGTGGGGCACAGGAAGTCAGTGGCGTCGATGCCGCGATGGCTGCGGTGCGTGAGCAGGCTGCGCGTGGCGCGGACTGGATCAAGATCTACGGCGATTATCGCGTGGGTCCCGACGGCGAGACCGCGCCGACGTTCACTCCGGCAGAACTGAAGGCACTGGTCGACACCGCGCATCAGATCGGGCGCCCGATCGCCGTGCATGCTGCCAGCGATGCCGGTGTGCGCATGGCGGTGGAAGCAGGCGTAGACAGCGTCGAACACGGCTACGGCGCGAGCGAAGCCACGTTCCGGCTGCTCAAACAACACGGCACCGCCTACGAGCCGACGCTCACCGCCGTCGAGGCGACGTCGGAATATTTTCAGCACTACGTCCCGGGCAAGAGTGCCCCCACTGAACGCATGCTCGAAGCAAAAAAGGGCTTTCAGACGGCACTGAAAGTCGGCGTCACCATCGGCAACGGCAGCGATGTCGGGGTATTCCCTCACGGTGAGAACTGGCGCGAACCCGCGGCGATGGTGGCTTATGGCATGACGCCGGCGCAGGCGCTCCACGCGGCGACCGACGTCGCGGCGAGAATCCTGCGCCAGTCAAAGCATTTCGGACGCATCGCGACCGGAATGAATGCTGACCTCGCCGGCTTCAGCGGCGACCCCAGCCAGCACATTGATGCAATGCAGCGCCCCGTCTTCGTGATGAAGGCCGGTATCCCCTACCGCACTCCCGACGTGAAGCCATGACCGATAACTTCCAGATTCGACCGATCGAATCGACCGACAACGCGGCCGTCGCCGCCGTCATCCGCAGCGTGATGCCCGAGTTCGGCGCCGACGGCCCCGGGTTCGCCATTCACGACCCCGAAGTGGACAACATGCAAGCGGCCTACAGCCAGCCGCAGTGCAGCTACTTCGTGGTCGAGCGCGCAGGCCTGGTCATTGGCGGTGCCGGAGTGGCGCCACTGGAAGACGGCGAGCCCGATGTGTGCGAATTGCGCAAAATGTACTTTCTTCCCGTGGCGCGCGGCATCGGAGCTGGCCAGGCGATGATGCAACGCTGCCTCGAGGCCGCACGCGCTCACGGGTTCAAACGTTGCTATCTGGAGACGCTGACCGGCATGGATGGGGCGCAGACGCTGTATAAACGCAGCGGCTTCACTGCACTTTCCAGCGCGATGGGTGGCACCGGCCATCACGGCTGCGATCGCTACTTCATCCGTGATCTGTGAGGACACGTCATGGCGAACAACGACCCTCGCATCGATGCCTATATCGGCAAGTCCGCCGCATTCGCGCAACCGATTCTCGAGCACTTGCGCGCCACCGTGCATGCGGCGTGCCCTGAAGTGGAAGAGGGGCTCAAATGGAGCATGCCGTTCTTCAGCTATAGGGAATCGTCGCTGTGCATGATGGCGGCATTCAAGCAGCACTGCGGATTCGGTTTCTGGTTGTCTCGTCAGGTAGTCGGCGAGACTGCCAAGGACGGCATGGGCCAGTTCGGCAAGATCACTTCCATTAAGGACCTGCCTTCACGCATGAAGCTTGCTGGCTACCTGAAAACGGCGATGGCGCTGAACGAGGCCGGAGTGAAGCTGGCGCGGTCAAAAGCATGGTACAAAGTCGCCGCCGGAACTCCCCGAGGACGTGGCGATGTTGCTTGCGCAGAAAAAGCACGCCACGGCACGCAAGACGTATGAAGGTTTTGGCCCAGGCGCGCAGCGCGAGTACGTCAACTGGATCAACGAGGCGAAGACGGACACCACTCGCCAGAAACGCGTCGCCGACACCCTGACCTGGCTTGCCGAAGGCAAGCTGCGAAACTGGAAATATCTAAAATGCTGAGCTACCTGCACCGATGATCCGCCCTGCCCACGATCACGACGCTCAGGCGATCCATGACATCTACGCGCCCTCCGTCCTCGACGGTGTGGCCACGTTTGAAACTGTGTTGCCCGGTGTCGAGGCGATGCGTGAACGCCTGCGTGCACGACTTCAGCACTATCCGTGGCTGATCTGGGAGGATGCAGGCGAGATCCTCGCCTACGCCTACGCCGGACGTTTCCGCGAACGCGCTGCCTACGACTGGATCGCCGAAACCTCGATCTACGTGCGTGCCGACAGTCAGCGCCGCGGCATTGCCCGCAGGCTTTACGACGTGCTGCTGGAGGTCATGCGTCGGCAGGGCTTTAACCAGGCTGTCGGCGTGATCACCCTGCCCGGAACCGTGAGCGTGGCGATGCACGAGGCGATAGGCTTTGAAGCTGCAGGTGTGTGGCGCCAGTGCGGATACAAGCTGGGCCAGTGGTGGGATGTCGGTGTGTGGCAAAAGCAATTGCAGCTTCCCGCCACCCCTCCCGCGCCAGTGACGCCTTTTCCGCAATGGCTCTCATCTGCACATTCGCACGATGTGCTTGGCTGATCTTCGATAAAGCCCCGTCGCGAACGACGGGGCTTGTGGTTATCGAATAACGAGACGCTGCGGATCAATGATGCAGCAGCAGGTCGGTGATGACGCCTGTGGCTACGGCGATCAGCAGGAAGTCACCGTTGTCGCTGCGCACCCAGTGATAGCCGCGGGGCGGCTGGCGCAGATGCTCGCGATGCCAGTCATTCACCACGTAGCGACCGCCGCGATATTCCTGTGGCACGTGCCCGCCGCGCTTGTACCAGCCTTCGTGGCGACCGCGATCATGCATGCCGGAATAGCGATGGTCATCGTGACGATCGTATCGGTCGTGATGCTTGTCCTGATGCCTGTCGTAGTGCTTGTCGTCGTGCTTGTCTTGCTTGTCGTAATGACCTTGGTCGTCACGATCCTGGCCATGGGATTGCGCCATCACCGGTCCGGCCGACATACCAATGACCGCTGCTGCAATCAACAAGCTCAAACGCGTTTTCATGTGGCGCTCCTTGTAAAACGTGGTTTGCGGTTCCCGGGTGCGAAACTAG